>JBILQT010000131.1:0-19649 GCA_044373065.1 Sandaracinaceae bacterium
GCTCAGATTTTGGTTTCAGCCTGAGCGCGCCCGGAAGGAGTGACTGAGGCGTAGCGGAGCTACGTCGCAAGGAACGACTGAGGACGTAAGCCAGGATCAAACCAAAAGATGAGCGGTCTAACGCCGCCTCGAAAAACAATTTCAAAAAAAGATTCGGAGCCGTGTCGGAAAGCGTCGGGCTCGTTCGCTCTCTCGGTGAAGGCCAAGCAAACCGCCTTCGAGAGGAACTCCCGATGCCCGACATTCAGCCCAATTTCGTTGCCGTTGCCATTGCCGTCGTTCTCAACTTCTTCATTGGATTCGTCTGGTACACGCCCCTCTTCGGCAAGACCTGGCTGCGTGAGCTTGGCCTGCCCGCCGACCACGCCGAGCAAGGTGCCGGGCTTGCCAAAGGCCTCCTCGCCAACATCACCGGCTGCTTCCTCATTGCGCTGGTGCTCGGCAACAACATCGCCGCATGGACGCCCAGCACCTGGGGCATCGAGGGCCAGGCCATCAGCCCCATCAGCCAGGCGCTTCAAGCCGCGTTCTTCACCTGGCTTGGGTTCTTCCTTCCACCGCTCCTCAACGGATCCGTCTGGGAGAAGCGCAGCTGGAAGCTCACGGGGATCAACGGCGGCTATCACTTCCTGAGCCTCGTCGTCGCCGCGCTTGTCATCACCCACATGAACTGAACTCGCTTGCCGAAATGTGTCGGCAAAACAGAGAGAGTTCGGCGAACGCAAGGCTTCACCTAAGGTAGGCCCGCGTCCTCGCGCTCTCTTGATTGAAGGCCAAATGGCCACCCTTGAAAGGAAATCGATATGAGCAAATTTCTCCTCGTCTACCGCACCCCCGCATCCTCCGAAGGCTATCAGCCATCCCCCGAAGAGCTTCAGGCCATGCTCGCGCAGTGGCAGCAGTGGAAGACCGCATTCCCCACGCAGATCGTGGATATGGGCGACGGCCTCATGCCCACGGGCCGCACCATCAAGGCCCAGGTTGTGACGGACGGACCGACGATTGAATCGAAGGAGATGGTCTCCGGCTACTCCATCGTCGAGGCCGCTGACTACGACGACGCCGTCGTCGTTGCGAAGGCCTGCCCCGTTCTCTACGCACCGGGCGCCAGCCTCGAAGTGCGTCAGCTCGCAGGCTACTGATGTCAGACGAGGCGATCGGATTTGTGCTGCGTCACGAGTACGGTCGCCTCGTTGCGTCCCTCCTGCGCGAGTTCGGCGCGCACCGCATCGCGACGGTCGAGGATGGCCTCTCGCAGGCGATGCTCGAGGCCACCACGGGCTGGCGCTCGCGCGGTGTTCCACCCAATGCGCGCGCCTGGCTCCATCGCGCGGCGCGCAATCGCATCATCGATGAGCTTCGAAAGTCGGAGCGAAGCGAGGCGCTCGACGCAATCGAAGAGCCCGCGTCGGGCGATGTGCTCGATGCGGTGCTCCAAGACGATGTGCATGACGATGAACTGCGCGCCCTCTTCGCCTGCGCGGAGCCCTCGATTCCACTGCCCTCGCAGATCGTGTTTGCCCTGCGCACGCTCTCGGGCTTCTCGACCAAAGAGATCGCAACGCGTCTGGTGACCTCCGAGGAGAACGTGCAGAAGCGTGCAGAGCGCGCACGTGAGGCGATGCGCTTGGTCGACCTCAACAAGGAGCCAACGCCCGAGGAAATGCCCGCGCGTGCCGAGTCGGTGCTGCGCATGATCTATGTGCTCTTTACGGAGGGCTACTTCGCATCGAGCGGCGAGACGGTGCTGCGCCTTGAGCTCTGTGAGGAGGCGATTCGCCTGGCGCGGCTCGTCGCAACGCACCCTCGCTACACCTCGCCTTCGGCCTGGGCCCTCGTGGCACTGATGCATCTTCATCATGCACGCCGCGATGCGCGCACCGATGACGAGGGGCATCCCATCCTGCTCGAAGATCAAGACCGCACGCGCTACCGGCGCGATGAGCTTGGCCTGGCCTTCGAGGCGATACGTCGCGCCTCAAGTGAATCGACATTATCGAAATATTATCTCGAAGCCTCGATCGCCGCCGAGCACGCCTTCGCGCCTTCGTTCGAGGAGACACGCTGGGCTGTGATCGTGCAGCACTACGAGCGCCTCGCAGAGATCGACCCCTCGCCCCTTCACGTGCTGCATGCCTCGATCGCGATCTCCTATGCGGTGAGCCCAGAGGCCGCGCTGGTGCGTCTTGAGACGATGCGTCCGCCGACGTGGCTCTCGGCCTCGCATCTTTGGCTCGCAACCTATGCCGATCTGCATCGACGCCTGGGTCACCGCGACGCAGCGATTTCTTTCTACGAGAAAGCGATCTCGCTCGCGCCACCCTTCGAGCGTGCCGTGCTTGAGCGCCGCATGCAGACAGCGCTCGCGTTGGGCGAGCCCGGCAAACGCATTTCGTGAGGTGAGAGAGACCGAGTCGGTACACTCAAGCGGTGCAACTTCGACCCCTCATCGCAGTGCTGGCGCTCTTCACCCTGGCCCTCGGATGCCCGACGCCGCGCTCCGAGGGGCTCATCGTCAACGTGCAGACCGACTACATCCCGAGGGCGGAATTCGACTTCGTGCGCGTGCGACTCGATGCGGGGGAAAATCGTGACCATGTAGTCACGATGGCCGAGCGATTCAGCCGTCCACGCTACGTGACGACCTACCAGGATACGAGCGCAGGGCGGCGCACCATCGAGGTCTCGCTGATGCGTGGAAACCGTGTTGTAGCCAGGCGTTCCGTCGTCTTTCCCTTCGTGGACAGCTACCTCATCAACGTCATTCTGACCCGCAGCTGCGGCGCCCTCGAATGTGCGACCAACGAGTCATGTTTTGGACGGATCTGCGTTCCAGACACGTGCATTGATGGCGACCCAACACTCTGTCCGCCGGCTCAGTGCACCGCCGACAGCATGTGCTCAAGCACGGTGGCCTGCGTCGACCCGACGTGTGTTGCGGGCGCCTGCTTCGATGTCGCTGTGGACGAGCGTTGCCCGGCCGACCAGTACTGCCTGCCAGGTACCGGGTGCGTGCCGCGCTTGGTGATGCCGGTCGATGCCGCGATGCCGGTCGATGCGTATGTGCCCGAGGGCGTGGATGCCTTCTGCGTCGCCGCCTCGTGTCCCGACGATGGCAACGCCTGCACAGCACCCGCATGCGTGGGCGGCGTCTGTGGCTTCACCCCGACGGACGGAGTGCCCTGCATGGTCGATGACGGCAATCCGTGCACGCAGGCCGTGTGCGCGGGCGGCGCATGCACCCAGCAGCCCGTCGCCGATGGAACCGTGTGCGGCGGAGATGAGGGCAACCCCTGCACGGCATTGCCCGTGTGCAACGTCGGCGCTTGCATCACGCCTCTTGTGGCCGACGGCACGGTGTGCGGCGGCGACGAGGGCAACCCCTGCACAGCCCTTCCGGTATGCAGCGGTGGCGGCTGCACCACACCGCTTGTTGCCGACGGAACAGGCTGCGGGCCCGATGATGGCAACGAGTGCACGAGCCCGCCCACATGCAGTGCGGGCGGATGCATCCAGCCGCCCGTCGCCAACGGCGTCGCATGCGGCGCGGGTGACGACAGCGCATGTGTCTCGGGTGCCTGCACGTTGATGAACACCCCTGAGAACTGTGGCGCCTTCGGGATCGTGTGCGGCCCCTCGCGCGCGTGCCTTCGAACACCTGATGGCCTGCATGCGGCGTGCGTTGCCGGTGCGAACTCGGAGTGCACCGGGGTCGGCGGCTCGGGCGCCTTCATGGCGCGCTGCACCTGCTACTGCGACGGGACCGCAGCCTCTCCGAGTGATGCCCCACCCTTCGACAGCGTCTGCGCCACGGCACTCAGTGACGGCCATGAGGTCTGCGGTGCAGGCGTCTGTCATGAGGTGCCTGGCTCGGGGAGCTTCAACTACTGCGCGACGCGCTGAGGCCTCAGCCGTTCGTCACCCCGTAGCGCGCAAACGCCTCGATCACGAAATCGCGAAAGAGCGTGATTTTGGCCGGAATCACGGCTGCGGGCGCATGCACAAAGAAGAGCGTCGCGCCCTCCGAGGAGTACTGCGGAAGCACCCGCACGAGCCTTCCGGCTTCGACATCGTGGGTGACGATCACGCGCGGAATGAGACCAATCCCGGCACCCGCGAGCACGGCGGAGCGCATGAAGGAGAAGTCGTCGGTGCCGATGCGGCCGCGCACTCTCTTCGTGAGTTCCTTGCGGTCGCCGCGGGAATGAAACGTCCACGTCGCGTATCCGTCTTTGGGTCGAAAGAGCACGCAGGCATGGTCATCGAGGGCCTCCACGGTGGCGGGCACACCATGCGCTTGGACGTACGCGCGCGAGGCGTAGAGGTCTTGCTCAAGCCCGCCAATCTTCTTCGCGATGAGGCTTGAATCGGGGAGCCTCGAGGCAGCGCGCAGCGCGACATCCACGCCCTCTTCCACGAGATTCACCGTGCGCTGTGTGAGCAGCGTTTCGACCTCGACGTTGGGGTAGCGCTGCGAGAAGCCCGCAACGACCTCGCCCAGAAAGGTGGCCCCGATGTCGTTCGCGGTCGTCACGCGCAAGCGGCCACGCGCTTTGCGATCTGCGCCGTCCACGCCCCGCGCTGCGTGATGAAGCGAGGCAACGGCTGGAGCGACCTCGCGAAAGAAGGCTTGGCCCTCGGGTGTCGGCACCACGCTGCGTGTCGTCCGCGAAAGCAGCTGCGCCCCGAGGGTGGCCTCGAGGCGCGAGATGGCGCGGCTGATGGTGGAGGTCGGTACGTTGAGCTCACGTGCGACCTTGGCGAAACCGGCTCGGTTCACCACACGCACAAAGATCGCCACGTCGTTCAGATCGAGCTGCGTCATGCAGCCATCGTACGTGCGTGTTGCTCGGGAGCAACGCCACGCGGACGACGGCATCCGCAAAGGCTCAGGCGCGGACGAGCGAGACGTCGATCGTGAGCTTCACGTCGTGGCCCACGAGAACGCCGCCTGACTCGATCGCCGAGTTCCACGTGAGACCGAAGTCGCGACGATCGATCGTCGCCGTGGCCGATGCGCCAATCCGCGCGTTGCCCCACGGATCCTTCTCGACCGTCGTTCCGCCCTCGACCGCGAAGGTGACCGACTTGGTATTGCCACGGATCGTCAGATCGCCCGTGAGTGCAAAGCCGTCGCCCTTCTTCGTGACTGACGTCGACTTGAACGAAATCTTCGGATTTTGAGCGACATCGAAGAAGTCCGCGCTGCGAAGGTGCTCATCGCGCTTCTCCTCACGCGTGTTGATCGATGCTGCGTCGACACTCGCCTCCAGCGAGGCGGATTCCGCCGAGGCGGGGTCGAAGTTGACCTGACCCGAGAGGCCAGTGAACTCACCACGCACGTTGGTGATCATCAGGTGGCGGACGCTGAAGTGAACGCCGGAGTGGGAGCTGTCGATATTCCAGATGGCCATGATCGTCTCTTCCTTCATCGCGATGTGCGACGTGAGAAAGATGGCGTGCAACATGGCGACCAAGCAGGGATTGCGTCGCCCAACACTGTTGCGGTGGCGCAACGCCATCTGACTCAGCGGCGGTCTGCCACGCCGACCGCGAAGGAGTTGCGAACGGCCGCGAGCGCAACACCTGCCAGCGCCAGAATCATCGGGGCCACGGCCACGTGGTAGCGGTCTC
Source organism: Sandaracinaceae bacterium (assembly GCA_044373065.1). Lineage (GTDB taxonomy): Bacteria > Myxococcota_A > Polyangia > Polyangiales > Sandaracinaceae > JAFLCL01. The sequence continues at coordinate 5,635 of JBILQT010000131.1, forward strand.
CGCCGATGTAGACGAAGTGGATCAGGGCCAGCGCGAGGATGGGCGCGAGGACCACTTGAAGGGGCGCACTTGCGCATCGCCTCATGAGGAGCGCACCCACGGCGAGCAGGAAGAGCGCGCCCCAATAGGGCGCCGAGAGCGCAGTCGTGATGCCCCAGGCCCACTCACGATCGCGGTGTGTCGCATGGTCGATCGCCTCCTTCAGGTAGAGGCCCGGCGTCGACTCGTGCGTGAAGGTATCTGCGAGTTTGTGGAGGCCACGCAGGAGCCAGCTGAAGGGGGCCTCTGCGATGCGCCCAAGGGCGCGCTCGGTGCGGCAGTGATCGAGGTCCGCTGCCTCGAGGCTGAGGTCGCAATCTGCACCCTCGGGCAAATCCTCGTAGCCACCTAGGCCATAGGTGCCGAGCAGGAGGTTGTAGCTGCCGTTCGTCGAGAGCGTGGGGCCATCGAGAAAGGTCGCGTTGCGGAGCATCCAGGGCGAGACCACCGCGAGCGCAACACATCCGGTGAGAAGCGCTGCCGAGGCGCGCTCTCGCCACGTGCGCCCCCCCGCTGCACCGAGGGCGAAGGCGAGGGCTATCGCCGTGGGCCGCACCCATGCAGCGCCGCCCATCGCAAGCCCCGTGAGACATGCCATGCGCCACCAACCTCGCTCGGGCGTCGACATCGCCGAGACGGTCGCAAGGCCCACAAAGAGCGCGAAGAGGGGCTCGGAGAAATACGTCAACGCGTAGACCGCGCCTCCCGGCCAGAGCGCTGCGAGCCATGCCGCGTAGCGTGCGCTCTGCGCATCCGCGAGGCGTCGCGCGAGGAGCCATGCGAGGGGCACAAAGAGCGTCCCGAGCAGCGCTTGAAAGACAAGCGCGCCGCGTCCATCGATGTGCATCAAGCGAAGCGCGGCGAGCCATGCAGGGAAGCCCACGGGGTAGAACGCCGTGAGCGGCTGATCGAGACCGGGCGTGAAGATCGCGCGGGTAAAGCCGCGGCCCTCGGCGAGGTGCTCTGCGGCGCGCGTGTAGATGACGCCGTCCCAGCGGGGGACGACGTTCACCCAAACGACGAGGGCCAGGCGAAGCAAGAGAGCGACGCTCATCGGCAGTGCGAGGGCCCGCGCGCCCTCGCCCCAGTGCGCCACATACGCATGTGGCGTGGGCGCACAGTTGGGGCGGGCATGTGCATCGGCTTCGGAAGACGGAGACGCCTCAGCGGCACCTACTTGCGTAGGGGCCTCATGCATCGCTCTGAGACGTCCTCGAAATCACTTCGAGGTGCTTGTGAGGCGCGAACAGATCTTCGTCCAGGTTTCCTTGCCCACGGCGCTTCGAGGAAGGACGTGACCCATCGTCAGCACGCTCGACGACTGCACCCTCCGCACGCCCTCTGCGAGCTGAAGCAGGTCCACGTATTCCTCGTCATTGGCAAGCCGCGGTGCGGATTCCATCGTGCTCACGCGTGCCACTTCGTCGTCGGTGAGGAGGGCCAGGAGGCCTTCGCGCGTGATGTAGTCAGCGCGCTTCGCATCGTGTGTGGCCGTCTCTGCGGTGCTCGTTGCGGTGGGCGTGTGCGACTTCGTGCTGTGGATCGTGGTCATGGTTCTCTCCTGCGTCGCGCGAGGAAGCAAAGCGCTCGGCGCTGCGACGACACAGCAAGCAGTGCAACGTAGATGCCGCATGTGGGCACGGGGGCTGCACAGGGCCAGGCACGCGTCCATTTAGGCCCGCGTGAGGAGTTCCCCGCATGTTGAGCACAACAGAATCCGAGAAGGCCACGATGGCTCGTTGCATCGCGAACATCGAAGCACCGCGCGTACTGGAGATTGGTGCGTTTCAGGGCGCGACAACACGCGTGCTCGCGCAAGCGGCCGCATCACGCGGAGGGAGCGTCGTGGTGATCGACCCGATGCGATGGTCCGCTGAGTTTCTTCAGAACGGCGTGCGTCGGCATTTCGGGTCGCGCTTTGCGTTTCTCGATCGCCTTGTGGAGACGGCGTTTGGGACGCGCGGCTACGAGCACACCTTCTGGACGAACGTGGGCGAGCATCGCAGCGCAGTGAAGCTGCATCGCGCGCTCTCGAACGATGTCGCGCTCATCGCGAGCCCTGAAGAATCACTTCAGGCCTTCGATGTGATCTTCATCGATGGGGATCACGGCCTCGAGGGCGCAACGCATGATCTCCTTCAGTGGGGCGTACGCACGGTGCGCGGCGGGACCATCTTCGTGCACGACGCAACGCCCTCCTTTCCCGGGGTGTTGAGCGCGCTCGCAGCATTCGGTCGCGCGCACGCTGTCGATGTCGAGTACCCGAGGGAGGGATCCTTGGCCGTGATTCGTGTCCAAGAACCCTTCGACGTGCCGCGGCCTTCGATGATGGCCTAGAGCGAAGTTCGATTGGACTGAGCAACTACGGGCGATCGAAGCCCGCGCCAAAGACGAGCTCCATCGCCGCGTGCGCTTGCTCGACGAGACCATCGAGGTCGGCCTCGTCGACGCGGCGCCCCGCTCCCTCGCGAAAAGGAAAGGTGCTGTCCGCCCAACCCTCTGGCACCCACGAGAGATGCGCGAAGTTCCTCGCCGAGATGCGGCCCACATCGCCAGGAATCGCGAGCGTGCTGGTCCGCGTCTCCCCACATCCCTCCGCGAGTGTGGCGCGCAGCACAGCCATCGCAGGCGCCGTCTCGACGTCCTCTGCACGCCAAGGTGCCAAGGTTTCACCACGCGAGGGGAAGCGACGATGCTGCACAAGAAGGTTGTCCGGCAGCCTCCGCGTTGAGTCCCACCACGCGCCATCAAGGCCCGTCATGATCCCGCGACCAAGGATGCGTGGCTGGGCCTCCAGCCTGTCGAGGGCGGCATCGATGTAGGCAGCGATGGCCTCGTTGTAGTCGTCGCTTCCACCGAATGCGCGCTCATCGAGCGCCGCCATCGCGAGGCGAATGCCAAGCAGGTTCGAGTAGAGGTCTTCGGGGGAGAACGCAGAGGGCTGTTCGGAGAAACCAGCGACCATCTCGTAGCCGTACCAGGTCATCACCTCGTGCCAGATGCCGACGCGGTAGGCGATCCATCCCGCGAATGCGGTGGCCACACTGAGTGGCGTCTCACGCGCAAGCACACGCGCGGGGACAGGGTCGATGATGAGCCTGGTGGGGGCTCCGAAACCGGGGATTTCAAGCGTCATTCCCGTCGCGAGGTGAGGGGCGATCGTGAGCGCGAGATAGAGCACGTTGTCGGCGTTTTCACGCACATGCGAGGTGTCGATCCAACCCCCGCGACAGGTGTAGATGAGGCCGTTCACCTCCGAGTCCAAGGCCCCTGTCGGCAGGTCGTAGATGTGCTCGTGAAGCTCATCCTCGCCTATCACGTTGCCGACTTCGAAGAAGGGAACCTCCAGCGCGCCGAGGTCGACATGCATGTCCATCCCGAAGGCGCAGCACATGCGTGGATGATGTGGAACGACAAGCTGCGGCAGGTCGCTCAGCGCGAGCGTGACGTGCGGCGGTTGATCGCCGAGCGCGAGGGCGACGCGACGCGGGTCGGCGCGAACCGAGGGCCCCGCAGTCCACGTGGCACCGCTGCAGGTGGTGCAGAGAGAGACCTGCGTGATGACGCCGAGGGTGAGCCAAGCGAAGGTCTGGGAGCGTGAGCGCATGCCGCGCTGAATGCGACATCGAAGCCAGCGTCTTCGCGAGAGGTAAGCCTGCGCGCGGACGTCACGCATGTAGCGAAAAAGCACCAATTACCGAGCAAACATTGCGTCCCGTGCATTCGCTCATATGCCTTTCATATGTTGTTCATATGTTTTCCGAGGCACTTCGGTGTGGGCACACATTTGCAATGACCTCGACGCCGCTCGGCATCCACGTCGGGCCTATCGAAGGAATCACCATGACCACGAAGTCCACCCCCGACGCTCAGCACCGCATCGATCACATGGCCGACAAGGCAAAGGACGTCGTCGACAAAGTCTCCGAGGCTGCACAAGAGGCCGTCGCCAAGACGAACGAGGCTGCACAGGATGCGGCCAAGGCCACGACGGACAAGGTTCACGAGGTCTCGAAGTTCGTTGGCGAGAAGCTCGAAGAAGCCGGCAAGAAGCTCGAAGAAGCTGGCAAGAAGATGGGGCACTGAGCGCCATGCTGATGACGATCTTGTTGGTGTTGCTCATCCTCTCTCTCATCGGCGGAGGCGTCGGTCACACGCGCCTCGGCTACGCGGGATGGTCGCCAGCCGGCATCCTCCTTGTGATCCTCGTGGTGCTCTTCTTCACGGGTCGCTTTCACTGAAAGCGCATTGACCCAGGCACCACAAAGGAGCCCGACTTCGCAGCGCGAGGCCGGGCTCTTCTCTTGGCTTCAGTACTCGAAGCCAACACCGAGCACGATCGCGGTCACAGTGCTTGGCCCGTAGAGCGTCGGATGCACATCGAGGGTGAGCGCGAAGCCATCCACCTGAATGGCGGCGCGTGCATCGAGACCAAAGAGCGGGTTGCCTTGGTAGCAATTGGTCTCGACCGCGCTGTTGGTGCAGCTCCACGCGTAGTCGAGTGAGGGCCCGACAGCGAGATGGAAGATGCTCGCACCGAACCCAAACATCGCGGAGTTCCAGAGCATGCCGACGACCACACCGTCATGCGGGCCTCCGAGGTAGCTGCCCATCAAGCCTTGGATGAGGCCGTAGATCTCGACCCCGAAGAAGTGCACACCGAGGTGCAGGTTGCCGCCGCCCGCGAGCCCCTCGGCTTGGTCGACAAAGCCTCCGAACTCAAGACCGAAACCCGCGATCAAGCGGACCGGACCATGAGGTGCTTCGGCATGTGCGATGGGCGCCGCAATGCCAAGCGATGTGGAGGCAACCGCGAGTGCGAGTGAGACCGATGTGAGCTTGTGTTTCATGCCCCCGACATCGCAATGCACACGCCATCACCTGCGCCGGCTCTCACGATGAGAGTTCGGTTCTCACGATGAGAGTCCGGTTCTCACGTTGAGAGTCCGGTTCTCACGTTGAGAGTCCGGTTCTCACGTTGAGAGTCCGGTTGGCGTCCGCCGAGGCGCAGATCCCCATCTGTGGTGAGATGGCGTGACCGCCTCGAGGCGACCCTTCGCGCCGCTACCCCATGATGCGGCGAAGCTCACGCTCGAGGCTCAGTACATCGATAGGCTTGAGCAAGTGCGCGTGAAAGCCGCTCTCAAGCGATCGACGCCGATCGTCTGCTTGGCCGTAGCCCGTGATGGCCACGCACTTGATGCCCTCAAGGCCTTGCAACGCACGAAGACGAACCGCGAGGTCAAAGCCGCTCATCCCAGGGAGGCCGATGTCGAGGATCGCGAGGTCAGGACGAAACGAAGGCGCCAGCGCCAGCGCGGAGAGGCCCTCGTAGACCACGCGCACTTCGTATCCGAGCGCACAAAGAGCCTCGCCAAGAAGGTCTGCTGCGTCGGGATTGTCATCCACCACAAGCACGCGCACGGCCCTCCCTTGTGCGCTCTGGACGCCAGATTCTCCTGCCGCAGAGGGCATCGGGGTCGCGCAAGGGTCGGACTCGATGAGCATGTCATCTCGCTGTGCAGAGGAGGTGGGGCAGAGGACGCATCTGGAGGCTCCGTCTCAGCAGCGTTCGTGCCGCACGTGGGAAACGCGACCCCGCTGCACAGTGTGTTCGCAAGAACGCCTCAGGTGGTGCAAGACGCCACACCTCGATGCCCACAGCGCTGCCTCACTGGCACGCACGCATCCTGCAAGGCCACACCTATGCCGCAGTTGGACAACGCTTCGCTCCTGGCCGCCGTCGACCTCGCGCGCTCTCTTCTCCCGAATCGCAGTCTCGACCTCGGCCCTCCCGCAGACTCGATGACAGGAAACCACACCGCGCTTCATGCCGAGCTCATCGCGCACTTGCTCGAGTTTGCGGGCGAGCGCGCAGCGCTTGAGGCTGAGCTGAAGCGCTCTCGCGCAGAGCGAAGTGATCTGATCGCGGCCGTCTCTCACAACGTGCGCACACCGCTGCAGGTGCTCGCGCTGGCGATCGACGCCGTACAGACGATGGTCATCGAGGAAGACCCACGCATGGTGGGAACACTTGCGCGCATGAAGCGCGCGATAGGCACGCTGAGTCGACATCTTGCGGATCTCGATGACGTCTCGCGCCTCTTCGACGATGCGCTTGAGCTCACGCGTGCGATCTATGTTCCAAACGAGTTGCTCGACGAGGCAGTGAGTCTGGCGACATCGCGCCTCACCTCACCCTCGACGATTCGCGCGGAGCACGCAGCGCTGACCTCACTGGATTGCGATGGACCGCGCATCGTCCGCGCGCTCACTGTCTTTATCGACAATGCGCTTCGCTACGGACCGCGTGGTGCGCCCATCGTGCTGGGTGCGCGGGCTTGCGAGATGGGCATTCGCTTTGAGGTGCATGACGAGGGCAGCGGGCCCTCGACCGAGACGCGTCTCCGTCTCTTTCGCGGCCTTTTTCACGCGAATGCGCACCACGTCGGGCTTGGGCTCTACATCGCGCAAGGCATCGCGCGCGCCCATGGAGGCATCATCGGCGTCGAGCCCACGGGCGATACCGGAACAACATTCTTTCTGGAAGTGCCGGTGACCCTGTGAGCGTGCATGACGATGTGCGGCCCCCGATGCGTGGGACCGTGTTGGTCATCGACGATGATGCGGATGCGGCCGAGGGGCTCTGCGAGAGCCTTCGACTTCGCGACTTCCGTGCGACACCCGAGAGCGACCCGAGCGAGGCGCTCGCGCATGCGATGGATGAGGCCCTTGAGGTCATCGTCACCGACTTGAAGATGCTGCCGATGGACGGGCTCGATCTCTGCGACCGCATCGTTCGGCTTCGCTCCGACCTGCCCGTGATCGTCATCACCGGACACGCGAGCATGGATGCCGCAATCGGCGCCCTGCGCGCTGGCGCGTTCGACTTCATCGTGAAGCCAGTGGAGCCCGAGATGCTCGCGCTGGTCGTGGATCGCGCCGTGCAGCATCACCGACTCAAGAGCGAAGTGCATCGCCTCCGCACCGTCGTTGCGGCCTCGCAAGGGTTTCAGGAGCTGCGCGGAGAGAGCCCCGCGATGCGTCATGTCTTTGACGTGATCACGCGCATCGCGCCGACGCAGGCGACCGTGTTGATTACAGGTGAGAGCGGCACGGGCAAAGAGCTCGTCGCGCGTGCGATCCATGAGAACAGTGCGCGCGCGAGTGGGCCTTTTGTGGCGATCAACTGCGCGGCTGTGCCGGCAACACTCCTTGAGAGCGAGCTCTTCGGTCACATGAAGGGCGCGTTCACCGATGCGCGATCCTCACGGCGCGGCCTCTTCCTCGAAGCGCAGGGCGGCACGCTCTTTCTCGATGAGATTGGCGAGATGCCGCTTGAGATGCAGGTGAAGCTTCTGCGCGCGCTTCAAGAGCGCACGGTGCGTGCTGTCGGAGGCAATCATGAGACGTCCTTTGATGCGCGTGTGATCGCCGCCACCAACCGCGACTTGGAGCGTGACGTGCTCGACAAGCGCTTTCGCGAGGACCTCTTCTACCGCGTGAACGTGTGCTCGGTGCATGTGCCGCCACTGCGCGATCGCGATGGAGACGTGCCGATCTTGGCGCGTGCGTTCGTCGCGCGATTCGCACAGAAGCACGAGAAGGGTGTGCACTCGATCGCAACGCAGGCGATGGCGAAGCTCATTCAATATCCGTGGCCCGGCAACGTGCGCGAGCTTGAGAATGGCATCGAGCGCGCCGTCGCGATGGCCCAACACGAGCAACTCGTGGTGGATGATTTGCCCGAGCGCGTGCGCCTTCATCGCGCGCAGCAAGGCCCACCGATCATGCCCGAGACCGTCGCCGACTTGCTCTCGATGGAGCAGCTTGAGCGTCGCTACGTGCAGCACGTGCTGCAGCTTGTGCGCGGCAACAAGAGCCAGGCCGCGAGGGTGCTGGGCTTCGACCGAAGGACGCTCTACCGCAAGCTTGCGCCCGCGAGCGAGGCGGCCGCGCCCGTGCCCCAGGCCGAGGTGGCGCCGCCGACACGCAGCGTCTCCGAGCCTCCGTCCGTGCTCCGCGAGCAGACAGAAGGCGCAAGCGTGCTGGTGGTCGACACCGATCGCGATGTGCTTGAGCTCGTGCGCATTCTGCTCGAGGCGCGCGGATATCAAGTCTCTACCGCGAACGGTGTTGCCGAGGCGATGCGTACACGCAGCGTGGATCTCGTGCTCTCTGCGACGCAGCTCAGCGACGGCGTAGGGAGTGACCTCGTGGGCCGCTTTGGCGAGGCGCCCGTCATCGCGATGGGCGAGGCCCAGCCCTCAGAGAGCGGTGGCTTTCATAGCTGGCTCGCCAAGCCCATCTCACTTGCCCAGCTGACCTCGCGTGTCGCTGCAGCCCTCAGTTGATCTCCAATCACGAGAGAACCCCATGACCCTTGTTCTTGTGCTGAGTTGGCTCCTCTTTGGCCTCATCGTCGGCCTCATCGCGCGTGTGCTCGCGCCTGGCGCGCAGTCGATGGGCCTGGTCGCGACGACCTGCGTAGGCCTTGCGGGCTCCGTCACTGGCGGCGTGCTGGGCAACGTCTTCATGGGCGTGCCTGTCCTCGGCTTTCACGGGGCAGGGATGATCGGCAGCGTGCTTGGCGCCCTCGTCGTGCTCGTGCTCGTGGGGCTCACACGCAAAGCGCGGTCGGGTGAAGGCTGAGCGACCGATACTATCTCTATCGTATTGATATCATAGAAAACGCCGCCTCGGATGACCGGGCGGCGTGTTCGTTTTGCGAGATGCGAGGTCAGATCAGTTCGCGGCGCCAGTCTCGACGGGCTTGCCTGCTGCGACCCAACCCTGGATGCCGCCGCTCATCACGGTGACGTGCTGGTAGCCAAGGGCGACTGCGGCCTCCGCGGCCGTGTGGCTCGCGTGGCAGGACTCGTTGGCGCAGTAGAAGACGACCTCGTGCGCGGCTGGGTCCACGCCCGTGAGCGTCTCGGCGGTCACTCCGTCGTAGGCCGCGTGGCGTGCGCCGGGGACGTGATGCTCGGCGTAGCTCTCGTCGCTGTTCACATCGAACACAACGACGGCCGCAGCGTTCGTGTCGAGCTGTGCGGCGACTTCGTCGACGGTCTTGAGCGCAAAGGCATGGCTCTCTTCGGCGCCTGCGGTGGTCTCTGTCGAGGCGGTCTCCGTGGAGGCGGCCTGCGTGGACGAGCCACAACCAACGAGTGCGATGAGGGCGGATGCGAGCAAAAGATTCTTGTTCATGACTTCTCTCCTTGAGGGAGCCCACCTCGTAGGGCGGCGCTCGGGAGATGGCAAGTCTGCTGGCATTGCGAGGGCGTTCAGGGGAGCCTCGCGCGCGATGAACCAACAGCCGAAAAACCCGCTTCACGGCATCACGCTCGCAATGATGGTGGAGCAGCTTGTCGAGCGCATGGGCTGGGAGGCACTGGGGATCGCGGTGCCTGTTCGGTGCTTCACACACGACCCCAGCATCAAGTCGAGCCTTGTCTTCTTGCGGCGCACCCCGTGGGCGCGTGCAGAGGTTGAGGCGCTCTACTTGAGAGGTCTTCGCGCAGCGACCAACACGGATCGTGAAGCGACAAGCCCTGAGTCAGCCCGGGTAGAGGGTCTTGATGAGCCGACGTGACCTCGGCGCGGGCCAGATGAAGAGGAACCAGTAGAGCAACGTCGAGATCGGGGCTGCCACGACGAACGAGAACATCCAGAAGGCCTGCCCGCGCAGACGTGTGTTTTGGGATGCGAAGAAGGCGTAGGTCAGGACGCCGATGAAGTGATTGATGAGGAGCGGAAAGAGCGCCCCGATGAAGACGGGCGAGGTCTGCTTGGTGATGAGCCAATAGGCGAAGACGGCGATCGCCACGAGAGGCACCAGGGCCGTCCAAGCACCGAGCGCGAGGCGCATCGCGGTGGTCCAGTACATGATGGTTTCGGTGCCGGCGATGGGTGCGTCGGGCGGCGGCAGAGATGCGGGTCGGAGATCCATGCGGCGTGTCGTTGCAGCCCACATGCCTCGTGAAACGCTACAAAAGCATGGCGTTCCGCGCACCGTATGAGGCGCACGCGCTCGCTTGAGGCGTGAATGCGATCAGTGCGAGGCGGCGATCACGCCCATCGTGGTGAGCAGGGCGATGATGACGCCCATCAAGCTCTCGCCCGCGAGCACGCCTGAGGCGACGGGGACAACGTAGTCCTCCGCGGCGCGTGGCTTGGTCATCTCAAGGACGAGCACGATGAGTGCGCCGGCGAACATCGAGATGCAGTTCGAGGCGGGCAGCGTGAATGCGAGACCAAAGCCAATCGCCGAGGGGATGTACTTTTTGTACTTGGGCAACATGCGCTCAAGCACGACGAGCACGATGCCCGAGAGTGCACCGACGGCGATGAGCAGCTTCGTCGCATCGGAGACGTGATCGAGGCCGCCGCTCATCACGCGTGCAACAGCCGTCCAGCTGATGGCCGCGGGTGCGGGCACGGCCTCGGTGCCAATGACCGATGCATCGGGGACGAGGATCGCCATCGCAGGGACGACGAAGAGTGAGCCTGCAACGACACCGAAAAACTGACCGAGGAATTGCTGACGCGCGTTCGCGCCAAGGAGGTATCCGGCCTTGAGATCCGTGAGCAGATCGGAGGCGTGAAGCGCCACACCTGCGGCGATGTTTGCGCTGATCAGGTTCGTCGTTGCGCTGCCGGGGGCAAGGCCTCCGCTGACGAGCTGCGCGACCTTGGCGAGTGAGCCCGAGGGTGTCGTGTCCGTCTCGCCGGTGGCACGCGCGGCGACGATCGCGAGGAAGAACGAGAGCACGATGCAGATGGCCGAGACCCACCAGCTCATGTTGAAGAAGAGGGCTGCGAGGATGACGATCAGCGGGCCGAAGATGAGCACCCCGATCATCGCCCAGCGCACCGGGACCTCGAGATGCGCGATGGGGTCTGCATTTGGATCTGCGACGTCCGGCCCCTGCCGATAGGGGCTCTCCTCGGGCTTCTTCTCGTCCTTTTTTGTGCCGCGAAGCGCAGCCATCGAGCGACGGATCACACCCGGATCGGTGAAGAGGGAGAGCAGGCCTGCGGTGAGCAGAAGCGAGCTTCCGTACCAGAGCGTGTAGTTGACGATGTTGCGATAGCCCACTGCATCGTGGGGAATGAGGCCCACGTCGTAGCCATGCGGCGCGAGGAAGCCATAGTTGATGGAGGCGCCGAGCAGGAGGCTCCAGGCCGCGCGCCAGCCCATGAGGGCACCACCAGCGACGAGCACGAGGCTCGTGTCGATCGAGAGCGTCCACTGCGAGAGCGGAATGCCACGCAGTTGCCCTGGAAGAGGCAGGCTCTCGGGCAGCGCTCCGAGGCGCCCTTGCCACTGCCCTTCACGAAACGCCAAATAAGGAAGACGCCATTGGGTGTTGCGAAACCAGGTGTAGACGGCCGCAACGAGCGCGGAGAGAAAGAGCACCGCGGACTGCGACTTCGCGCGTGCTTGCGAGGCCACGGCCAGCTGCTCCGCACTCAAGTCGCCGTCTTCGGGACGCGCCTTCGCCTCGCCATAGAGGCTCTGAAGAAGCTCGGCTGCAGCGACGCCGCTCGGGAAGCGAAGCTGCTCGCGGTGGATGAGCTGACGCTTCATCGGCACGGCCACACAGACACCGAGACAGGCCAACGAGGTGATCCACAAGAAGACCTGCCAGGGCGCAATCGTCTCGCCTGTCAGCAGCATCAAGCCGGGGATCACGGCGACCGTACCGCCACCCGTCATGTAGCCCGCAGCCGACGCCACCGACTGCATCGCGTTGTTTTCGAGAATGCCGAGATTGCTCTTGGTGATGCCCGTCGCACGCAAGGCACCGAAGATTGTGTAGGCCAAGAGGGCGGCCGTGATCGTCACGCCAAAGCTCCATCCGGTGCGTAGCGAGACGTAGAGATTGGTGAGCGAGAGCACGCCTCCGATGAGCATGCCGGTCAGAACTGCGCGCACCGTGAGCTGCGGGACTTTGTCACCGCGATACACGTGCTTGAGCCAATCGGCATCAGAGCGCGGCGCGTCAGGAGAGGATGCGGGTGCGGAGGAGTTCTCGGCCATGCGCGCACGGTACTACGGGCATGGGCGCGGCTCTCAGCCGAGTGGTTGTAGGAGCCATCGCACGCGCTCAACGCATGTTGGCTTTCCCCTCCTGCGATATCGGCAGAAACCCTCAAACGCCATCTGAAACAAGGAGGTGGTGACAAGCGCTTGGGACTGTGCCTACCCTGTATGCGTACGGTTTCACTGAAGGAGGGTGCGATGAAGCATGGGATCCTATGGAGTCGAGCGATACGCACAGTGTGTTCGCTTGCAGTGCTGATGTGTCTTGGCTTTGCGAGCGCGGCTTCCGCGCAGCAGACGATCAATCCGACGGGCGGCACGAATGCCACCAATGGTCTGCGGATCATCATTCAGCCGAATACGTCACTGCAGATTTACCGCAATGGTGCACAGCAGCTGTACGCCACTAACGGTGAGCCTGTTCGCCTTGCGGTTGGCACCACGCTCACAAGCGCATGGACCGCCGTCTCGCAGACAGCGGTGACTGGCGCCGGAACGGTCATTTCGCCCTGGCAGGTGATCACAACGGTTTCGAATCCCGCCGGATTCACCGTCCGATTCACCATTCGTTACGTGAACCTCGACAGCGCATTTGATGTCGAATCGGTGATCACGCCGCCCGGTAGCAACACAGCGATCGTTAAGTTCTACCAGATGTCCGACACCTTCCTGAGTGGCGGTGACAACGGTGCAGCCTTCTGGCAGCCAAACTCGATGACGAATCCGCCTCCCACGATCCCCACCGTGCTCGGTGTGACGAAGGCCGGCGAGTACCAGGTGTTCGTCGCCGGTGCCCGCGTCTGGGATCGCTACTACTCGGCCTTCTACAACACACAGAACACTCAGGTCGCGAGTGGAGGCGACCTTGGGAACAACCTCGATACGAACGTCTCAACCGACAACGGCATGGGCGTCCAGTGGACGCTCGGCGTGATCACCACCCCGCAGACGCTCCAGTATCGTTGGTCGTTCTCGGCCGTAACGGTGGTGCCGGTCTGCGGCAATGGCGTCCCAACTGGGTTCGAGGGATGCGATGACGGCAACCTCGCCAACGGCGACGGCTGCAACTCGCTCTGCCAGCCCGAGAGCGGCTACGCATGCTCTGGAACGCCCAGCGTTTGCGTGCAGGTATGCGGTAATGGCATTCGCACGATCTCCGAGGCTTGCGATGACAGCAACACGACGGCGGGCGATGGCTGCTCAGCCACCTGCACGGTCGAGTCTGGCTTCGCTTGCGTCGGCTCCGCGCCAAGCGTGTGTGCGCCCATCTGCGGCAACGGCACGACCAATTCACCCGAGACCTGCGACGACAGCAACACAACAGCCGGCGATGGTTGCTCCGCTACCTGCCGCATCGAGTCGGGCTTCGCATGCTCGGGCACACCAAGCGTCTGCGGGCCTGTCTGCGGCAACGGCGCAATCCACGCGCCCGAGACCTGCGATGACAGCAACACAACGGCCGGCGATGGTTGCTCCGCCTCGTGTCGCATCGAGTCGGGCTTTGCATGCTCGGGCACACCCAGCGTCTGCGGGCCTGTCTGTGGCAACAGTCTGACCAACGCACCAGAGACCTGCGACGACGGCAACACGACCGCGGGCGATGGCTGCTCGGGCACGTGTCGCACGGAGAGCGGCTGGTCCTGCGTTGGCACGACGTGCACGCCGATCTGCGGCAACGGTGTTCGCAACGGCGCGGAGACCTGCGACGACGGCAACACCGCAGCAAACGACGGCTGCTCAGCCACCTGCCGCATCGAGACGGGCTTCTCGTGCGCGGGCACACCCAGCGTCTGCGGGCCCATCTGCGGTAACGGCCTGACGCACGCCCCCGAGACCTGCGACGACAACAACACGACCGCGGGCGATGGCTGCTCGGGCACGTGTCGCACGGAGAGCGGCTGGTCCTGCGTTGGCACGACGTGCACGC
>JBILQT010000458.1:0-4523 GCA_044373065.1 Sandaracinaceae bacterium
TCGCAGCGGCTTCAAAGGGGCCGTCGCTCATCACGACGGAACAGCCGAAAGTCTATCGCTACGATGACCCCAAAAAGGGCAGCTTCAAAGGGGCCGTCGCTCATCACGACGGAACAGCGATGCGTGTGCTCGAAGAGCGTGGCGCGCCCGAAGCGGTGGCTTCAAAGGGGCCGTCGCTCATCACGACGGAACAGTCACGCTCTTTGACGACGCGCTTCGCCGCTTCGAAGGCGCTTCAAAGGGGCCGTCGCTCATCACGACGGAACAGCTGCATTGCGGCGCGTTCGTACGCGTTCAACTGCCGAGGGGCTTCAAAGGGGCCGTCGCTCATCACGACGGAACAGCGCTTCGATAGCGTCAAACCCGGTATCGGTCAAGCCGCTGCTTCAAAGGGGCCGTCGCTCATCACGACGGAACAGAGACTCCGTAGAATCCCAACAAAATAGGCGCGCTGCGGGGCGCTTTGCGAGCGGTTCGAAAATGACCGATTGCAAGGGAGAAGATTTCAACGAACCGGACCTCAGTAGGCTTCAAAAAGTCTTCTGTTGTCAAAGACTTACGGCCTTTGCGAGCGACCCCGGGGGTCTTTCAATCACCGAGGCACTCGCATGCGAAAGCCGAACTCAAGCCGAGTCGCGCGACACGCCCCAGCTCTGACCGACTCTCGTCCAATCGCCTCGCGAAGACAACCCTGGCGACCTCGCAAGCCGCCTTGCGACGTCGCAAGCCAGAAGACTTCGCCACAAATTGGCGCCCGCGATTCCCTCTTCGTCACGCTTCGACACGGAGGTTCGCGATGCCCAGCGATGCACGTGATGGTGCCAAACGATTGCCCGTCTTGCCCACGGAGCGCGTGCCGATGCCGCGCCCCAAGACGCTGCCGATCATCTCTCCCGAGCAAGCCGACGTGCCCGACGCAGTGCCCGCGCGGATGATCAACGAGGTGCTCTACTGCGAGCGCTTGCTCTATCTCGAGTGGGTGCAGGGCGAGTTCGAGAACAACGTCTTTACGGCCGATGGCACGCTCGTTCATCGGCGCGTGGATGCAGGCAAGGGCAAGCTGCAGCCGCCCTCGAAAGCAAGCGATGCGAAGGGCGAAGACGGCGATGCGGAAGAGCCTCCACCCTTCGAAGCACGGTCGGTCTGGCTCACCTCCGAAGCGCTCGGCCTCACGGCAAAGCTTGATGTCGTCGAAGGCGAGAACGGCATCGTTGTTCCGATCGAGCACAAGCGTGGCAAGGGGCCCAACGTGGCTGAGGGCGCCTACCTCCCCGAGCGCGCGCAGGTCTGTGCGCAGGTGCTCCTCTTGCGTGAGCACGGCTACAACGTCCCGCACGGCGAGATCTGGTTTTCGGGCGAGC
Source organism: Sandaracinaceae bacterium (assembly GCA_044373065.1). Classification (GTDB taxonomy): domain Bacteria; phylum Myxococcota_A; class Polyangia; order Polyangiales; family Sandaracinaceae; genus JAFLCL01. The sequence goes on from JBILQT010000458.1 coordinate 1,362, forward strand.
GACGTCGTGTGCCAATCACCATCACCGAGGGCCTGATTCAAACCACGCTCGGGGCCATCAGGCGCGTCAAAGAGATCGCGCAGAAGGCAGTGATCCCCGAGCCTCTGGTCGACGACCCAAAGTGCAAAGGCTGCTCGCTCGTCGGCATTTGTCTGCCCGATGAAGTGACACTCTTGAAGGGCCTTCAAGGCCATCCACTCGACGAGCCCGAGGTGAAGCCCCCGCCACAACTCGGCTTCGATTTCGGTGACCTCTACGGCCCGATGGAGAAGGACCCCTGGGGCCTCGCAGGCGAGGAACCCGAGCCTCCGCCGATGCGGATGGGAGGTGAGGCCCTGCAAGGGCCGAGGAGGGGCGCCCAGCCCCTCTTCGAGCTGCGACGTCTTCATCCCTCGCATGAGGAGGGGACGGCGCTCTACGTGACGACACCAGGCGCCCGTTTGACGCTCGACGGCGACACGCTTCGTGTCGAGGGAACAGGCTCTGCACCGGTCCATGCGCGCCTGCCGCAGACATCGCACATCGCCGTGTTCGGCAACGTGCAGATCACGACACAAGCGATGGTCGCGCTCCTCGAACGCGACATCCCCGTGATGTTCTTCTCCAGCGGTGGCTGGCTTCGTGGACGCACGACCGGACACGGCACCAAGAACGTCGAGCTACGCATCGCGCAGCATCGCGTCTTGGGTGATCGCGAGCAGAGCCTTCCCCTCGCACGCGCCTTCGTCGCAGCCAAGCTCCGCAACCAGCGAACGATGCTTCGACGCAACGCCACGGGCGTCTCACTCACCACGCTGCACGAACTCGAGTTCCTCGCGAAGAAGGCCGAGCAAGCCGAGTCGGTGGAGTCACTCCTCGGCCTCGAAGGCACTGGCGCGCGCGAGTATTTCGGAAGCTTCACCAAGCTCCTGAAGGGAACAGCAGCCGAGGGTGATTTCGACATGAACGGACGCAACCGACGTCCGCCCAAAGACCCGATCAATGCCCTGCTTTCGATGGCCTACTCGCTCCTCACCAAAGACTACGTCGCAGCGTGTCTGGCAGTCGGCTTGGAGCCGCTCATCGGCGCGCTTCACAAGCCCCGCTACGGCCGCCCCGCGCTTGCCCTCGACCTCATGGAGGAGATGCGTCCACTCGTCGCCGACTCGGTCGTCGTGAACGCGCTCAACACGCAGGTCGTCACCGCCACCGACTTCATTCGATCCCCCGCCGGATGTGCGCTCACAGCGCCAGGGCGCAAGCGCTTCATCGAAGCCTACGAGCGCCGCGTGGATCAACTCGTGAGCCATCCCATCTTCGGCTACCGCATCTCGTACCGGCGCATCTTCGAAGTACAGGCACGCCTCTTCGCGCGCTGCATGACGGGCGAGATCGATGCGTACCCCGCCTTCCGAACGCGTTGAACGACACACCAGGGAGACCCGATGCGCACCGCCTATCTCGTCACCTACGACATCTGCGACGACGCCCGCCTACGTCGTGTCTTCCGCATCATGCGCGGCTACGGCGATCACCTTCAGTACAGCGTCTTCCGCTGTGAGCTCACCGACATGGAGCTGATCGAACTGAAGGGCCGCCTCAGCGAGGCAGTGCACCATTGGGTCGACCAAGTTCTCTTCGTGCAGATAGGTCCCGTCGATGGCCGAGGCAGCACGAGCATCACGGCGGTGGGGCGCAAGTATGAGCAACCGTTGAGGGGGGCCATCGTCGTTTGAAGAGCCTTGCGAGGTCGCAAGGAGGCTTGCGAGGTCGCAAGGCCAAATCGTCGAGAGCGACGCAACGGCGCGCAGTTCGTGTCGATGCGCAGCGCATGAGCAAACAACCCCACGACGGTCTCTTCAAAGCCATCTTTGGCCAGCTCGAGTACGCCCGCGAGGAGCTGCGAAGCCTTCTCCCAGCAGAAATCGCCGCTGCGATCGACTGGTCCACGCTCTCGCTTGAGCCAGGCACTTTTGTTGACGCGCAGTTGAGCGAGCGCGAGACGGATCTTCTCTACCGCATGCAGCTGAACGACCGCGATGCCTGCGTCTACGTGCTCTTCGAGCACCAAAGCGAGGTCGATGCGCGCATGCCGTTTCGCTTGCTGCGCTATGAGATTCGCATTTGGGAAGCGTGGGAGAACGCCCACCCGGGCGCGCCCCTGCCGCCGATCATTCCGATCGTGCTCTCGCAAGCCAAAGGCGGTTGGACGGCCGCGACCAACTTCGAATCCATGCTTGCATTGCAGGGCGCACCCGCTGCGCTGCTGCGCTTCGTGCCGAAGTTCGACTACCTCGTGGACGACATTGGCCTCTCCACGGATCAAGCGCTCGACCTACGCCTCTCAAAGCTTCTCGCGTTCACCTTCAAGCTGCTGCGCGACCTGCGTGAGCGCGGCGTGGTCGTGCTCTGGGAGCAAGCCGAGGCGTTCCGCTCCCTCGAAGAAAGGAACTTGCCCACGCAGACACTCGGCGCGTTGATTCGCTACATTGTGGTGGTCACCGAAGACGCCCGAAGCGTGCAGCGCTTCCTCGAACATCACGAACTAATCAAGAGTGAGGCCGTCATGCGAAGCATCGCGCAGCAATGGATTGATGAAGGCATCGAGCAGGGAATCGAGCAGGGAATTGAGCGCGGCATCGAGCAGGGCATTCCTCGCGGTGTTCGCGTCACCCTGCGCAAGCTGCTCTTGTTGAAGTTCCCGACAGCGTCCGAGGCATGGCTTGCGCGTCTTGAGGACGCGGACCTCCCGACGCTTGAGAAGTGGAGCGAGCGCGTGCTCTCTTCGACTTCGATCGAAGACGTGTTCGCGTAGAAGCGCAAAGGCCGCGGCCGGCGGTAACTCGCTACATTGTCGTGGTCACCGAAGACGCTCAGAGCGTGCAGCGCTTTCTCGAACACCACGAACTGAAGAAGTGTTGCTGGTTCACCTTTCGGTGAAGAGTGAGGCCGTCATGCGAAGCATCGCGCAGCAGTGGATTGATGAAGGCATCGAGCAGGGAATCGAGCGAGGCATCGAGCAGGGAATCGAGCGAGGCATCGAGCAGGGAATTCCGCGCGGTGTTCGCGTCACCCTGCGCAAGCTGCTCTTGTTGAAGTTCCCGACAGCGTCCGAGGCATGGCTTGCGCGTCTTGAGGACGCGGACCTCCCGACGCTTGAGAAGTGGAGCGAGCGCGTGCTCT
>JBILQT010000132.1:0-19574 GCA_044373065.1 Sandaracinaceae bacterium
CGTCGTGTCCTCCAAACCAAGCACACCCGGCACCATCGCTGACAATCGCGCGGCGTCTTCCTCCTCGCAGACGAGCGTCACTTCAACACACGGGTCTTCGAGCGAAGGGCGACGCACCTCGATCTGCACACGATGCTTCTGCGTCCGAAACGCTTTCGCGAAGAGCCCTTCCTCACGCACTGTGGAGAGGTCGCTCGGGCCAAGCCGCTGCCAGCGAAGGGTCTCGCTGAGGTTAATGTCAACAGTGTTGACTTGGTGGATGATGCGCTGCATCGAGTCTGGGGATCATGCCTCCAAAATGCGCGGGAGCCGCGGCTGACTTCGGCCTCTTGCGCACAGTCTTGATCACCAAGAGAAGACTTCGGTCTTGCGCGAGGTGGCGTACGCAGAGGCTCGCTATCATCGCCCCATGTCAGCGGAGCAAATCTACTTTGGCGCGCTCGCTTGGCCCTCGCGCGACGCGCTCGAACGCGCGCTTGCAAGCAGTCTTCTGTCTTCACCCGAACATGTACGTCACGAAGTCGAAGCCGCGCGCCGAGGCGAGAGCGCACTCATGTTCACGCTCAGCGGCAGCATGCGGTCGTCGTGGTTCCACGAGCTCGGAGGCGCGATTCATCGCCTCGCGGAGAGCGCAGCTCGTGGCCGCGTGGCGATCGTTTATAGCGGTGACGGGGACGAGTTCTCGTTGGCCCTCGCGCGTGGAGCCGACAAGTGCGTGCTGCCTCCGGGTGCGCTTCCGACGCAGCGCTGGCTCGTGCTCAATGAGGGCAACGTTTCAGTGGCTTGGCTTGGACAACCCACACCGCTTGAGTTCGAGGTATTTCGTCGCGAGGGTACGCACGCGCTGGACGTCCGCGACTGGCTCGGAGGGGGCGTGCTCTTTGAGTACGACGAGACGCTCTTCCTCGAGACCGCGCCTGGCAAACTCTACGAATGGGCGCAGCCCGACAAGCAAGCCTCCGTGGCGGTGATCGCGGAGCCACACGCGGAGTTCGTCACGCTCGTTGAGGTGAGAGGTGCACAGCCCGTCGTGGGCACAAGCCGAACCGATACCGTCGAGCTCTTGCTTCACTCGCTCTTCGTGAGCAGCAGCGCCGCGCACTACCTTGAGAAGCCTCCAAGAGTTCTCCACCGCGAGACGTCCGTCTGGCTCGCGCGTGGCGAAGGGATCGTCGCGATACGCGGCATCTGAGTTCGGTCGAAGGAACGAAGAAAGGCGCCCCGAAGGGCGCCTTTCTTAAGAACATCGATCAAGCGCGGACGCGCTCAATCCATTCGGTACATCGTCACCACGCAGGCGCCGCCAAGGCCGAGGTTGTGCTGCAGCGCGACCCTCGCATTCGGCACCTGACGCTCACCCGCCGTGCCGCGCAGCTGCCACACAAGCTCAGTGCATTGCGCGAGGCCGGTCGCGCCAAGCGGATGCCCCTTCGAGAGCAGGCCGCCGGAGGGATTGGTCACCCACTTGCCGCCGAAGGTGTTGTCGCCATCCCAGATCAGCTTCTCGGCTTCGCCCTCTTTGGCGAGACCAATCGCCTCGTAGGTCAGCACTTCATTGGCGGTGAAGCAGTCGTGAAGCTCGACGACCTGCACGTCGTTCGGGCCAAGGCCGGCCTGGTTGTAGACCTTCTCGGCGGCGACCTTCGACATGTCGTAGCCGACCATCTTGATCATCGAGGTCTCGAAGCTCGACGCGAAGTCCGTCGTCATCGCCTGGCCTGCGATGTAGACGCTCTTACTGATTCCCTTCCGCTTCGCGAAGTCCTCACTGCACAAAATCGCGGCGGCCGCGCCGCATGTGGGAGGGCAGCACTGGTAGCGCGTGAGCGGGTCGAAGACCTCCGGGCTCGCGAGGATTTCCTCGACCGAGTACGTCTCCTTGAAGAGCGCGTAGGGGTTCTTCGCGGCGTGCTTGCGGGCCTTCTCGGCGACCTTCGCAAAGGTCTCGCGCTTGGTGCCGTACTTCCATCGGTACTCGCGTCCGGCTCCTCCGAACATCTGCGCGGCGCCGGGTGCGCTTGTGAAGCCCTGCACGTCATTCATCACGCCTGCGTGGCGATCGAGCGGGTTGGTGCGGTCACTCCACTGCGCTGCGAGCGCGCCCTTCTGCATCTGCTCAAAGCCAACAACGAGCACGCACTCGGAGATGCCGCCTTCGACGGCTTGGCGACCGAGCATCAACGCGCTTGAGCCCGTCGAGCAGTTGTTGTTCACGTTGAACACGGGGATGCCGGTGAGGCCGACCTCGTAGACGCTGCGCTGACCGCACGTGGAGTCACCGTAGACGTAGCCTGCGAAGGCTTGCTCGATGTCTTTGAAGTCGACGCCTGAATCCTTGATCGCCTCACGGATCGCGTTGCCGGCCATCACGTTGTAGTCGTCACTCGCGCCGGGCTTCTGAAACTTCACCATGCCGACGCCGATCACATTGACTCTTTGTCCCATATTGAAATCCTTTTTCAGTAATGTTGCAATCAGGTCGCGATGGAGGTGAGGAAGCCGAGCTTCTTGACGAGATGCGCATCACCATCGACGCGCATTTGTCCACGTTGGTACATGTCGTGAAGTGAGCCGCCTGCACTGAGCTTGGCGAAGTCTGCGTCGCTCAACGTGAGTGTGATGTCGGGTGATTCCGACTTGCCCTCGGTGATGGCATTCGCGCCCTTGAGGTTGATGTCGAAGGTCGCATCCGGGCCCTTCACGCGAAGCTCGATGCGCGCGCCGACTTCGCCTGCGAGCTGTGCATTCGCAGCCAGCTTGCCACGCAGCTTCTCGATGAGGCCGGGTGCGCTTGCAGCTCCGCTCGGTGCTGCTGCAGCAGCGGGTGCGGCTGCGTTGCCGAAGAGATCCTTCTTCGATTCCGTCGGTGCAGGTGCAGCGCCTCCGGTGCGCGCCTTCGCCGCGGCGAGCACATCGGCAGGGTCCACCTTCTTGAGGAAGTCGAGCTTCTGGCTCGCCATGATGTTGCCGCTGATCTTCAGCTTGCCGCCGGTGAAGAGCTTCATCGCGTCGGCTTTGCCTCGGGCACCTTCGCCGTTAGGCGAATCAATAAACATCGTCATGAAGTCGGCGTCGCTGATCTCAAGCGTGCAGCCCGCATCGGCAGCTGCGCCGGCGCTCACGGAGCCGTCGCCCGAGGCGAGGTTGATCGTCCAGACGGACGATGGATTGGACAATTGGAAGACGTAGACGGTCTTCACCTTGTCGCCCGTGCCGGGTGTCTTCTGGAGGAACTTGCCGATGCCCGCGAAGATGTCGGCGCTCGTCGGCTCACTCGAAGTTGGCGCTGCTGCGGGTGCACTTGCGGCGCCACCGCCGGCACGCTTCTGCATCGCGGCCGTGACGTCTGCCGGGTCGACCTTCTTGAGGAAGTCCAGCTTTTGGCTGGCCATCACGTTGCCCGTGATCTTCAGCTTGCCGCCGGTGAAGAGCTTCATCGCGTCGGCCTTGCCGGTGCACATGTCGAGGAAGTCGGCCTCCGTGATGGCGAGTGTGCAGCCTGGTGCGGCCGTCTCGCCGGATGCCACCGAGCCATTGCCGGAGGAGAGGTCGAGCGTCCAGACGGACGATGGATTGGACAATTGGAACTGGAAGACCGTCTTCACCTTGTCGCCCGTTCCAGGGGTCTTTGCGAAGAAGGCGGCGATGCCCGCGAAGATGTCGGCGGAGTTGGGTCCGGTTGCGACTGCGCCCGTGCTTGCGCTGGCTGCGGGCTTCGCCTTGGCCTTGGGGATCTCGCTGTAGAGCTCAACGGCCGCGTTGGAGATGACGACCTTGTCTCTGTCTTTGCTCTTCACGCGGAAGAGGATCTTCGTGTCGGACTCCTTCCACATCTCGGTGATGATGGTCTCACCAGGAAGGACTGGGTCTGCGAAGCGCACCTTGATGCTCTTGAAGAAGCGCGCGTCACCCTTCGGCGCGTAGGTCTGAACGACATGGCGTGCCGCATAACCAAACGTGCAGAGGCCGTGGAGGATGGGCTTCTCGAAGCCGAACGCCTTGGCGAAGCCTGGGTCGGCGTGAAGCGGGTTCCAGTCGCCGCTCAGGCGGTAGAGGAGCGCTTGGTTGGGGTGGATGCGCTGCTCGATCGTGGCATCCGGTGCGCGGTCGGGTGAGGCGTTGAGGTTCTTCTCATCGGGGCCTCGATCGCCGCCCCAGCCACCGGCACCGCGAACAAACGTCGTGACCTCGTTCTTGAAGAGCACGTCGCCCGACTCGTCGACGGCTTCGAACTCCGTGACGACGACGGCGCCTCCCTTGCGCCCGCCATCCGAGCCCTTGTCGTAGATGGCGATCACCTTCGAGCGCTGCGTGAGCTTGCCCTTCTCGGGGATGGGCTTCTTCACCTCCAGGTACTGCTCACCGTGAAGGACGCGATCGAGGCCGAAGTTGAAGCCAGGCGCGGTCTTGCCCTGCTTGCCGAGATCGAAGATGGCCTTGATCGGAGGCACGACGCCGAAGGTCGGAAAGCCGATGAAGCCCTCACCGTGGATCTCATTGACGTAGCGGAGGTCGCTCTCGTTGAGCGGGTCTTCGGCGGCGCCGATGCCGAGTGCGTAGAGGGACAAATCGCGCTCGTCGTATTTGAGCGTGGTTGTCGGGTACTCGTAGCCAAGCGCGGCGTCGACATCGATGAACTTGTTGCCGCCACGGCTCACGCCCGCCTTCACGTTGTCCATGATCGGCTCAAGCGCGGCTTGAATGTTCGCGGGATGCGTCGCGTCCTCGAAGCTCGTGACGTCCTTCCACGCGCCTTGAATGTCCTCGGCCGAGACGGGCCTTCCGAGGCGGAACGTCTTGCCCTTGGTGCGCTCGAAACGGAGCTTGCCGTAGAAGCCGCCACCGACCTCGAAGAGGCCGCCGGTCTCCTGGCAGCTCTCGTGCGCGAGCCAGGCAACGAGCTCGGTCACGTACTCGGGCTTGAGTGCGTCGAGGAGGTCTTGCGGGAGCACCGTCTCGGTCATGCGCGAGCCTGCGACGGGCGCGATCGTGTTCACAAAGACGTTGTTCTTGCGGCCCTCGATCGCGAGCGTTTGGCCGAGGCCAAAGAGGCCGAGCTTGGCCATCGCGTAGTTCGCTTGGCCGAAGTTGCCGTAGATGCCGGCGGCGCTCGCGGTGAGGATGATCCTCCCGAACTTTTGGTCGCGCATGATCGGCCACGCCGCGTGGCAGCATTTGTAGGCGCCGTAGACGTGCACCTTGTCGATGAGGTTCCAGTCGGCGTCCGTCATCTTCGCGAACGAGACATCGCGGAGGATGCCTGCGTTGTTGATGAGCACATCGACGCGACCGAATGTGTCCATCGCGGTCTGGATGATCTTGTCGCCAAACTCGACCGAGTCGTAGTTGGCCACAGCCTCGCCACCGAAGGCTTTGATCTCCTCGACCACTTTGTCCGCAGCGGAGCTGCTCTTGCCCTCGCCGGTATGCGAGCCACCGAGATCGTTGATCACGACCTTTGCGCCGCGCCTCGCAAACGCGAGCGCATGCGTGCGACCAAGACCATTGCCAGCACCCGTGACCACGACGACTTTGCCGTCGTACTTAAGTTCACTCATTGCAGAGCCTCTCGAATGGATGGGGGAACGAACGCGCTCGAATGTCGTCGCGCATCAACGCGTGGGCACTATCGAGAAGTCAGAGGCACCACGTCAACCCAGACGGCGCATCGTTCACAGAACTTTGCCGCGCGGGCGTACGCTTGCAGGATGCGAACCTTGTTGTCTCAGGTGTCGATGCTCTCTGTGGTCACGCTCTCAGGCTGCGATGGCTTGCTCGGGGCGAGTACCGACGCGGGCCCGTCGATCGACAGCGGGCTCTCGTCCGCTGCGGATGCGTTCGTTGCGCCCGGGGAGGATGCGTACAGCGCACCTTTGCCCGATGCATACGTGCCGAGCATGGGCGGGCCCTGCATGTTGGGTGCGCCGCTTGCGGAGCCCATCGCTGGGTGCAGACCGACGACACCGCCGACGAGTGGCGATGCACACGAGGACTGCGTGCGACGCATCAATCAGTTTCGCTGCGAGTGTCAGCACCTTCAGCCCCTGATGCGCGACCGAGCGGGGGAGGGCTGCGCCGACATGATGGCGCAATACGACTTCGAGCACGGCATGACGCCGCATGCGGGCTTCAGCGCGCGCATCTGTCCGGGCGGCAATGGACAGAACGAGTGCCCTGGCTGGGGCAGCGTGGAGTCGACGATCGAGGGCTGCCTTCAGCAGATGTGGGACGAGGGCCCGGGCGACTTCTACGGGCCTCCTCCGCACGGCCACTACATCAACATGTCGTCGACCTCGTTCGATTCAGTCTCGTGTGGTTTCTATGTGACGCCCAGCGGCTCCACTTGGGCCGTGCAGAACTTTCATTGAGCAGCACTCGCTCACTGCGCGCGCTCGTAGCCACCGGGTGCGGAGAGGTCGTGGGTCGCGATCCAGAGCCCGCCGCCCAGCACGGCGATCGGCGCATCCGAGGGGCGAATCCACGTGAGCCCCGCCAGCGCGACGTCCGCGCGTGAGACGCGCTGCATGGACTCGAAGCGCTGCCGATAGGCGTCGAGGGTCTGCCCCTCCGCGCGCGCTGTCAGGATCGCTTTGGCGATGTTCTCGGCGTCATCGAAGCGGTGCAGCTCCGAGGCAAGCTCCATGCGCTGCGCACGCGCGACTTCTTCATCCGTGAGTGCTTCGACATGCCCCAAGCGTGCGAGCTCGCTCGTGACGACGTGCAGCGCGTCGTTCAGTTGGTCCTGACGCACGCTCATCTGAAAGTGGAGCACCGCGTATCCCGCGTGCGGTGTGATGCGTGCCCATGCGCCATAGCTCTCGCGACGCTCCTCGCGGAAAATGCTGTTGGGCCGAGAGGAGTACATCCCTCCGAGGATGCGCACCGCGATGCGATAGGCCGCGTGGTCCTCCGCGAAGGCAGCCGGGCCGCCCTCGAGCACCGTGATGCTCCCCATCTCCGATGCGACGGAGTAGCCGATCGCTTGCGGATGCGCGGGTGGCAGCGTGGGCGCGAGGAGAGGCCTGGGTGGCGCGTGCTCGGCCTCGCCCCAGCTTGCTGTGGCAGTCACGAGTGCATCCCGAACGAAGGCGGCGTCGTAGGGAGAGACGATGACGAGCGTCAGATGCGCGGGCATGACGAGATGCGCGAAGCGCGCGTTCAGGCGCGTCGTCTGCACAACTTCGAGCCGACGAAGCGGGTTATGCCACGTCGTGTGAGGGGAGGCTGGCCCATACAGGCGGCGGACGATTTCCGAGCGAATCGAACGGACTCCAGGGGCGCGAAGCTCTGCACGGATTTCTGTGCGCGCGCTGGCTGCACGCGTGACGTCGGCACGACTGAAGCGGGTGGTGCGCAGGGCGCGAAGGATGTTCGTGGCGCGCGTGAGCGTGTGTGCTCCAAGCTCGCTGCGGTGGAGGCGAAGTCCTCGCTCGTCGATGCGCACGGAGGCGTCGAAAGTCGCTTCGAGGAGATCGACAAGCAGGACATCGTCTTCCACGCGACCACCATCGCCGAGCCCGCCGCCTGCACCCAGCAGGGCCACTTCGCCGACGAGCGCATGAGGACGCGTCACGACTTGCACCTCGATGCCGCATGGCAGCGTGAAGGACTCCGCATGCGGCAGCGTGAGCACGAGCGGAACGGTGCTCGGCGGTGGGGCAGGCGGCAGAGGTTGATGCGCCGTGAGCGGATACCAGGGAGGAGGCAAAGGGGGACGCTGCGCGCCGCATCCGAAGCCCATCGCAAGGAGCAAGATTGCGAGGCTGCGCTTCACTGCCCGACTCCAGCGATCATGTCGCGCACCAGCACGCCCTCGTAGGGAGCCGAGCGCGTTGCGTCGAGCGACACGACCAAGCGCGCGCTGTGACGAAGCCATCGGATGGCCGTGCGCTGCATCCCATCTGCATCGACGGCCTCGTAGCGTGCGACGTCCTCACGCGGGTCGTAGCGTCGCGCAGGAAACGCGAGCGGCCTTCGGACGAGGGCAAGTGCTCGGCTCTGTGGGGAGTCGAAGGTGCGCAGCCAATCGCGCAGGATGTCGCTGCGTGTGCGGGCGAGCTCGCCGTCCTCGACGCGCTGGGTCTGGAGGCTTGAGAGCACCGAGTTCACTGCGCGCAGCGGCGCGAGTGTTCCCGAGTGTCGCGGCACCTCGATGTACACGGTGAACTCGCTTGCGAGGTCTGAACTCTGTTGCCGGGCACGCACCAAATAGCTGTGCCCGGCGTCGTGCAGTCGCTCGCGAAGTCGCCTTTCCATCGTGTGCGCGAGGACATCGAGCGTGGCGTCCTCACGCGCACCGAAGGGAGGCGTCGGCCAAATGACCATCAGCGCATCGCGTGCACGCGGCACATCCACGAGCAGACGACGCTCGCCATACATCACGGGAATCGCGACCTCCGGGGCGGCGATTGGCAGCGCGGTGCTTCGCAACCCTCCAAAGAGCTGCGTGATGCGCGGCATGATCGTGCTCGCATCGAAACTGCCAGAGATGGCCACCGTGAGGTGCTCGGGCGTATACGCGCGCTGAAGGAACGACTGCATCTCGGGCAGGCCAATCGCATCCAGGTCTTGTGCGCGCTCCGCGAGTGCATCGGCGTAGGGATGCGTTCGTCCGTAGAAGATGCGGTGCACGAGTTGGGGCGCGAGCGTGCTGGCGTCATCGCGCAGCGCGCGCTCGCGATGGACGATCTCGCGCTCGCGGACGAGCGTGTTCAAGTCGAGGTTGGGGAGAACGTTCGTGAGTCGATCCGCCTCAAGCCAGAGCACCTCATCGAGCGCACGGGCGGGCACCGTCTCGAAGTAGACGGTGCGGTCGCGCGAGGTCATGCCGTTGCACGAGATGACGCCCAAGCGCTCAAGGCGCTCAATGAAATGTGGCTGGTTCTCTCCGCGGTGAAGCGGGCTGTCCGAGCCGTGCGCGCGAAAGAGCAGGTGCTCGGCAAGATGCACAAGGCCGCTCCAGCCCGGTGGCGCATCGCGCTGGCCTACGTCGACACCGATGGCGACCGTCACAGTCGAGACGTCGGGGTTCGGGTCGAGCACGACGAGCAATCCGTTGTCGAGCGTGTGCCACTCCAGATGCGAGAACGAGCTCGCGACCAATGCGGAGGGCGTTGCGGGTGGCACCTCCGAGGGGGCAGCTTCCTGCGCGGTCGCATGTGCATTGCACAAGAACCCAATGAGCAACCCCAGCACCCAACCTCGGTGAAACATCGAGGCGGACGCTAACACTGGCGCACGCGAAATCGACGCCTGAATGAAGCGCGCACATTCACGTCGAACGCGCTTCCAAATCGTTCGACCGACGCGATGCGACTTCACTGTACGCTTCGCCGAAGGAGGCTCTTCATGCTCGACCAGTTGCTCAGTGGATTCATGAATTCGGACCAAGGCAAAGGCGCACTCGGTGTGCTTGCGCAGCGCGGTGTCTCAGGTGCGCAGGCATCGAGCATCTTTGAGGCTGCGTTGCCTGCAGCGACGACGATGCTCTCGAAGCAAGCCGGTGGTGGTGCGAAGGGCGCTCCCTCGCCACTTGGTCTTTTCGACATCCTCGGTGGTCATCCCGGGCAGGCCTTCCTCATCGGTGCGGTGACGAGCCTTGTGCAGGGTGAAGGCTTCACCGAGGCTGCCAAGGACGGCGCCGTCGGCGTGCTGGGCTCGCATCTGGGCGAGGTGCTCGCATCGCGCGTGGGCATCGATCGTCAGATGGCCGGCTGGGCCGGCGCCGCGATCGCGCCCTTCATCGTGAGCTACGCGTACGACAAGCTCGCGGGCGATGACGAGGTGCAGAAGCAGCGTCCGCTCAGCAAGGAAGAGCAGATTGCGGTGCTGAAGAAGAACGCGATGCTCGCGCAGAAGCAGGCCGCCGTGATGGCCGACCCGAACAGCGCCGCCGGGCAGAAGCTCAACGCACAGAAGGCTGCAGGCACGATGAAGCAGGCCGTCACCGCGGCAGGCACCGCGAAGCTCGCAGCCGCGCAGGGCACCGTGACGCCACAGGGCGCAGCGAAGCTCGCGGCGCAGGGCAAGCCGATCAAGAAGTGAGCTGAGCACACGTTGCTCGTTGGAGGCCGTGCGTCGAGAGATGCGCGGCCTCTTTCTTTGCTTGCCTTGCGGTGAGGTAGGTCAGCGGGAGAGCAGAGGCTTACTGAACGCCGCGTTGGTGCTTGTGGCCGACTCGGCTGCGAGCGTGAGCGTCGCCTCGCTTGGGTCGTTCTGGGTACTTTCAGAACCGAGCGTTTGCGCCGTCATGGATTGCGTGCGGAACCACCCAGAACGCGCCGAGCGAGGTGACGAAGCTCTTCGACCTGATGGCTGCGCGCGGTTGGAAAGGTGCAGCTGCGTGGGCACGTCATGCGAAGGCCATCGCTCCGACCATCGTCGGCGGGTCCAAGAAGACGGAGGCCCAGACCTCGGCCCAACACGTGCGCGCAACCAGTGGCGTGAGCTTGGCGTCGACGGGATCGGGATTGCCGATGAAGCGCCGGGTCCTGACTTCCCACGCGATGGGATTCCAAAGCTGACAACGCGCATGGTCGCGCGACTTCAGGGCTTCGACGATGCATGGGTCTTCTCGGGCAAGAAGACAGCGGCTTACCGGCAAGTTGGCAACGCGTTTCCACCGCCCGTCGCGTGTGCACTTGGAACCGCGATTGCGGAAGCGTTGTCGAGCGTCTCCGCGCCAAAAGAAGCCGGAAGCGAGCCTCGCATCGCCATGCCGCGCATCGTGGAGCTCGACAATGTCGAGAAGACCTTCATCGGATTAAAGGTTGAGCACTTCTTCCGCGACAAGCTCGACATCCCGAAGGGCGTGCGTGATCTGCGCATCGTCGATGAAGACGTCGACATCAAGCACACGGTCGGCACCACGTGGACGATCCCGCCAGAGACGTACCGCATCGAAGGCCCCTGCGTGCTCATCATGACCGCCGAGGACCGCGGTTTCTGTCGCCTCGGATTGATTCGTGCCCGCGACGAATACCTCACGCTCAAGACGAACCGCGACGGCAAACGCAGCGTGAGTGCCACGGGCAAAGAGCACATTCTCTGGCTCCTCCCGAACGCACCATTTCCCGTAAGCCGTTGGGAGGCCTCGACATGGAGGCCTTCCGGGCGCTCCGAAAAATCAAAGGTGGTGCCGAACGCGCGGCGCGCTTCTTCGAAGCCAACGTGAATCGCCCCACGCACCGCTCGGTGATTCAAGCGCTGCTCTACGACCAAGACGACTACATGAAGCGTCTTCGTGGCAATGGCGGCGCGAGGGACAAGCTCAAGGGCCTTGTCCTGCTCTCGGGCACACGGAGGGAAGACGTGAAGCTCGCGCGGGAGCAGGGGATTGAGCTGGCCAGTGACGAGATGATGGCTTGTCTACCTGGCAGTGAGACGAACGCGCGTTGATGCCGCCCGCAGCTTGGGCGTTCGGCTACGTCGAACTGGCTAGAGCAATGCCGGAAACTCGGGGTGACTCTGGTGCGTCGCCAACTTGTCGCACGTTGGTTGTCATTGTTTCACCGCCACCAATATCCCCTGAGGGTTTCCCCGATGTGATCGAGCTGCTACCACTCCCGTGATGAGCGCGCTCGTCCGGTCGGTCGACAAACCAGCTACGCTTGCGCGAGGCGCGGCCAAGACGTTCCTCCTCTCTGGCGCCGATGCCATGGAAGCGGTGGCGAACGATTCGTACTCGCGCCGCATCATCCAAAGCGAACGTGCGCATTTCCTGTCGAAGACCGTGCTCGACCCCAGGCTCATCGCGCTACTCGCAGGGGGCCTGCCCCTTGCCCTGGGGTGTGTCCTCGGCGCGGTGGCCGGGCCGTTCGGGTGGTCACATGTCTTCTTCGTACTCGCGATGAGCAGCATTTTGACAGGGCTCACACTCACCTTCTCGTCACAGCGGATCGTGGTCACCGATCAGGCGCTCTATGCGCAGCGCATCGTGCGCCCGTTGCGCATTCTCGTCACCGACATCGAGGAGGTCGAGACAGAAGGAGTGGGACGAGTACGCATCAGGTACCGCACCCGAGGCTGCGCCTCGAAGTCGTTCAGCCTGGCCGACGCCGAAGGGCTCGCCGAGGCACTCACCTCCTCGCAGCCAAGGTTGCAGGCGGAAAGGCTGCGCTGATTCCTCCGTCGTGGTGCGGGATCGCGCCCGGAGCGCTCTGCCCCGTGCTCACCGAGCGATGGCCCAGGCGTGGTGCGTTGGTCCGTCTCTATCGCATCCAACCGCGCGGCAAGCCCCACGTTGACGACCGTGTCGTAGACCCCCGGCACAAGACGATCAGCGCTCATGCGCGCAACGCTATCGCAGCTTCAGCGCACGCTTGATCGGCATCGTCACCACGTCTCAAGAAGCCGGCCTCCTTGCGAGGTTCACGCTTCCGCAACAGAAGCCCGGCATGTCTTCGATGTTTCCACGTCGCACGCTTGCCGTAGCGGTCTTCTTGGCGGGCTGCGATGCGCAGCGCAGCGAGGACGCGGGACGTCGCTTGGATGCGCGCGTGCTGAGCGATGTTGGCCTCGATGCGGGCACGTCGGAGGACGCCACCATCCACACCGCAGACGCGCGCGAGGAAGAGGATGCGTACGCCAGCGCGGATGCAGGCCCTCCCGCACCGCTCGATCTGCGCCCCTACTTCGCACACCGCGGCGCAAGGCAGACCTACCGCACGCACGGAGGTGCGCTCTATGGGCACTACGTCTTCGCCGAGGCGTCCGCTGACTTCCGGACGCTCTACGACAACCTGCTCGATCAGAGGCATCCCGGTCGCCTGCTCACCTGGCAGAAGATCTACGACGCGCCTCGTCCAGAGTGCACCGCGACGTATGGCCTGCTCTGGCTCGGCGACGATTGGAGCGTGACCGAAGTCGGCGATTGGTACGCGAACGACGGGTGCACGCCGAGTGTCGCGTTCGGCTACCAACAGGCGGGGCGGCCCTCTGGGATCTTCTGGTCTCCGGCTGGCGGGCTTGAGACCACCGTCTCGCCTCGCGTGGATGTGGATGTCTTTCGCCAGCTTGAGTCGGGCACGCCTTACACGGACAGCGGCTACGACGCGCACAGCGCCGTTGTGCTGCTTGAGCATCTGCCCACGTGGACGTCACCCGTCGGGCGCAGCGGAGGCTCCTGGGCTGCCGGGAACGGCCGCACCTACACCGATGTCCTACGGGTGCTTTTTTATCACGGCACACGTAGCCCGGAGATCATCGCGGGGACGCGCGCACCCCGTCGCTGCGAGGCCACGACCTACGACGCCACATCGCCCTTGGGCCGTCTCTATCGCTCCTTCGACAACTACGAGACCTACGCCATCGAGCTCACCCTCGCGCGTGATGTCGGCATCGTGCGCGAGGCGCTCGCGTACACGGAAAGCGACTACTGGGGCGCGAGCAACGTCTGCCGCGGGGCCTACATGGGCATGGACGCAGAGGCGGCCGCTCGAACATGGGGCGCCTACCTCGACGAGTGAGCGGGGCTCACCGCAGCTTCAGCGCACTCTCGATCGGCATCGTCACCACCGCCATCCACGCGCCCTTCACGCGCTTCACCTCCACGCCCGCGCCGAGCTTCTTCAGCTTCGTCTCCACCGCGCGCCGCGCTGCGTGCGCCTCCTTCTCGCCGGGCTGTGCCTTGCGCTTCTCGGGCGGGATCGCCGCGCGTGCCGCTTCGTTGATGTCTTCCGCGCTGCACTTGCTGATGGGCTTGCCGCCGATGAGTGCGTCCTCGCGGGCGAGTGTCTCGGCGTCGTCGTCTTCAGGGGTCGACTTCACATAGAAGATGAGCGAGTTCGACTTCTCTGGGCCGAGCGAGATGGCCGTGTCGCGCGTGAGGTGTTGCGGCAGCTGCAGGAGCTGAAAGCAGATGGTGCGCGAGAGGCCGGTGCGCGGGATGAGCTCCTCGAAGCTCTCGCATCCAAGGGCGACGTAGACCTCCTGCTTGCGCAGCACGTTGAGCGAGATCGCGATGTCGTAGAAGGCATCGGCGATGGTGCGTCGGTTGAGTTCAATGCTGCGCAGGGCATCCTCACCCTGCTGCTTGTTGCGCTTCTGCGCGCTCGCGATCGTGCGCACGATGAGCGGCGAGAGGCCTGCTTCGGCGAGCTTCGTCTTCTTGGAAGGCACGGCCGTTTTGCGCGTCGACGTCTTCTTCTTCGGAGATGTTTTCGACATGGGTGAAAGGTCGATCAAGCACGAGGTGCTGGTCAATCTCGAATGGACGGACCTCGCAGTCCGGGCACCCGGACCTCGCAGTCCGGGCACCCGGACCCAGCAGTCCGGGCACCCGGACCCCGCAGTCCGGCCACCCGGACTTCGCAGTTCCAACTCTGAGAGACTCCAACGACATGCCGAAGCCCACACCCCTTTTGCACGCCCTCCGCGCCGAGCTCTCGCAGCACGCAGACCCGGCCCGCGCCCTCGAGAAGCAGGCCTACATGAAGTCGACGATGCCCTTCTGGGGCGTGTCGAATGAGGCCACGCGCAGCATCGCCAAGCGGCTCATTGCAGCGCATCCGATCGACGATGCGGAGACCTTCATGCGCGACGTGCGTGAGGTCTGGGATGCAGCCACGCATCGTGAGGAGCGCTACGCCGCGATCGACTTCACCGCCGACAAGCGCGCGCGGGCCTTTCACACCAAGGCGATTCTTCCGCTCTACGAGCACATGATTCGCACGGGCGCCTGGTGGGATCTGGTCGATGCGATTGTGCCCGCGCGCTTTCTCCTCCTCTTCGAGAAGGAGCCCTCAATGCCGCGCGTGATGCGTGCGTGGGCCAACTCTGAAGACATGTGGATGCGTCGCGCCGCGATCCTCTCGCAGCTCAAGCGCAAGACGAACACCGACCTCGCGCTTCTTGAGGACTGCCTCGCGCCCTCGCTCACCTCCAAAGAGTTCTTCTTGCGCAAGGCCATCGGCTGGAGCCTGCGTGAGCTCAGCAAGAAGAACGCGGGCTTCGTGAAGCAGTACGTTGATGCCCATCGCGCGGAGATGTCGGGGCTCTCGATCCGCGAGGCGGAGAAACACTTCGGCTGATGTGGGCGCTGGTCGGCGCGCCATCCAGCGTGGCCACTCAAGTGGCGCGTCGAGCAGCCAGTGCGCTTCGAACGCTGGTGAAAACGGCCTGATCTGATGCGCGACGCCCCTGGCCCGTGCCTTGCGAAGGTGAGGGCATGACGAACCTTCAAGCAGTCTTCACGCGTCTCACCGGTGGCCTTCTTCTCGGCAGCATCGCCTTCGCGGGCTGTGCGGCACCGGGCGCCGATGAGCCGAAGTTGGATGAGCCGTCGATCGAGACTGAGGTCATCTACGCCGAGTCGGATGACTCCGCGACGCGCCCCACGCGCCTTGGAATGATCGCCTCCGGCGGCAACGTCACGGGCTCGTTCGGACGCACCGCGCGCTTTCTCTCCTGGACGTTCACCGGCGCCGAGGGCGACACGGCCGTCATCGATGCAGCCGACGCGATTCGCTTCATCCGCGCCGACCCGAGCTACCGCGAGCTCGACACCGTCGTCTCGCTCTACCGCGCCACGGCCCTGGGCAACCCCACGGGCCGCGCGCTCGCAGTGAATGACGATTTCGGCGGTCGCCTCGCGAGCCACATCGAGTTCGCACTCCCGCGCGCTGGCAGCTACGTCATCGTCGTGCGCCGCTACGACTACGGCACAACGGGCAGCGTCGGCGTCACGCTTGAGCTTCGTCGCCCCACGCTCGGCATGACCTGCGGCACGCGCGGCGCATCGACGATCTGCGGTGAGGCCGAGTACTGCGCACGCGCCCCCGAGGCGAACTGCGGACGCGCCGATGCGCCGGGCGTTTGCACGCTTCGTCCGCAGGCCTGCATCCAGCTCTACAACCCCGTTTGTGGTTGCGACGGCACGACCTACGGCAGCGCATGCGATGCCGCCTCGGCAGGCGTCTCGGTCGACTACACCGGCGAGTGCACGCCGCCCGATTGCCGCATCAACGGCTGCGACGCAGGCCAGTACTGCTCGCCCTGCCGCGGCGCAGGTGGCGGCCCCGTCTACGTCTGCATCCCCGACGGCGCAGCCTGCTGACCACGCCGCCTCATCCAAGGCGCGCTTCAACGACTCACTTCGCTTCCATCACTTCCCTTGCAGTACGAAGAAAAGCCCAGGTTCGCCTGGGCTTTTTCGTTTGCGTGCTTCGCGCGATAGGCAACCGAAAGGTTGCGCGTGGCCCGACGTGCTCACTCAAGGAAGAGCGCGTACGAGTCGCTCACGATCATGTGCCCAGCCGCCCACATGCCCCAGACGGCGAAGGTGAACCAGGGGCTGTTGAGCAGTGCGACGACGATGCCGTTGGCGAGCGTCAGCTTCCCCTCGTGACGCTTATTCTTCACGTAGCTCACGTAGTAGATGAGCGTGCCGTACCACATCTGGTAGCAGCTCAAGAGGCCGATGAAGCCGAGCACGCGGGCCGACATGAAGTGGAAGGTCATGCCGTAGAGGAAGAGCAGCGAGGGCACGATGGCGGAGAAGCCGTTGCCGATGTCGATGAAGAATCCATACGAGCGACGGTTCGCGTAGGACGCATCGAAGAGGGCATAGGAGGACCAAATCTGTGACCAGGTGGAGGGCGCGAGAATCTGCGTGAAGGGCACCTTGGTGAAGAAGTAATCCTTGATGCGATCGAGCTCGCGCCCTTCGTATTGAAGCAAGAAGCGGCCGTACTCTTCTTCGATCAGATCGATCTTGAGGAAGAGGCAGATCTCCCAGAAGCAGATGATGGAATTGAGCCAGAGGAAGAAGGCGATGCCCATCTGGTGGACGTTCCACACGTGGTGCAGGTCGTGGTGGAGCCAGACGGGGATGAGCGTTCCGGTGACGACGGCAAGGACGACGATTTGGTAGATGCGCATGGGTCACTGAGGTCGCGGTGAAGAAGGAGCGGGGGAGGGTACACACGCGCGAACACGTACGCAGTCGATATGATTGCAATCGTATCTTCATCGGAGCGGAGAACGAGAGGGAGCAGTTTACTGAACGCCGCGTTGCTGCTCGAAGCCGACTCGATGGCGAGCGTGGACGGCACTTCGCGAGGTGGCGTTCTGGGTAATTCCGGAACCGAGCCGTTTGCGCCGCGATGGCTTGGCTACGGAGCCACCCACAACGTTGCGCGCGAGATTGCGTAGCCCTCGCAAGAGACCATGCCGACCGAGCACCAACGCGGCGTCCAGCATGGCTCTCTCTTCTGCTCTTCATCGGCTCGTGAATCAGACTCAGACTCAGACTCAGACTCAGACTCAGACTCAGACTCAGACTCAGACTCAGACTCAGACTCAGACGGGGCCGCGAGCGTGCACAAGCCCTGGTACACAGCCGCAATGACGACACGTCCATCGTTCATTCGCTCGGCCTTCGAGCTTCCCGAGGTCGAGAACCGCTACCCCGAGCGTGAGGAGGTGTTCTCCTATTCGCGCGCCTTCGGAAAGCTCGCGGGCCTGGAGCGCATCGGCCTGCATTGGGAGCGCTTGCCGCCCGGACATCGCACCTCGCTCCCGCATGCCGAGGAGAAGGAAGAGGAGTTCGTCGTCGTGCTCGAAGGGAGTGTCGAGGCATGGATCGACGGCGTTCGCTATCCCATGGTGCGCGGTGACATCGCGGCCTTTCCCGCGGGCACGGGCATCGTGCACACCTTCATCAACGAGGGTGAAAGCGAGGCCATCTTGCTCGTCGGTGGCGAGCGCTCGAAGCCTGACAACCGCATCGTCTATCCGCTCGATCCGTGGCGTCGCGGCCAGCTGAAGAGCTCGGAGTGGTGGGACGACGCGCCCGTTCACGCGCAGGGTTCGGCGTCTGCGGAAGCCGCGAGGAAGGGCTGACCGCAGCCTGCGTCTCGCGTTGCATCTTGTTGTTATCATATCGCAACGACTCGTGAGACCCGCAGCCTCACGGCAAGACAGACCCCGCTGACTTTCGAGGGAGGGCGCGCGTACACTCCCGAGCGTGAGCACCACGTTTCCATGCCCTCGATGCAGCGCCGTCCTCCCCATGGGTGCTTCGTTCTGCAATCAGTGCGGTGCAGACGCGGGAACCTTGCAGAAGCTCGCCCAACAAGCCCAGCAGCAAGCACAGATTGCGCAGCCGATGATGCGCGCGCGCGCGGGCTTTGTGGCGGTCGGTCGCGGCATGTCCGTCTGTCATCAGTGCGGCACGATGGCGCCCACGCAGCGGTCGACATGCGAGGTCTGCAGCGCGCCGATCGGTAGCTCGCTCGAGGCCATCCCCGCACGCAGCGATGCGCTCTCGTTCGCGTTGATGCGCACCCAGATCAAATGTCGTCAATGCGGTGGAAGCTTCCCGCTCGATGAGCCTGAGCTCGATGAAGCTGTCACCTGCCCGCGCTGCTCGACGATGCAGGCCTTTGATTTGAGTGCATGGAGCGAGGCGTTCAACCACGCGCATCTCGTCTCGGATGTGTACGGCCCGCGCGGCGTTGGCTTCCGCAGCAGCCTGCAGCGCGACCCACATCGCGATGTGGGTGTGCAGCGCGCATCGATTGACCTTCAGCTGACGGGCATGTCGATCGAGCAGGGCGTCATGAAGACGCGCAACCTCCACTGCCAATGCGCCTCCGGTCAGCCGCTCTGCACCAAGTGTGGATGCCCGCGTGAGGCGCGTGCAGAGGGCCGCGAGCTTCATGTGCGCTGCGTCGGTTGTGGCGACCTCGCGCGCTACGAGGTGCCAGAGAAAGCACGGCAGCTTGCGCCCTCGCTGGTCGGGATCATCGCCGAGGGCCTGCGCGTGGACAGGCCAGAGGCGCGCCTGGATGCCACGAGTGCTGGCATCGTCATCGCGCTGCGTTGCCCGAGCTGTGGAGGTGGTTTGCAGGCCACGCCGGGCAGCCATGTGGCGGTGTGCTCGTTCTGCAAAACCGAGGCACGCATTGCGAGCCGTACGCTGCTTGCGCTGAAGACCACGGACGGCACGCCGCAGCCCTATTGGGTTGTTTTTCAAGGCAATGCGAGCGCGCGTCGGGACCTCATCGCGCCTCCGCGAGACGATGATGATGACGACGACGATGGGATGAAGATGGCGCGCCTCGTGGGCCAGGCGGTCGTCGCGTCGGTGGGTAGCTCGACGGAGGTGCTCTACGCGATGGCCGAGAGCCCTGCGGGTCCGAAGATGATGGCGAACGCGGCCTCGCAAAAAGTGAAGGCGCTGCCGGATGATCTCTCACCGACCGCCGCGCGCCTTGAGCTACTTCTGCAGCTCGCACTGCCGCTGCTCGCAGTCCTCGTGGTGAGCCCGTTCTTCTTCGGACGCTTGTACTCGCTGATTGACCCAACCTTCGTTGACCCGATCTCGAGCGTGCCCATCCTCTCCGCGCTTCATCCCGCGCCGAGCACGATCATTGCGACGCTGCAGGGCGCACCCGGAGTGCCTGTGCAGCCCACGCCGGGCGTCCTCCTTGTTCCTTACCTGCTACGCGACGGTGACAGCCGACCCATCTGCGATGACGCGTTCAGTCTCGAAGATGCGACCGTCACCTGCCGTCAGCTTGGCTTCCAAGGCGCAACGAGCTTTGAGACAGTCTTGGGCGGCACCGATGCGT
>JBILQT010000459.1:0-4518 GCA_044373065.1 Sandaracinaceae bacterium
AAGTAGACGCCGTCCTGACGTGTGCTCTGCGCGAGAATCTGCGCGACCAGGCGATCGGCCGCGACGACATGCATCGGCAGCCTGCCTGGCCCTGCGATCGCGGGCTCGGCCGCGAGCTCAAGCAGCTCACGTGTCTCATCGTGCCGCGCCTCGACGATCACGCTTCCCTTCCAACCCTCGGGGATCACGCGGTGAAGGGCGAGCAAGACACCGAGTGTCCAGCGCACCGACTGCGCATCGTTGAGCGAGGCCGGCGGGATGACAACGATCGATCGCGCGTGCTCTGCAGCCACACGAACGAGCGCCAACTCAAGACGCGGATCGCCCCTGCGCACCACGGTGTTGAGCCGTTGCCCCGCGACTGTGCGCGCCGCACGAAGGGAGACCTCGACGCGCTCTTTTTCTTCCGTCGCAAGGAGCACGACCGTCGTGCGTTGCTTCGAGCGTGCGAGCTCGCGCACGAGCAAAGGCGTGTTCGGCGCAAAGCCAAGTATGAGCACGTGATCGCGCGCGACGACCGGCAAGAGGCCCGAGCGAAGCTGCGTGATGCGCTCACCCATCTTGCTTGTGATCGCCGCAGTCAAAAGGGCGATCGTGAGGATGCCCGCGCCCGTCACGACGACGCCGACTATGCGCTTCGAGGGCGGGTCCGAGGCCATCGTGCCGCCGTCGGCAAAGCGCGTGAGTGCCCACCAGATCTCGGCACCGAATGAGCCGCGTGTGCTCGCATCCTCCATCGCGAAGCTCACGGCCGCGAACGCCAAGACGACCAGCGCGGTGAGCATCGCGACCAGGAGAATCTGCGCGAGCGGCGGCCACTCAAGCATGCGATCGAGGCGATAGATCAGCCACGCGCGAAGGCGTCGACGCATGCGTTGCAGTTCATCCTTCACGCACGCTCCCTACCACGCTGCGTTCGCCTACTCGCCCTCACCGGGTTCGCCCGAGCCATCCGCGAGCTTGCGGTAGATCGTGCGCGCCGAGATGCCGAGCAGCTGTGCGGCGAGCTGCTTGTCGCCTTTGGTGTGCTCAAGCGTCGCCTTGATCACGCGCTGCTCAATCTCTTCGAGGGGTGTGCCCAGCGAGAATGAGAGGTCCGTTCCGCGTCGCTCTGCTTGCGCGACATGCGGCGGCAAATCCGCAATGCCGAGCTCGCGACTGCGGCTCAGGACAACCGCGCGCTCGATCACATTCTCAAGCTCACGGACATTGCCAGGCCAGTGGTAGTGCACGAGCACATCGAGTGCTTCGGGTGTGATGTTGAGGCGCGGCTTGCCGTTCTTCTTGCAGTAGACGTCGAGGAAATGATCGACGAGCAAGGGTGTATCGCCCTGGCGCGAGCGAAGCGGAGGGCTCGTGATCGCGATGACGTTGAGGCGGTAGTAGAGGTCCTCGCGAAAGCGCCCCTCGGCGACCAACTGCCGCAGGTCTTTGTTCGTCGCAGCGACAAGGCGGAAGTCTGCCGAGCGCGTCTTTCCACCGAGCGGCTCGTAGGTGCCCTCTTGGATCACCCGGAGCAATTTCACCTGCACCGAGAGCGAGAGCTCACCAATCTCATCGAGGAAGAGCGTGCCGTTCTCGGACTGCGCAATGCGTCCATCGCGCTTGTTCACGGCACCGGTGAAGGCGCCCTTCTCGAAGCCGAAAATCTCGCCCTCCACGATCGTCTCGGGAAGCGCCGCGAGGTTCACCGCGACGAACGTGCCCTTCCGCTTGCTCTCGTTGTGAATGAAGCGCGCGAGCATCTCTTTGCCCGTGCCGCTCTCGCCGAGGATGAGCACGTTGGCCGTCGAGGGCGCGGCCTGCCCTGCGATGTCGAGCGCCGTGCGGAGCGAGGTGGAGCTGCCGATGATCGGGCTTGAGCCGGGCTTGGTGCGCAGCTGTGAGAGCTCCTCTTTGAGCGTGCGGTTCTCTGCCAAGAGCGCGTGTCTCTCGGCGGCCTTCTCGACGCTCTTCACAATCTGCATGCGCTTGAGCGGCTTCTCGACGAAGTCATAGGCGCCCGCGCGAATCGCCTCCACGGCCGTCTCGATCGTGCCGTATGCGGTCATGAGCACGACCTCGGCATCGGGCGCGACGGTGTCGAGCGCCTTGAGCAACTCCATCCCCGTCATGCCCGGCATCATCACGTCGGTGAGCACGACATGGACGCGATGCTGACGACACAGATCAAGCGCCTTGCGGCCCGAGTCCGCCGTGAGGACGCGGTACTGATGCTCCCCCGTCTCGCGCGCGAAGATGCGCTCGAGCGACTCAAGGTTGGACGTCTCGTCATCGACGATCAGGATCGTGGTCATCACAGGCATGCGTTTTCCTAGGCGAAAGAGGCGATTTGCCAGGATGACACGCAGCGACGAGTTGTCTATTCCCGCTGACAGAGAGGCATTGCTGTTTCGTGCGCGCGCGCAGCAGTATGATTTAAATATTATTGCAGCATGGTTGTAATCGTGCCGCTATTTCCCGTCGAGAGGTGCCTCGCAGAGCGCACGTCGACCGCAGCCTGCGCACTCGCCGCCCGTCCAGAGGTGCTCGAACATCGCCTGCACTTGGTCGAGCAGGGCCTCGTCGTCCGTGAGGAAGCCGAGCTCAAAGTTGCGGTTGCGATCGGCCTTCGCGCCGAGCCCTGCGCCCGTCCAATTCGCGCTGCCCAAGTAGAGCAGGCGCCCGTCGACGATGACGGCTTTGAGGTGCACACGCGGGCAGAGGCGCATCGCAAGGCCACCCTTCACAAGGCGCGGATGCTTGTCGAAGGCGGCGCGAAAGGGGCCGCTCGGCAGGCTCGCGTGAAGGATGCGCAAATCCACCTCGCGTGCGGCGAGCTCATCGAAGACCTCGAGCACGGGGCGATAGGAGGCGCGTCTTCCTGGCATGCGTGGCCGCTCATCCTCGACGAGCATCTCCTTCAGATTGGCCGTCGCGATCCAGACG
The DNA here is from genome assembly GCA_044373065.1 of Sandaracinaceae bacterium. GTDB lineage: Bacteria > Myxococcota_A > Polyangia > Polyangiales > Sandaracinaceae > JAFLCL01. The sequence goes on from JBILQT010000459.1 coordinate 2,929, forward strand.
CTCACCTTCGCATCCATCACGGCGCGCACGACGCTCTCGTAGTGCCCTCGGCCTGCGACAAAGCGCATCGCGATCGGGCGCGCCGCACTCACGAAATCGAGATCGAGCGGACGATCAACAACACTCAGCCTGCGCTTTGGACGACGCGCCACGGTCAGCGCATCGCACTGAAGTGTTGAAGGTCTTTGCGCAGCGCCTCGATGAGCTGCTCATCCTGCGTATCGAGGGCAGCGCGAAAGCGCGCGAGCAGCATGCCGAGGAACTCTCGCTCTTGCCCCTTGAGCTGGGTGAAGAGGGCATCCGCGCGCTCCAACGCGGTGCGATTGGGGAGGCTCTCGCGCGGATGAAATTTGAGCTTCTTCATCTCAAGGCGGGCCTTCTCGACAGCGGATTTGTCCAGCATCCCAGGGCGCTGCTCGATGACGAGGTGCTCTTTGCGGTTCGAGCCGACGACGCTCATCTCGACCTCAAGGATACCATTCAAATCATATGTAAATCTGACATCGACGCCGATCATGCCGGCCTTGCCGGGAGGCAAGCCTTGAAGGCGGAAGGTGCCGAGCGCCTGGTTGTCGCGCGTGAGCGAGTGCTCGCCTTGAAAGACGGAGACGAGGATCTCGCGCTGGTTGTCGCTCATCGTGAAGAAGCGCTTCTCACGGCTCGCGGGGATGGTTGTGCCGCGCTCCAAGATGGGCGCGTAGAGCCCGCCGATGGTCGCTGCGCCCGCGAACTCCGAGGTCTCGATGCCGAGAGAGAAGGGTGCGACGTCGGTGACGATGAGGTCGTCGACGGCGGCCTCGCCTGCCTTGAGCGCGGCTTGTACTGCGGCCCCAAGGGCCACGGCTTCGTCGGGAGGAAGGCTTCGGTTGGGCAGCTTGTGAAAGACCGATGTGGCGAGCTCGACCACCGGGCGCATGCGTGTCGCGCCGCCGACGAGGAGCACTTCGTCGATCGCGGAGGGCAGCGACTTGGCATCGCGGAGCGCACGCAAGATGGGAGAGCGCATGCGCTCAATGAGCGCGCTCCAAGCGGATGCAGCGTGGGTACGGTTGATCGTGGTGGCGAAGTCGCGCTCCTGGCCTGCAAGGACCAGATGCGGCACCGCAACGCGCACCTCTTCGGCCTCGCCCAGGGCCTTCTTGGCCGACTCTGCGGCATCGCGAATGCGCGCAGCATCATGGGATTTCGCGGGAGGCGTCTGACCAAACTGCGCATGAATGGCGTCATTCAGCCAGCTGTGAATCGCATCGGTGAAGTCTTCACCGCCCAGGCGCGCATCGCCGGCAGAGGCTTGGATCTCGACGATGCCGTCGGCGATGGTCAGCACCGTGACATCGAAGGTGCCTCCACCCAGATCGAGCACGCAGACGCGCATGTCGCGATCGCGCTGATGAAGGCCGTAGGCAAGGGCCGCTGCAGTGGGCTCGTTGACGATGCGCTCAGCCTTGAGGCCTGCGATGGCGGCAGCGTCCTTCGTGGCTTGGCGCTGCTTGTCGCCGAAGTAGGCGGGCACCGTGATCACGGCCTCATCGATGGGCTTTCCAAGGGCCGCTTCCGCATCGCGCTTCAGCTCTTGAAGCACCATCGCCG
>JBILQT010000460.1:0-4494 GCA_044373065.1 Sandaracinaceae bacterium
AGAGGCGCGGGCGGGTCCGAGATGATGATCAGCGTGTACTCGTTGCTCACACGGCGAACGAGGAACTCACGCTTGTCTGCGACGAGATGAAACGCGTGCGTGATCCCTCCGCCTTTGGACTGCTGCACGATCGAATACGTGAGCACGTGAAACTGGGCGGCGATCACCTTCGCGTCGTAGATCGGGATGCGCGTGGCGTAGTCGACTGTCTCGCCCTCATCGTCGACAAAGACGACGGCCTGCACCTCAAGCAGCGACATGATGTAGCGACGCAGAAGCGGCGTAAAAGCCGTCTCCTCCATGTCGCGCGGAGTCTCGGGGCGCACTGCGCGAAAGGCACGCTCGGTGGGCATCAGGGCCCTTCGTGCGGTGCGGTGCTCGCTTCATCGGCGGGCCACTGCGCGAAGATTTCATCGAGGTGTGGATGAAGCAAAGCGGTCTCGCGTGAGCCGAGCGCATCGGTCATGTCGATGAGCGCCTCGGCCCGCGCCTCCACCGAGAGCTGCCTTCGCAGCGCAGGCTCCCACTCCTCGCGCGGCACCTCCCAGGGCGGCACGATTTCCTCCATGTAGAGGATGTGAAAACCGTACGAGGTCTCGACGACCTGCGGGTAGAGGCTGGGCTCGGTGGGTGCAAAGAGCGCGTCGGCAAAGGCGGGCTCGATCTCGGTGCGCGCGAACGTCGGCAGGTGCTCGATGGCAACATCGAAGGCGCCATGCACGCCCACCGCGGCATCCATCTCCGTGAGCGGATTGGCCGCCTGCGCGACCTCATCGAGAATGCCCTGTGCGATGCGACGCGCTGCATCCCGACGTGCAGGTTCAGCGTCCTCTGCAATGCGCACGAGCAAGTGCGTCCCGCGACGCCGCTCCGGCTGCACCAGGCGCGCAGCAATCTCCGTGTGTCGCGTCTCAATCGCCTCGGGCGTCTCGGCCTCAGGCGTGTGCATCGCTTCAATCTGCGTCCGAAGCAGCGCACGCACCGCGGCACGCCGCGCGGCCTGCCGGACCTCAGCATCCTGGGCGAGCGGTGTGGCCTCGGCGCGATGCACAATCGCAAGCTCGGACTGCAAGCGTCGCAGCGCATCGAGGTGCGAGAGATGAAGCCGCGTCGCTGTCTCTCGCACCTCGCTCAGCGTGATCGGCTCGCCATCGACGGTGCTCACGACCTCGCCACCCACCTGCCCATGCGCGTGCTCGCGCGCAGCCACCGCGGGTCCCTGGGAGGCGCTGCCGTCCTGCGGCGTCTCACCGCACCCGAGCGCAAGCGCGACGAGGCCAGCCTTGAGGGCGCGCTTCATTCACCCACCGTGGGGCGAAGGAGTTGAACCCCAGCACGCATGGTCGTGCTCCCTGCGACAAGGAGAAGCGCCGCGGCCACGTAGTCACGCGCAGCCACTTCGCTCACGCCGTAACCAAGCCCGAGGGCGGCACCAAGGACGATGAGGAAGCCAAGGATGTCTTTGCCGGAGGGGCGTTGCATGACGAGAGCGAGCGTAACTGCATTGCCACCAGACTGTCTCGGCGCCGTTGCAGCATCCGTAGGTTGCTTCCCCCGCCAGTGGCACCAAGTCCGGCGCGCATCCGCCGATCTGGCCAGCTCTGCCGTTGCAAGCGTTGTTGCAAGCGTTGAAATGCCAACTCGGTGACCCAGTCGGCGATTTCAACGCTTGAAATGGCAACTCGGTGAACCAGTCGGCCGTTTCAACGCTTGAAATCAGTGACTGGGTATCCGGGAAGGCCATTTCAACGCTTGAAATCGCGAACTCGTTGGCTGAGTCGTCCGTTTCAAGGCTTGAAAGCCCATTTTGGCCACCCACCGCGAGACTACGGAGCCGCCCAACCCATCCGCGCACACGCGTCGAGCGCGTCTCCAGCGCGTGCAGCCCAGGCCGCCTCGTTGTGCATCGCATCGCGCTGCCAGGCGTAGGTCAGGTTCGCCGATGTGTATCCCTGACGCATCAGCACATCCCGCAGCTGAACGTTAACGCAGTAGTTGTCGGCATCGTCGCTGTCGTCGTTCACGCCATCGGCATCGGTATCCCGACAACCACCCCCATCGCGGCCCCCCGAGTCGAAGTACACCGGTGTCAGAGCACCGCGCCAGGTGCCAATCAGCGTCGCCGAGCCTGGCCGACCCGAACCTATCGACCCCCAGCCCACGGTCGACGACATTGCGGCACCACAGGCCATGTCTTCGAAGTCCGCCGAGGCCGCAACAAGCGTGACGAGGCCCCCCAGCGAGGAGCCCATCATCGCAAGCGAGCTGCCCCGCGCCGCAACGCCGTAACGCGTACGTACGAAAGGCAGCACTTCACCCTGCACGAGCTCGAGGTAGTCCAAAGCGCGTCCGCCGAGCGGCCCCGAGCCGATGTCGTCCTCGACCTGCGTGTACGCATCCATCCGGTCCGGCGCGTTGTCGATTGCAACGGCCAAGACATTGCCCCGTGAGGCCAGCGCCTCGTCGACGCGCCAGCCGCCAAAGAACGCATCGGGATGAAAGACGTTCTGACCGTCATGCAAGAGCAACGTCCGCGCACGCGCCGCATCGAAGCGCGCTGGCACAAACACACGCACAGAACGTCGATCCGAGAGATGCATCGACGCCAAGTCGGGGAACTGCTCCAGGTGCGCGACATCGCTCGGCGCGAGCACCCAGCCAAAGCGTCCGTTGGTGTCAAAGCCGTACTGCGTGGCCTCAAGCGGCGCGCGGAAGTCGCCGGCGACAAACCATTTGTACTTCGAGCCCAGCGCAGGCGAGACGAGCGCCGAGTCCTCAAGCACCGCCCAAAAGTGCACGCCATCTGTACCGCGCTGCGCAACGCTCGCCGTGTCCCAACCATTGAGATCACCCACCAGCGAGACCTGCGCCGGACGGTCTTCCTGCCGCGTCACAAAAAGCCAACGCCCGCCCTCGTGTATCGGCCAGCCACCCGCCCAAGCCTGCGTGTGTCGTGCGCGATCGATCGCCGCCTCATCTCCTGCAGCGAGCAGCACCAGCCACGTGTCGATTACACCAACGCCAGCATCCGTTCCGAGAGGTGCATCGACCTGCGGCGCGTCCACACGCGCATCCACAGGCCCCGCAGCATCCACGCCCGCGTCCACCTCCGAGGCCGTCGGACACCCGAGCAACGCGAAGGCAACCAACCAGGCTCTCGGCTTCACAAAGGGACGCATACCGCGAGGTTACGGTGTGCCGCGCGGATCCGCATCGCCTTCACGCGGGATGGCCGGTGGTAGCGGCGTCGTGATCAGGCGCGCTGGGCGCATGCCCATCATGTCGCCCACCACGACATCGTGCTCATCGGCGAAGAACGGCTCACGCCCGTAAATCGTGTAGACACGCACGCGACCCATCTCCGCATCCTCACGATCCTCGAGCCGCATGAGCGTGACGTCGCGGATGATCTCCACTGTCTCGCGGATGTCGAGCACAGGCTCGCGCACACGCCCGCCCACCTCAAGGTGCGCGCGCTGAAGCCACATCGAGAGCAGCCCACGACCCGGACCGATGATCACATGCGGCGTGGCAGCGCGAAATCGCCAGGTCTCAAACTCACCCAGCGACGAGCGACGGCGCATGAGCACATGCGCTCCAGTGAAGTCATACGCGCGAATGTCTGTGCGCCGAGGCGCCTCACGCGGCCCAGGGCTCGTCGCCCGCTTCCAAGCGCGAATCGGAGTCAGCGCTGCGTCGTAAACCACCTCAAGGTCGGTGGCACCCAGGTTCCAGTCTTGGCTCCCCGTGAATACGACATGACAGCCGCGCTGCTCTCCGCGAAAGCGCTCGTGGGCGCTCTCCTCGCGCATCATTTCACCGGCACGCAGCGCACCTTCAAACATCGGCACCGGGGCGCCCTCGGTGGCGCATGTCGGGTAACCCGCGAGCGCCGTCTCATCTGCTCGCTCACGCGCAGGCGAGATACAGCCAAAGGCTGTGATGACCGCAGCGGAAACAAAAACGCGAGCCCAGAGGCCCGCGTCATGTCGACTCAATGAGTGCGTCTGCACAAAACCTCAGTGCGCCGGAGCACCCTCGGCCGCGCCCTCATGGGCCTCCTCAGCGGCACCCTCGTGCGCGGCCTCGCCATGCTCGCCACCCTCTTCGTGGTGCACTGCGGGCGCGCAAACGCCCTCCACGCAGTTGTAGCTGAGGCAGTACGCCGCGACGCCTTCACCCGTTCGTGGATTCGCGCAGGACTGACCGTCGACGAGCAAGCCGCCAGGCGCGCGTTCACCCGTGCTCGGATGAACCATGACGCCCTGGAAACGGTCTTCGTGCTGACGGTAGTACGTGTCATTGCCCGTGTAGACAAAGAACACTCCGACAAAGAGCAGCGAGCCGATGAAGATGAGCGCGTTGAAGCGCTTGTCATCCTTGAGATGCATGAACCACGTGACGACGCAGGCCGCCTTGAACGTGGCAATCGCCATCGCGAGGAGGAAGTTAATGCCACCCGTCCCGTGCGGCGTGCCGGGTCGGATGAAGCCA
>JBILQT010000133.1:0-19497 GCA_044373065.1 Sandaracinaceae bacterium
CGCGACGGTGACAGCCGACCCATCTGCGATGACGCGTTCAGTCTCGAAGATGCGACCGTCACCTGCCGTCAGCTTGGCTTCCAAGGCGCAACGAGCTTTGAGACAGTCTTGGGCGGCACCGATGCGTTTTGGTTGGATGACTTGAGCTGCCACGGCACCGAGGCGCGTCTCGACGATTGCGGCAGCGCGGGCTGGGGCGAGGACAACTGCTCGGCAAGCGAGACACAGGCGGTGGTGTGCTTTTGAACTCGCTCGATGCACTCGCGAAGCAGGAACGCTGCGCTCGCTGCACACGTCCACTTCATATCTGTATATGTGACAAACTGCCGCAGGAGAAGCTCGCCTCGCCCGTGGAGATTGTGATCTTGCAGCACCCGCAAGAGAGCGATGTTGTGCTCGGGACGGCGCCCCTTGTGACGGCGATGGTGCAGCGCGCAGAGACGCGTGTTGGTCTCTCCTGGCCCTCACTCGAGGCGGCGTTGGGACGCAAAGTGGAGCGCGATAGGTGGGCCGTTCTCTTTGCGTCGAAGCTCACGCCTGAGCTTGTGCAGCGCCTTGCAAAGGAGCGCGTGCTCTTGCTCGATCGGCACGACCAACTGCGTGCGCCGGGAGCAGTGGCCCTCGAAGGTTTCATCGTGCTCGACGGTACGTGGAGCCAGGCCAAGACGCTCTGGTGGCGCAACCCCTGGCTGCTCAAGCTGGAGCGCATCGCCCTTCAGCCGCGCGAGCCCTCGATGTACGGCAAGCTGCGCAAGGAGCCGCGTCGCGAGTGGGTCTCGACGCTGGAGGCCATCGCCGATGTGCTGCCCGTCTTCGACAAGAGTGCAGAGGGAACACGCACGGAGCTTCGCAGGCTGATGCGCACATCCCTTCAGCGCGTCCGCGATGCGCTGGAGAAGCCGGCCCCCGACACAAACGTGTGAAGCCTCCGCTCGGAGCATGTGCGGCTCCGTCGTCACGGTTCGTTCATCCGTCGCCCACGCGTTGCGGGCGGGAATGCGGCGCCCCTATAGTTGCATTCACAACGAATGGGACCGCGCAACGACATCGAAGAACGAGCTTTTATAAACGAGGTTTTCGCCGACCCCGAGGCGGAGATCATTGCGGACGCAGAGGTCGTGGCGGAGAAGCAGCCGACGTTCGTGGACCGGCGCAGCATGGTGGCCGTCGATGCGGTGCTCGATGCGCTTCGGCCGTGGCTTCAGCGCTTCTTTGAGCCGCACGTGCGCGGGATGGAGCATCTGCCTGAGGGCGCGGCGCTCATCGTCGCCAATCACAACGCGGGCGTGCTCATGCCCGACGTGTTCATCCTCGCGGATGCGATCCGCCAAGAGCGTGGCGAGGCACATCTGCCTTACGCGTTGGTGCATGACGCGCTGCTCTCGTTTGGCCCGATGCGCGCACGCTTGGAGAAGCTCGGTGCCCTTCGCGCGGATGCCGGAGGGGCCAAGAGGGCCTTTGCTGCGGGGAAGAAAGTGCTCGTCTTTCCGGGCGGTGACCTCGAGTCGATGCGCGCCTACCGCAATCGTCATCGCGTCGTGTTTGGCCCGCGACGCGGCTACGTGAAGCTCGCCATTCGGCAGGGCGTCCCGATCGTACCGATCGTCACGGTCGGTGCGCACGAGGCGTTCATGGTGCTGAGCGATGGCGCGCGCATCGCCTCGTTCTTGCGCCTCCCCAAGTGGCTCCGCGTGAACGTTTGTCCGACGGTGCTCTCTGTCCCGTGGGGCCTCACGGTGGGCTTCCCGCCGCCCTTTGTGCCCGTGCCGACACGCATCGTGATGGAGTGCCTTGCGCCGATTCACTTCGCGCGCTCGGGCGAGGGGGCCGCACTGGACGAGGCCTATGTCGAGGCCTGCCATCAGCAGGTCTTGCGCGCGATGCAGGCGGCGATGACGCGCATCGCAGAGCACGAAGAGGTGGGTGTGCGTGCGCGCTTTCGTCGCCATCGTTCCTTCGCAGAGCCCGTCGGCGCGTGGGCTGAGGAGATGGCCGAGCGCATCATGGGATGGACTTCCTCGGGGGATGTCATCGCGGAAGCGGCCATCGCGCAGTGAGCAAGGCGCTCGCCTGGTCGAGTGCTTCAACACCGAGGGTGGGGTCTAGGAGGCCTCTCCAAACGCGTGCTGAAGGTTGGGCCGTGAAGTCGTAAACGCCTCCGTTTTCAAGGGTCTCGCGGGTGAGAAGGTTGCAAGCCGCGCGCGCCGAACGCTCGGGTGTGCTTGCATCCGGCAAGAGCGGAACGAGCCAGCGAAGCAACGTCGACCATGCGACGCGTGCGGGCCACGGGGCAGTGCGAGCGAGCCCGGTGCCGGGCATCAGGCCTGGGTCGAGGGTGATGAAAGTCGTCTCCGGATGACGTCGCGCGAGCTCCATCGTGGCGGCCGTGATGAGCAGCTTGCTGGTTGCATATCGATCTCTTCCCGCCTGCGCGTCCGACCTGGCATTCGTCTCGCCGCGGGCGAGTGCAGTCACCGTGGAGAAGCGCCCTCCACGAAAGCCAAAGACGGTCGCCATGCGGTTCTCGGGGTTGTGCGTGCCACTGCCAATGCACATCACGCGGGCGCCCCGAAGGTGCGGAAGGAGGGCCAAGGAGAGCCACGTCGGCGCGAGAAAATTCACGGCGAGGGTCTCCTCGAACCCATCCGCGTTGAAGGAAGCGGGCCCCGTGAGCTGAAGCCCAGCATTCTGAATCAAGCCAAAGAGCGGCTCGTTCCAGGTGCGCGCGAACTCCATCACGTCGTCCATCTTCGACATGTCGAGACGCATCACGCGTGCAGGGTTGCGCAACGTCCTGGCCACACGCTCGCCCGCATCGATATCCCTGACGGCCATCACGACGCGCACCCGAAGGAGTCCACGCTGGAGGGCATCTTGCGCCCTGCGCTCGCAGCGCTGCTTCGCGTGAAGCACGAGCATCTGGCGCTCACGAAGGCGCTCGCAGCCTCCGTGGAGAGGGATGGAACGCACTTTGTGCGCGAGAGCCTGGAGCACTTCGTCAGTGCCCTCGTTCCCATCCTCGCGCGCACCCTCCCGAAGCTTCGTGATGTCGAGCGGCACGTCACGCTTCTCGTTGCCGCGCTTGAGGGCGCCATCTCCTATGCCGCGTTTGAGGCGCCGGAGTGGCTCGCGAGTGAGCGCTTTTTGGATGACCTGGTGCTTCTCGCCGGAGGGTTCTTGAACGAGCGTTCAAGAATGTCCGGCCCGCGAAGGTCGTTGCGGAGACAGAGCCCGCGCGGGTCAGGCCATTGAGTGCGGGAGCTTGACCTGCGGCGCGTTGGGGTGGCGCTTGTAGAATATGGCGACGCGGCCGATCGTTCCGACGAGTGCGCCGCCCGTGCCTGCCGCGATGAGCTTGGCCATCTCGGCGCGCTCGTCGCGCTCGCCCTCAGGCAAGCGCAGCTTGATTAGCTCATGCGAGAGCAGGGCCTCGCTCGTTGCGCTGATGACGCCCTCGGTCACGCCCTCCTTGCCCACGATGACCGTCACCGCGAGGTTGTGCGCAAGCGCGCGAAGGAAGCGGTTCTGTTTGCCAGTGAGCGTCTGCGGTGTGGGCGGCATGATGCGCGGCCCCTTATCACGCGTTTTGCTGCGCGGCGATGTTGTGCGGCAGCGATGGTCGAGCCTGCGATGTTGCAGCGCGCGTCGCTATACTCGCGCGGTGAACGAAGCCCTCCAGCAAGCGCTTGCGCGCCATCAAGATGATCCGCGGCTGCATGTCGATGTGCCGGCGACTTGGGGCGCGTACCGCGGCTATGCCGAGGTGCTCTCGACACTTGAGGAGATGCGAGAGCGAGGCGCGCGCGTGACGACGCCGGGGCGCTCTGTGCAGGGCGAGCCCATCGTCCGTGTGGAGCTTGGCCCGAGGACGAGCGCTGCAAGTTCCCTTGTGTTGGGTGGCATTCACGCGATGGAGTGGATTGGCGTGGAGACGGCGCTGACGCTCGCCGATGCGCTTCTCGATGCGCCCCCTTCCAGGCGCGTGGTGATCTATCCGCTGATGAACCCAGACGGCTACAAGCGCGTGGAGACGAACCTCCGCGCGGGCCGCTTTCGCTTCGTGCGGGCCAACGCGAACAACGTGGACTTGAACCGCAACTGGCCGACCTTCTTTCGCCCAAAGAAGCCCTTCGTGCAGCGCCTTCTGCCTTTCCTTGGCACGCCCGGATCGCATCCAGGTTCCGAGCCCGAGGTGCGCACCGTGATGGACGAGCTCGATGCTTCACCCAAGCAGTTCACACGTGCCGTTTCGCTTCACTCGTTTGGCGGCATGTTGCTCTTGCCGCACGGTGGAAAGTTTGCGCTTCCACCCGACATCGCCCAGCTCCGTGAGCATGCACGGCGCGTCAACGCGCGGCTCTCATCGCCTTACAAAATAAGGTCTTCCTCGCATTGGGTGCCGGGACAGTTCGCGCACGGGATGGAGATGGATGACCTTCACGCGCGCGGCATCTCACCCATCCTTGTCGAGTGCGCCTGGGGCCAGCTGAGCTTGTTCAAGCCCTCGACATGGCTGCACCCATGGCGTTGGTTCAACCCGGTCGACCCGAGCAAACACGCTGTGGACATTGGCGCAGCGATTCGACCCTTTCTGCTTGAGGAGAATGATTGATGGCGACGAAGAAGGTGGCATCGAAGGCGGCACCGAAGGCCAAGACGGCGAGCGCAGAGCTCACCCCGCTGATGGCGATGAATGCGTGGGCGCTGGGCCCGCGTGCGGAGGGCGAGACGCGCTACTGGTTGATGAAGAGCGAGCCCGATGTCTTCTCCATCGATGACTTGAAGCGCCAGAAGACGACGTCGTGGGAGAACGTGCGCAACTACCAAGCGCGCAACTACATGACGCAGGGGATGAAGCTCGGAGACCGCGCGCTCTACTACCACTCGAATGCCGAGCCCTCGGGCATCGCGGGCGTGTGCGAGATCGTGAAGCTCGCCTATCCAGACCCGACGCAGTTTGATCGCAAGAGCGAGTACTTCGATGAGGGCGCGACGAAAGAGGCGCCGCGTTGGTTCATGGTCGATGTCGGCTTTGTCGAGCGCTTTGAGGAGGTGCTCTCGCTTGAGGCGATGAAGGTGAACCCAGCCCTAGACGGAATGCTCGTCTTGCAGAAGGGGACGCGCCTCTCGATTACGCCAGTGACCAAGGCGCACTTCGACGCCGTCTTGGCAGCAGTTAAGTCGGGCTGAAGCCCCCTCTTGCGCATGCCGTTGCGCGCTTTTGAAGGCGCGTGAGACGCTCGTAGGCAGCCTTGGAAGTGGACCGGCCGAGGCGACCAAGGAGTTCTTGTGCGCGCAATTCAACGTTCGGCTTGGTGGATTGGCGCACTCACCTTGGCGCTCTTTGCGCTCTTCTCCTGCGGGCCTTCGAGTGCCCGTCTTGAAGTCGCGCTGCAGACGGATGTGCTTCCAGGGATTGAGTTTCGCGTCGTGGAGCTCTCGCTCTTTGACAACGCGAGCCCACCCGCACTGGTGCGTTACGCGCGGATCAATGCGTACACGCGAGATGACTTTCGTACGGCGCAAACGCTGACGCGCATGCTGCCGGTGACACCGGGTGAGTACGCGCTGGATGTGCGCCTGATGGGGCGCGATGAACTCCAGCCCGTGCTCTCGCGGCATCTCCCGATCGCGCTCACGGAAGACATGCGCGTGGTGGTTCGCTTCGACCGTGCCTGCTTCGCCGTGGAGTGCCCAGGCGAGGGTGGAGGTGCCAATACGGAGTGCGCAGGGGGTCGATGCACCGAGCCTCGCTGCATTGCGGAGCCCGAGTCGTGTGAGGTCCCCGCGCGTTGCACGACCGATGCTGCTTGCCCCGTGCCCGCAGGAACATGCGCGCGCGCCCAGTGCTTGGATGGCGCTTGCTTCGACTTCGCGCTGCCGGATGCATGCCCAAGTGATGCCTACTGCGACCCAACGCGCGGCTGCGTCACCGAGGGTGCGGATGACCTCTGTGATCAACCGTGTGCGCTTGGTGAGTGCGGCGTGGGGCATTGGGTTTGTGCTGCGGGCGGGATGGCCTGCGAGCCCTTCTTGATGCGTCCACCAGGTGAGCCATGCGCGAGTGGCATCTGCGATGGCGGCGGTGACTGTGCGCCTTGTGTCGAGGGCGCAGCGTGTCGTGTCGGCTGCCAGACCGGCGTGGCTGCGTGCAGTGCAGAGGGCATCACCTGCATGCTCGATGGTGGCAATGCTGCGAGCGGCTTGGCCTGCGACGACGGTGGGCTCTGCTTCGAGGGCGCGACGTGTGCGGGGCCTGGCGTCTGTGATGAGACGGGGATGTGCGTCATCCCGATGGGCAGCGGCGTGCTTGTCTCAGGTGGGCCCCTCAACACAAGCGAGAGCGGCACATGCGCGAGCATCTCGGTGCAGCTTGCGGATGCGCCCTCGGGCGAGGTCACGCTCTCGGTCACTGCGGTGCCGCTCTCCGAGGTCTCGGTGAACCCTGCAGCGCTCACGTTCGATGCTTCGAACTGGAACCGTCCCGTCGACATCGAGGTTTGTGGTCTCGATGACGGAGAGGCGGACTTGGACACGCTCTTTGAGGTGCGCTTTGCATCGTCCTCGAGCGATGCGCGCTACAACGGAATTGCGATCGACCCGGTGATGGGAACGAACCGTCGTCTGCCTCCGATGGGCTGCGATCTCCCTTGCGATACGGGCAATCTCTGCGAGGTGGGCCGCGTGGATTGCAGCTCAGGGGTGGGCGTGTGCGTGGCGGTGGAGGCGGCACCTGCAGGCGTGGTCTGTCGCGATGCGGTGGGCGTCTGTGATGCCCCCGAAGTCTGCGATGGCGTGGCGCGTAGCTGCCCCTCGGATGCGCGTGATGCGGGCCGAGTGTGTCGCGCTGCGACCGGCCCCTGTGATGCCGCAGAGAGCTGCGATGGCGTCTCTGCAGAGTGCCCCTTGGATGCACTGGCGACGGTCGGCACGACATGCCGCGCCGCGGCCTCTTCGTGTGACACCGCCGAGGTGTGTGCAGGCGATTCGATCGCGTGCCCGCTCGATGCGTTTGAGCCCACGGGCTCACTCTGTAGTGGTGGCTTCTGTGATGGACTTGGCGTGTGCAGCGCAGGCTGTTCTCCAGGCGCGAGCTGCAGCACGGGCAACCCCTGCGAGGTGGGTCGCGTCGATTGCACTTCAGGTGCACCGCGCTGTGTTGCTGCAGGGCCTGGCAATGCGGGTGTGACGTGTCGTGCGTCGGCAGGCGCGTGTGATGTTGCTGAGACGTGCAGTGGTTCGAGCACGGTCTGTCCGGCGGATGGATTTGCGAGCGCGGTCAGCGTCTGCCGGCCTGGGCTTGGCGTGTGTGATCAACCCGAGATGTGCACGGGCACAAGCGCGGTGTGCCCTGCGGATGTGCTGCGCGTTGGAAGCACCTGTCGCGCATCAAGCGGGCCCTGCGATGTTGCCGAAGTGTGCGCGATGGGAAGTGTTGACTGCCCCGCCAATGCGTTCGCACCACCGACCCTGACGTGCCGCACCTCCACGGGCGCATGCGATGTCGCAGAGAGCTGTACGGGCAGCAGTGCAGCCTGTCCGGGCGACGTGCTCGCGGATGCAGGGAGCGTGTGTCGCGCGTCTTCGGGCGTCTGCGACGTTGCTGAGCTCTGCACGGGTACAACGGCGTTGTGCCCCGCCAATGGATTCGCAGGCGCCGGTGCGGTGTGTCGTGCATCCGGCGGTGCGTGTGACGTCTCCGAGGTATGCACGGGTGCATCTGCGGCCTGCCCCGCCAACGCGCTCCTGAGCGCAGGATCCACCTGCCGCGGGGCCGCGGGCGTATGCGATGTGGCAGAGCAGTGCAGCGGTGCGAGTGCGGCATGTCCGAGCGATGCGTTCGCGCCTGTGACGACCTCATGTCGTGCTGCGGCGGGCGGATGTGATCTTCCCGAGATGTGCTCAGGCACGGGTGCGTTATGTCCTCTGGATGCGCTTGCACCCGCGACGACCACCTGCCGCGTCTCGGCAGGGCCATGCGATCAAGCCGAGCTCTGCAGTGGCTCCAGCGTCACCTGCCCAAGCGATGCATTCTCGCCCGCAGCGACCGTATGCCGCGCATCGGCGGGCGGCTGTGATGCCGTGGAAGTGTGCTCCGGAAGCACGGCCGCATGCCCAAGCGATGGCTTCTCTGCGGCAGGCTCCGTATGTCGTGTTGCAGCGGGCGTGTGTGACGCGGCCGAGACGTGCTCAGGCAGCTCTGCATCGTGTCCAAGCGATGCACTTCAAGCCGCGGGCATCGTGTGCCGTGCATCGACTGGCGTATGCGACCCAGCGGAGGCTTGCACAGGCTCTCTGGCCTCATGCCCAAGCAACGCACTTGCGAGCGCAGGCACGGTCTGTCGCGCTTCTGCGGGTGTGTGCGATGCGACGGAGAGCTGCAGCGGCGTGAGTGCGTCATGCCCCGCGGATGCGTTCGCTTCGAGTGGGACCTCCTGCCGTGCAGCAGCAGGGCTCTGCGATGCGGCCGAGACTTGCTCGGGTGGCTCGATCGCGTGTCCAGTGGATGTCTTTCGGAGCGCAGGCAGCACCTGCCGCGCAGCCGCCTCGAGTTGCGATGTGGCGGAGCAATGCGGGGGAACAGGTATCGCGTGCCCCACCGATGCATTTCAGCCAACCGGCCTCGCGTGCTCGGGCGGCTTCTGCAACGGCGGTGGCATGTGCTCGATGGGCTGCACGCCCGGGGCAGCTTGCAGCACCGGCAACCCCTGCGAGGTTGGCACCGTGAGCTGCGCGAGCGGCGCGCCTGTGTGCGTTGCGACGGGCCCAGGCAACGCGGGTGCAGTGTGCCGCGCCTCAACGGGCGCGTGCGACACGGCAGAACTCTGCACCGGCACCGCGACGGTCTGTCCGGCGAACGTGTTCGCACCCGCCACGACCACCTGCCGCAGCTCCGCAGGCGTCTGCGATGCAGCCGAGATGTGCACCGGAAGCAGCGCCACGTGTCCAGCGGATGCACTCGCTCCAGCTACGACGGTCTGTCGCGCAGCCGCAGGTGCATGTGATCAAGCCGAGCAATGCACTGGCTCCGCGGCAACCTGTCCTGCTGACACGTTCCGCCCTGCGGCCACGACGTGCCGCGCATCCGCTGGGCTCTGCGATCAAGCCGAGGTCTGCAGCGGAAGTGCAGCCGCTTGCCCAAGCGATTTGTTCGCTGCTGCAGGTGCGGTGTGTCGCGCAGCCAGCGGCGGATGCGATCAGGCCGAGATGTGTTCAGGCACAGCGGCCGCGTGTCCGAGCGATGGCTATCTGAGCGGTGGCACGGTGTGTCGTGCATCCGCAGGCGTGTGCGACCCCGCAGAGACGTGCTCTGGAAGCGCGTCCGCGTGTCCAAGCGACACCCTCTCTTCCGCGGCCACGGTGTGTCGTGCCTCAGGGGGCGCCTGCGACCCAGCCGAGATGTGCTCAGGCAGCACGGCGTCGTGCCCTGCAAATGCATTCTCCCCCGCGACCACCACCTGTCGTGCCTCCGCGGGTGCCTGCGATGTCGCCGAGATGTGCTCGGGCACGACGGCGCCTTGCCCCTCGGATGCGCTCGCACCCGCGACCACCACCTGCCGCGCATCTGCGGGCGCATGCGATGTCGCTGAGAGCTGCACAGGCGCCTCCGTGGCTTGCCCCGCCGACGGATTCTCATCTTCGTCCACCGTCTGTCGCGCCTCGACGGGCACCTGCGATGATGCCGAGATGTGCTCGGGAAGCGGCGCCAGCTGCCCAGCCAACGCCTTCACGCCGAATGGCACCGTCTGTCGCGCATCGTCCGGTTTGTGCGACGCAGCCGAGGTCTGTTCGGGCACGGCCGCGAGCTGCCCAAGCAACGCCTTCACGGCCGCTGGAACGGTCTGTCGCGCATCAGCCGATGTCTGCGACAGCGCTGAAGTCTGTAGCGGCACAGTCGCCTCCTGCCCCAGCGATGCGTATGCACCCGCATCGACTACGTGCCGTGCTTCGGCCGGTGCGTGCGACGTCGCTGAGCAGTGCTCAGGAGCATCCATTGCGTGCCCGAGCGATGCGTTTGCGAGCGCCGCCACAACGTGTCGCGCCTCTGCCGGTGTCTGTGATCTCCCCGAGCAATGCAGCGGCTCAAGCGCCTCGTGTCCCTTCGATACACTCCGGAGCGCAGGCTCGGTATGTCGCAGTGCAGCGGGCGTCTGCGATGCCGCCGAGGTGTGTTCGGGCTCAAGCGTCGCGTGCCCCGCGGATGCGTTGCTCGGGATGTCTACGATCTGCCGCTCCGCCGCTTCCACCTGCGATCTCGCGGAGCGTTGCTCAGGCTCGGCCACAAGCTGCCCAGCCAACGCCTACCAGCCGACAGGCACCTCATGCGTCGGTGGCTACTGCGATGGTGTCGGCATGTGCGCTTCGGGATGCACGCCGGGCGCTGCTTGCAGCACCTCAAACCCATGTGAGATCGGCGCCGTCAGCTGCACCACGGGCTCCCCAGTTTGCGTGGCAGTGGGCGCGGGCAACGCAGGCGCTGTCTGTCGTGCCTCAGCAGGTGCGTGCGATGTGGCCGAGACGTGCTCAGGCGCATCGACTACATGCCCAGGCAACGCATTCACAAGTGCAGGCACGACATGTCGCGCATCGGCAGGCGCATGTGACGCGGCCGAGGCCTGCACTGGTAGCAGTGCGGCATGTCCCACCGACGTGTTCCGCGCAGCGTCCACCGTGTGCCGCGCGAGTGCGGGCGCATGCGACGTCGACGAGCTCTGCACAGGAAGCACAGCTGCTTGTCCGAGCGATGCGCTTCGACCCGCGTCGTTCACATGCCGCGCATCGGGAGGTGTCTGCGATGTCGCCGAGCTCTGCACAGGAAGCGCAGCCGCGTGCCCAGCAGATGCCTTCCAGAGCGCAGCATCGGTGTGCCGCGTCGCGACTGGGGCGTGCGACATCGCAGAGAGCTGCAGCGGAAGCGCAGCCACATGTCCCGCTGACGCACTCGTGGTTGCAGGGACCGAGTGCCGCGCATCGGCTGGGCTCTGCGATGTCGCCGAGAGTTGCAACGGCGTATCCGGAGCGTGTCCCGCCAACAGCTATCAAGCCGCGGGCGCGACGTGTCGCGCCTCCGGTGGCGTCTGCGATGTCGCCGAGACGTGTCCTGGCTCGAGCCCAACGTGCCCCCCGAATGCCTTCGTTGCGGCAGGCTCGACGTGTCGCGCCTCGGCGGGAATCTGCGACGTCGTTGAGGCATGCACAGGGAGCAGCGCGCTGTGTCCCGGCGATGCATTCGCTTCCTCCGCAACCTCCTGTCGCGCCTCGGCCGGGCTCTGCGACGTTGCCGAGAATTGCACCGGCTCCGGCGTGCTCTGCCCAAGCGATACCTTGCGTGGTGCGGGCTTCAGTTGCCGTGCGTCAGCGGGTGTCTGCGACGTTGGCGAAGTCTGCTCGGGCAGCGCCGCAAGCTGCCCCACGGATGCGTTTGCGTCGGGCACAACATGCCGCGTCGCGGTCGATGCATGCGATGTCGCAGAGACATGTTCAGGGGGTCAGGCAGCGTGTCCTTCTGATGGATTCCGAGGCGCAGGCACGGTGTGTCGCGCAAGTGCCGACGTGTGCGACGCCACCGAGGCATGCTCGGGTTCGAGCGCAAGGTGCCCGGGGGATCGCGTAGCGCCCGCCGGCTCTGTTTGTCGCGATGCAGTTGATCTGTGCGATGCAGCCGAGGTCTGTGACGGAGTCGCGATCGCATGCGGTCGCGATGTCCTTCTCCCAGCGCGCACGCTCTGCCGCCCCGTCGCGCAAGAGTGCGACGTCGAAGAGTCCTGCGATGGGCTCAGGGCAAGCTGCCCCCCAGACGACTTTGAGCCCGACGGAAACAGCTGCGCCACCTGCGGAGAATGCCGCCGTGGACGATGCTACGAGCCTGCGGTGTGCTGCGGCTACGGCCAGGCAGATTGCGACGGCAACGGCTCCTGCGAAGCCACGTGCGAGCGGATGGTCTGCCGCTACCAAGTGCCGAGTTGCATGGGCGGAAGCTACACCTGCGGGCCTGTCATGGACATGCCCAACGGAACCCCGTGCGGCGCGGGTGGCACATGCACCAACGGCATCTGTCGCTGACCTGACAGCGCATGCCGAATCCTGAGCGCCTTGGCATCACGCGCCCCGCGCGCTAAGCGAGGCGTCTGAAAGGAGGCCGGTATGTCGCCATTGAGCACCGATCGAATCACGAAAGAGTTTCATCAAGCGAAGCGCACATGCTGCCTCCCGCTTGCGAGTCTTCGTCGCTCACGTGCCCTCGGCGCGCGCTACCAAGACCTCCCATCGCACGCCTGACGACGCGACCTCGGTCGCTCTTCAGCACGTTGCCCGACTCGGCCTGAGGCCTTGAGTCCTTCCGATCCCTTCTTGCCCCGATCGCAGCGCGTTCGTGCGGCTCACGTCTCTTCTGACGCGCCTCGTCTTATGCGGCGCACCTGAGGTTCCCCATGGCTTCTCAAGCACAGGTCACACTCGACACGACCGCCTGGCGCAACACGCCTCTGCGTACGTTGCTCGAGCTCGCGTGGCCCATCTCGATCTCCCTTCTCTCCTTCGGCGTGATGACCTTTGTCGACACGCTCTTTGTCTCCACGATCGGCACCTCAGCCCTTGCAGGTGTCGGCCTCGCAGGCGTCGCGACCTTCGCGCTCTACTGCTTCTCCATGGGCCTCCTTCGCGGTGTGAAAGTCCTTGTTTCACAAGCGATCGGGGCCAATCGACGCGAAGAGATCGGCTCCTATCTGGGCGCCGGTCTCATCGCCGCAGGCGTGCTCGGCGTGCTCACCGTCATCCTCGGTGAAGCGGTCGCGCACGTCCTTCCTCTCGTCGCTGCAAGCCCTGAAGCGGGTGTTGCAGCACAGGACTATCTGCGGCTTCGCGTCATCGGCGCGCCGCTTGTTCTCGCCTTCGTGGCGATTCGTGAGCTGCGTTACGGCGAGAGCGATACGCGCTCCCCGATGGTCGCGGGGATTGTTGGCAACCTTGCCAATATCGGCCTCAACTACCTCTTTGTGATCGTGCTTCTGTGGGGCGTCCGCGGCTCTGCATTGGCCACGCTTGCAGGGCAGGTGATCGAGCTCTCGGTCGTCGTCATCGCGCAATCACGCGTGGGCTTTGACGTGCGCCGCACGACGCGCGCGCACCTGCGTGAGCTCTTCGATGTGGGCATCCCGACGGGCCTTCAGTTCTTGATGGAGATGGGAAGCTTCTCGCTTCTCACGGTGATCGTCTCGACGATGGGCGAGGAGCAGATGGCCGCGCATCACATCGCGATTCAGGTCATCCACTTCTCCTTCTTGCCGACGGTCGCACTCGCCGAAGCAGGCTCAGTGCTCGCGGGTCAGGCCGTGGGCGCGAACGAAGACGACCTCGTCAAAGTCGTCGCACGTCGCGCGCTCTTGGCCTCCTCGCTCTACACCGGCATGTGGACGCTTCTCCTTGTGTTTGCAGGCGATCTCATCATTCGCCTCTTCACGGAGGCCCCCTCCCTTCATGCCGTCACGCGCATGCTTCTCTTCGTCGCATCGGCATTTCAGATCGCCGACGGTGCAGCCGCGGTCGCGCGTGGTGTGCTTCGCGGTGCAGGCGACGCGAAGGTGCCCGCACAGCTCGGTGTGCTCTGCGCCTGGGTCTTCACACCGCCACTCGGCTGGCTCCTTGGGCGCGTGCTCGGCCTCGGTGCGCTCGGTGGCTGGATCGGCCTCTCGCTGGAGATCATCGTGCTCGCGCTCTTGTGCTGGCGAAGGCTTGAGCGCGGCGATTGGCGGAAGCTCGCCCGCGCCTCACGCGAGCGCATGAGTCAGACGCCTGCGGAGATGCCGAACCTCGATGCGCTGGAAGGCCTCGCAGCCTCTTCGAGCGTCGCGTAGTCGCCGCCAACACAAAGGCAAAGGCCACGACGTCGCGAGACATCGTGGCCTTCGTTTTGGGTGCTTCCCAGTTCAGCGCGCGAGTGCTGGGTAGTCGATGAATCCCTTCTCGCCGCCGCCGTACATGGTCGCGCGGTCCGGTGCTGCGAGCTCAGCGTTCACCGCAAAGCGATGCGGCAAATCCGGGTTCGAGATGAAGAGCGCGCCGTACGAGACGAGCGACGCTGCACCCGACTCCAGCGCGGCTTCACCCTTGGCGCGGTCGTAGCCACCGTTCGCCATCACCGTCGTTGCGATCATCGGTCCGAAGAGCGCGACCGGGTCCTTCGGCCACGTCGGGAAATGATCGAGCGGGAACATCGCCTGCATCATCTGCACGTAGGCAAGCGGCAGCTTGTTGAGCTCACCAATCAAATGCGTGAAGAGCGCGGTCGGGTCCGAATCGATCATCCCGTTGTAGGGGATCGACGGCGAGAGCTTGATCGCCGCACGGCCGGGGCCCCACACATCGACGAGCGCCTGCATCACTTCGACGACGAAGCGGCAGCGATTCTCGATCGAGCCGCCGTACTCATCCGTGCGCTTGTTGGCGCCATCGACGAGAAACTGATTCGGCAGATATCCAAATGCGCCGTGCAGCTCCACGCCATCAAAGCCAGCGGCGAGCGCGTTCTTCGCAGCGGTGCGGTAGTCCTCCACAACCGCCTTCACTTCGCTCGTCTCAAGGGCGCGCGGTGTCTCGTAATCCTGCGGCCCCTGTGAGGTGAAGTGCTTCTGCCCCTCGATGCGAATCGCCGAGGGCGCAACAGGCAGTTCGCCACCCTTCACAAGCGAATGGCCCACGCGGCCCGTATGCCAGAGCTGAGCGAAGATGCGGCCACCCGCGGCGTGCACGGCCTTGGTGACCTCGGTCCACGCAGCGATGTGCGAGGGCTCGTAGAGCCCAGGCGTCAGCGGGCTCCCGACGCCCTCCTTCGAGATGTTCACGCCCTCCGTGATGAGCAGGCCCGCGCTCGCACGCTGCTGGTAGTAGGTCACATGCATCGGGCCGACATTGCCCGCCGCATCTGCGCGACTGCGCGTCATCGGCGCCATCGCCATGCGGTTCTTGAGGTGCAGGGGGCGGTCGTACTTCGAACCGAGATCAAATCCTTCGAGCAGCTTCATGCGAGTCATCTCCGTGGTGAGGTCCTCACCATGGGCTCGAATCTCGCATGGGACAGTGGCTGCGATCGGGATGGATTGTCCCGCATGCGGTCCAACGGTCAGCGCTGAAATTCCACCATCAAGCAGCGATCTTCGACCACATCGATGCCTGCTGCCTGCATCGCCAGGGCGAACGCTTCGCTCCGAATGCCCGACTGAAGCCAGACCAGACGCGGCTTCTTGCGGACGATGTCTTCCACATGCGCCATGAGGTCGCTCGGCCTTCGAAAGACGTCGAGGATATCGATCTCGCCGGGCACATCGCTGACGCGCCGAAAGACGGGCTCGCCGAGAATATGCGTCGTATCCGGATAGTAAATCGGTATGGGTACAATCGAGACACCAAGTCTCGCGAGGATTTGCGGGACGTAGAACGCAGGCTGCCCTGCGGCGTCTTCCGTCTTGATGCCGAGCACGGCGACGCGCTTGGCCTGCTTGGCGATCCTGCGGATGGCGTCGTCGTCTTGAATGAGCATCGATAGCCTCGAGTCTGCGCTACGAGCGCCGTTGCTGTTGGAAGAGCCAGACGCCCACCCCGCACACGCTCGCGAAGAGGCCGAGCGCAATCACGCGGTAGGGGCCGAGCCAGAGCGTTGCGAGCGCGAGCACGATGAGGGCGAGGCCTATCGCCACCATGCGCGGCGTATTCGATGGGGCAGGCGCAACGGCCTCGACCGCTGGGGCTTTGGGCGCAGCACGCGCGCGTTGCGGCACGGCAACGAAGTCGAGATCGAGGCGCTCACGGCCTGCGTCTCCGCCATGACTCTCGCGGGCCTCATCGAAGATGGGCTCTTTCGGGATCGACGCGGGCTCTTGCTCCTGACGCGGAGCACCCTGCGCGTTCGACGCAAGCTCGTGCGCGACGGCTGCAATGTCGTCGGCGGCAGCGAGCATGGAGAGCCTCCGCTCCACCTCGGTGACCTCGCGCTGCGCCGTGGCTCGCACGAACTCACCCACCTCGCGCTCAGAGGCGAGCTGCCCGCGCGGTGAGGCCTCGACTGCGAGTTCGAACGCATCGAGCATCACGTCCGCGTTGATGAAGCGCTTGTCCAGGTTGCGCTGCATTGCGCGATCGAGCACCGCCGCGAGTGAGGGTGAGAGCCCGCGCAGGCTGAGTGAGGCGAGGGTTGGTATCGGCGTCTCGGTCATGCGCATCGCGATCTGAAGCGGGTTTTCTGCCGCAAAAGGATGCGATCCGGTGAGGATCTCGTAGGCGACCATCCCGAGCGCGAAGACATCGATGCGTGCGTCGGCAGTGACACCCTGAAGCTGCTCGGGCGCGAAGTAGAGCAGCTTGCCCTTCACCTCACCCGTGGCTGTGTGCGTGTGCCGCTGCGTCGCGTGTGCGATGCCGAAGTCGGCCAGGCGTGTGCGCCCGTCTACTCCAACCAGGATGTTGTGCGGCGACACATCGCGATGGATGAGCTTCAAGCTCTCGCCCTGCGGTCCGCGTGTCTTGTGCGTCGCAGCGAGGCCGCGCAGCGCATCACGGATCACGCTGAGGAGGATTGGAATCGGCACCTCGAGCGCGAGCTTTCTGCGCGCGCGCACAAGCGTTCGAAGGGACACGCCGACGACCAACTCCATCGCGAGAAAGTGCATGTCCTCGTGCGCAACGAAGTCGAGCGTCTGGACCACGTAGGGGCTCTTCACGAGCGAGGAGAGGTTTGCCTCGTCACGCAGCATGTCGATGAAGCGCGGGTCATCCGCGACGTCTGCCGTCGGCACTTTGATCGCAACCGGAAGCTTGAAGCGACCCTCACCGACGAGGCGCGCGACATGCACCTCCGCCATGCCACCGCGTGCGAGCGGAAAGGCGAGCTCGTACCGTCCGAGCTTGGTTCCGGGGGCGAGAAGGCGGCGTGTTTTTTGTTCGGTCTCCACCACGTTCCGTAAGTCTACAGGTGGCTCACGGAACTTCGCAGCGTGTTCATCGCCTTCGATACATCACGTCCGAGCGCAGCACCGTCTTCTCGCCGTGCAGCACCTCGGCGCCCTCGTGCCGTACGAAGTGATCGAACATGAAGACCGAGCCGCGCTTGGGCGTGACGGTGACACCATGGTCGAGAAGGCGTGTCTCTCCGCCCTCGCAGTTGTCGCGCACGTAGAGCAGAAATGTGATCGCGCTGATCTCGTCGTCGGTGCGCTTGAACGCGCCATCGAAGTGCGGGGCGAAGCGATGTCCTGGGCGGTAGCGGTAGCCGCGGAAGCGCTCATTCAAGCCGACCGGGTCCCAGATTCCACCCGGCTCACGCTTCGTCGTCTGCGGCCAATCGCCTTCGAGGGCGTAGGGGACAAGCGATTCGATGCGCTCGAAGAGGGATTGCGCGAGCGCGACATCGTCGAAGATCACGCGCTCGTTGTTGCGGATATCGAGGCGCATGACGGGCCCTCGATGCGTCGTCACCGGTGCCACTTCGGGGTTCATCGCATCGATGCGGGCGGCGAGTTCGTCGCATATTGCGATATCAATAAAATCATCGACAATCATCGCGAAGGGCAAGCGTCGCTCACCCCTCGCTTTCTCGGCCGCAAAGCAATCGCGCGCCTTCATGCGAGCTTGGCGCCCGTCTTCGACTGCACTTCCTCGCGGCTCACGCCGGGTGCCGTCTCGACCAACACAAAGCCGCCTGGCGTCACATCGATGACAGCGATCTCACTGATGATGCGGTTCACGCAGCCCTTGGCCGTGAGCGGGTAGTTGCACGTCTCGACGAGCTTGGGCTCGCCCTCTTTGGTCGTGTGCGTCGTCATCACGAGGATGCGCCGCGCGCCGCTCGCGAGATCCATCGCGCCGCCGATGCCCATGATCTTGCCGCCGGGGATGGCCCAGTTGGCGAGGTCACCGTTGGCCCCGATCTGCATCGCACCGAGGATGGCCAGGTCGACGTGACCGCCGCGGATCATCCCGAAGGAGAGTGCGGAATCGAAGATCGAACCGCCGGGCACGATCGTCACCGTCTGCTTGCCTGCGTTGATGATCTGACTGTCCTCGTCGCCCTCGTAGGGGAAGGGACCCATGCCGAGAAGACCATTCTCGCTGTGGAACCAAACGCCCAGTTCTTCGGGGAGATAGTCGGCGACGAGGGTCGGCAAGCCGATGCCCAAGTTGACGATGCTGCCCGGTGCGATCTCGCGTGCGGCCCTCTGGGCCATTTCTTCTTTCGACCAAACCATGTGCTTGCCTCGGTGCGTGTGGAGCGTTGGATGGAGCGGCGAGATCAGGTCGTTCGCTTGCGCGTGGTTTTGTACTCGAAGGGGTCTTCGTGACTCTTCACCTCAAGGATGCGGTTCACGAAGATGCCGGGCAGATGCACGTCATCCGGGTCGATGGCGCCGAGAGGGGCGAGCTCATCGCACTCGACAATCGCGCTCTTCGCTGCGCTCGCCATGATGGGTGAGAAGTTGCGGGCCGTACGCCAGAAGCGAACGTTGCCGAAGCTGTCGCAGCGCTTGGCGCGGATGAGTGCGAAGTCGGCGTGAAGGGCGTGCTCGAGGATGTGCTCTTTGCCGCCAAAGACGCGGCTGTCCTTGCCCTCGGCGACGACCGTGCCGACACCCGTCGGTGTGTAGAACGCGGGGATGCCTGCACCGGCCGCGCGAAGGCGCTCGACGAAGGTGCCTTGGGGGACGATCTCCACCTCCACGGTGCCAGCGGCCATCGCGCGATGAAGCGCCTCGTTGGTGCCGATGTAGCTGCCGATGAAGCGCTTGATGATGCCCGCCTCCAGCCAGGCGTTGAGGCCCTTGCCGAGGTTGCCTGCGTTGTTCGAGATGAGCGTCAGGTCCTTCACGCCGCGCTTCACCACGCCTGCGATGAGGGCCTCCGCGTTGCCACACAAACCGAAGCCTCCGACGGCGATGCGTGCGCCATCAAAGAGCGGTGCGAGGGCTTCGTCGACCGAGGTGACGACCTTGTTGCGATGATCTTTCCCGAGGGCGGGCGCAGCTTGAGCGTTCATGGGGCAGCACTATCACGCAGCGCGATGTGCGGAGGGAAGCCGCAATCGCGCTCCATCCAGGTTCACTCCATCGCATCGGCGACAAAGACATGAGCCGCCTCAAGCTGGGCGAGCGCTGAGGGCCGTGCACAAACGAGGTAGGGCATGTCCGCCCAGGCGAAGGTGCAGAGCGCGTCGTGCGTCGCTGGTTCTTCAAGCCGCCTGAAGGCGTAGACCGCGCGGATGGGCTGCATCGTCGCCTCGTGTAGATCGATGACGGTGCCCTCGCGGTAGATGTGAAAACCCTCGGCATCCAGCTCGACGACCGCGTTCGTGAGGCCCGCCGCATCGAGCAACGCAAGGACGGTCTGCGCCGCGCCACCCTCGGTGAACTCACTCACAGGGAAGGCCGCGCCGCGTGCGACGAGCGCATCGATGGGCAACGCGATGGCCACGTTGCGACGCACCACCGGGCCGATGCCCTGGGCCTCCACGAA
>JBILQT010000461.1:0-4493 GCA_044373065.1 Sandaracinaceae bacterium
TCCGAAGAAGGTCGACATCGAGACGCAGAAGACGTTGCCTGACTTCATCGAGGCACGCGGCGGCATCTCGCTTCGCGCAGGCGACGGCATCATCCACTCGTGGCTCAACCGCATGCTCTTGCCCGACCAGGTCGGCACGGGCGGCGACTCGCACACGCGCTTCCCACTCGGCATTTCGTTCCCCGCAGGCTCGGGTCTTGTCGCCTTTGCGGCCGCGCTCGGCATCATGCCGCTCGACATGCCCGAGTCCGTGCTCGTGCGCTTCAAGGGCACGATGCAGCCTGGCATCACGCTGCGTGATCTCGTGAATGCGATCCCATGGGCCGCACTTCAGACGGGCGATTTGACCGTCGCGAAGAAGGGCAAGAAGAACGTCTTCAACGGTCGCATCATCGAGATCGAGGGCCTTCCAAATCTCACCGTCGAGCAGGCGTTCGAGCTCAGCGATGCAACGGCCGAGCGCTCGGCCGCAGGCTGCACGATCAACCTCGGCAAGGAGTCGATCGCCGAGTACCTCAACTCGAACATCGTCCTTCTTCGCTCGATGATCACGCACGGCTACGGCGATGCGAAGGCGCTCGAGCGACGCGCCAAGAAGATGGAAGAGTGGCTCGCGAACCCGGAGCTGCTTCAGCCCGATGCCGATGCGGAGTACGCGAAGATCATCGAGATCGACCTCAACACGATCACCGAGCCGCTCCTCGCGTGCCCGAATGATCCCGACGACATCAAGAAGCTCTCGGAGGTTCAGGACACGAAGATCGACGAGGTCTTCATCGGCTCGTGCATGACGAACATCGGACACTTCCGCGCGGCGGGAAGCCTGCTCGCGAAGTTCAAGGAGGCTGTGCCGACGCGCCTTTGGATCGCCCCTCCGACGCGCATGGATCAGCACCAGCTCGTCGAGGAAGGCGTGTACGCGCAGTTCGCAGGCGCAGGCGCACGCACCGAGATGCCGGGCTGCTCGCTCTGCATGGGCAACCAAGCGCAGATTCGTCCGGGCTCAACGGCCGTCTCGACCTCGACGCGCAACTTCCCGAACCGCCTTGGCCTCAACACCAACGTCTTCTTGTCGTCGGCGGAAGTGGCTGCGGTCGCCTCGATGCTCGGTCGCTTGCCCAAGCCGGCGGAGTACATGGAGTACGCGCGGTCGCTTGATAAGAACGCGGCGGACATCTACCGCTACCTCAACTTCCATCAGATGACGGCCTACACGGAAGACGCAGCGAAGTCGCGCTCGCTTCCGATTCTGCAATAAAGAAATCATATTACGATAGTGTGTGATAGAGGGCGATCGAGGCGACTCGGTCGCCTTCTTCGCTTTCCCCCGTTGACCTTCGCGCGCCTTCTCATGCAAGGTCGTCCCACTTGCAGGACGCGGACAAACCGAACCTTGAGATCACCTGGCCGGCGCCTGACGTGATGTGCACAACGATGCGGGGCCACATCACCGCGGCGATGGCTGCCGAGCACATGAGTGCCGCGACGCGGGCCTACACGCGCGGCATGCACGTGCATCACTACTTCGACTGCGAAGAGATGACTGGCTACGAATCCGCTGCGCGCATTCAGCTCACGGAGTTCGCGCTCCGTCATCGTGCTCAGGTCGCATCCTCGACCTTCCTCGTGCGCAGCAAGATCGTTGCGATGGGCGTCTCGACCGCCGCGCTCGCAGCACGCCTCGTTGGCCTTGAGTTCGTGATGGTCAGCGATCGCAAGACGTTCGATGCAAAGCGCAATGAGCGCGTTCGGTCACGCTGAGCGACGGCGCGATACGCAACCGAAAGGTTGCACGTTGTTCAGTTCGTCAGACGACAGCTTGGCAGCTGAAACGTGACGACTTCCTGGCACCAGCTCGGGTCGCCTGCGCGACCGGTGCAGGCCTCGCCGTTGCCCTGCCCGGTGAAGCGCCCGTTGATGACGGTCGTCTCGCCGCATGCGCGCACGGTGATGCGGTAGTCGACGGGAGCTCCATTGACGCAACTTCGGTAGTGGGCGACGCGCACGCTGTAGTTGCCTGCGGGGGCCCCGCCTGTGGGCCAGAAGATGTGCTCGGCCTGCACGCCCATGTTGCCGCCGCATCCAGCGTTCGCATCGAGGTCGAGGTGGCCGCCACTGAAGCCGTCGTTGTTCCCGTAGTAGACGGTCGTGCCGGCCGGGTCGGTGACGTAGAGGTCGAGGTCGGTCGCTACGCTCATCGACATCGCGACCTCAAGATCGCCTTGCCCAAGCGGCACGATGTTGACGGTGCGCGAGACGGGTGCCGAGACGCGGTCGCCGCTGTCGACGGCCTGGATGCGCATCGTCGCGACGAAGCTCTCGCCGCGCTGAAGGAAGGTGCGATCGGGGCGTTGTGCAGAGCCGATCAAGAAGCGAACGGCCGCGCCCTCGGAGCCTCCGCCCGCGACAGGGCCGAGCTCGGTTTGCACGCGCACGGGCAGCGAGAAGTGACCGGGGTAGCCCTCGAACGAGACGAGGTAGTGCATGACATCGGGCCCGCCTCCGCCATCGGCTGCAGCCACACGCGCCACTGCGGGCACATTCGGAATCAGGTCGATCGCGCGCGCGGTTGGCTCATTCGGAGCGTGAAGAATCGTGGGCGCGAATGCCGCCGATGCCGAGGGCGCAGGCTCATTCGAGTAGGTCGCGCCAAGCACGAGCCAGGGTGTGTCCGCCGAGCGCGCGGAGTCCCACGGCGAGACGCGGCCGTTCGCGCGGTAGGCCCGATCGGAGGGGATCATTCCTTCGAGCGTCACGTGCGGCCCGATGATGTAGCGACGTCGCATCTCCGTCAGCGGGTCGAGGTCGCTGTCCGCGGTGCCGGGACGGTTGGGCAAGCTGCCTGCACCGGTCGCGACGGGCAGCCCGTTCTCGTCGAGCTCGGGCTCTTCCACTGCATCGCTTGAGGCACCACTTGAAGGGCCTGCGAAGCGATGGAGGAGAAAGCCGCCGAAGCCGAGAAGGCCTGCGAGAAGGATGAATCCGAGCGTGGTGAAGCCGCACCCTGCAGCGACACGTTTCACAATGCGCGCCGTGTCGCTCTCGGGCGGCAGGCTGCTGAGCGAGTCACGTCCGAGCTTCGGATCCGAGTCGCGCTCACGCCGCGCGCGCCGACTCATTCGCCCGCTCTTCTCTCGTCTTGAACCTCATGCGTGAATGCGCAGCTCGCATCGCCCTTCGAGAGCAAGCGTGTGAGCGGCACGAGGCGATACGTCGGGTTGATGGCGCGAAACGTCTCGGTCTCAAGGCGGTGGATCATGTCCGTACAGATACGCGGGTCATGCCGCGCAACTTCCGCGAAGGGGCATTCTGTCTCGTGCTTGGTCGCACGAAGGCAAGGCGTGCCCTCGCGCGTGTGCGAGGCTTCCTCGGCCCAATGGCCCGTCACCCCAAAGAGCGCGTCCTCCCAGTCTTGGATCTTCCCAAGACTCCGCGGGTCGTGGATGTCGACGCCGAGCTCACGGGCCATGCGCGGCCCGCGAAACTTTCCCCAGCGCGCAGCCGTCTCGCTCATCGCTTGGTGCAGCCCGTCCCGCTTGAAGAGGCGCTGCTCGGCGATGCTCGTCTTGAGCGCGATGCGCACACCGCGCTGAATGCGGAGCTGCCAGGTGCGCTCGCGGCTCACGCTTTCGACGAAGCGGAAAAGCGCCTCCTCGATGTCCTCGCGCATCTGCGCATGAAGGTTCGTCATGACGCGCGGGATGGTAGCCGAGTGCATGCAGAGATGACGCAACAAGCGCAGCTTTCCGAAGCGCTCTTCGATGCCATGGAGCGCGCGGCCGCGGTGCGGCATCAGCGGCTTGGTGAGGCAGAGCGCAAGAAGGGCGGCGTCGTCCATACGCCACCGTATGTTGCGCAGCTCATCGTGCGTGAGGCTGCGAATCTCCTTTCAGAACATGGCCTTCCGGCGATCGGCGAGAAGCGTCTTCGCGTCCTCGACCCCGCGACGGGGCCAGGGATCTTCCTTGCTGCAGCCATGAGTGCAGCGCGTGGAGAAGGTGGTGTGTTGCTCGGCATCGACCGTGACCCCGATGCGATGCGGGCGAGCTTTGCGATGCTCACGGCCGTGGCCAAGCATCAAGCCCTGAGGCTTGAGCAGCAGGTGCGCGACCCGCTCGCCGACGTGGCGCCATTCACTTCGCACGAGCACGTGCAGCTTGTGATCGGCAATCCGCCTTGGGTGGCAGGGAAGGGCGAGGGCTCAAGCGAGGCGCTGCGTCTCTTGCTCGCGGACTACCTCCTCGATGCAGATGGCGCGCCCATCCGAGAGCGCCGAAGTGGTGTGCTCGCCGATGCCTACGTGCGCTTCATTCGCTGGGCGACGGAGGTGATCGTGCAGACGCCGCAGGGCGGGGTGCTCGCCTTTGTGACCAACCACTCCTACCTCGATGGGCCTGTGCATCGCGGCATGCGTGCCTCGCTCGTGAAGGCCTTCGATGAGGTGCGCGTGCTCGACCTCGGAGGCTCTGCGCTCACGGCGCGCAATGCGGGCG
>JBILQT010000134.1:0-19414 GCA_044373065.1 Sandaracinaceae bacterium
CGCTCGTGCTCTACGACAACGACTGGCGCAGCGCCGATCGGCGGTGGCGGGGCGGCCACGATCACGACCGTCGGAGCCGCAGCATGCCAACGCGGCTGGCCCGGAGAGACGACCACAACCTCCATCGGTCCCGGGGCAGGACGCGCCTCGACGAGACGCCCTTCGAAGCGCGATGAGACAGGGTTCCACGGAAGAACGACCGTGTGCTGCGCGCCATCGTCGCCACGCACCTTCACGCTCACACTCGTCGTCATCGGCGTCGCGAGCGGCGCACCTGCCGTGTCGACCACATAGGCCTCGATCGAGCCGTCTGATTTCGGGACCACTTCCGCCCAACCGTTGTTGAGGAAGAGCACCGAGCCGCCGTGCGTCGCGTTCATTGCGAACGACGTCTGCACTGGAGGCTCCACGCTGGCACCTTCATCGCCGCCACACGCACGTTAGAGCGAAAGAGTCACGACCACGAGAGCGCCAGCTTTGATCATCCAGAGAGCGTCCCACGGATCGCACCACGGGGCGTGAGTTTGCCGCCCGACTTTGGCAGACTGCGCCCGTGCGCTCCGCTCCTCACGCGTCTGCATCGTCCGTTCAAGAGAACGACGCGAAGCTGCTTCACCGCATCGAGGCCGAGCTCGCATTCGACGCTGCGGCCTCACCCATCATCGGCCCCAACTGGCCACGTCGCGCTGCAGGATCGGTCGAAATTGTGCGGGCGCTTGAGGGTGGCGAAGAGTGCGTGGGCGAAGCCCTGATGGGTCGACCTGAGCTGCTGCGACGTGCGCTCTTCACCGAGGACATCGCGCACCTTCCGCACACGCTCGTGCATCACATCGCGGTGCTTCATGCGTGGGCGCTTGAGCAGGATGCATCGAGCGAAGCGCGCCTCCTCTCTCTACGCGGCCTCATCGCGTGTTGGCTCGTGCTCGGAGAAGAGGGCGCGTATCTGCGCGCAGCGGCGCATGCAGCGTCTGCCTCCGAGGAGCACACCGAGCGGCTCTTGCTGAGGCTTCGTCATCGCGGCCTCGATGAGGTGGAGTCACGCGCGCGCATGGGCCTTCACGCATGCACGCCCGAGGGCGAGGTCGCGATTCGTGCGCTGCGCTCTCTGCCCGCGCTCACCGAGACGCTACCGCTCAGCGATGAATCCAAAGCGAGTGCGGTGATGCGCGCACAGAGCACGATCGACATGCTCGCGAGCCAATGGACAGGCGTGTTCCGCGATGCGCTGGAGGAGGGACGCGCGCGTGATCAGAAGCGCGATCTGATCCTCGCGATGACGCATGCGCACCGCACCTGGCAATGGCTTGGCTGTGAGCGTGAGGTCGAGCGTCAGGTGGTGATCGCGTTGCCGACGATTGCCTGGCCCATCTACCGCGAGCGCCAGATGGAAGTGCTCGGCGAGATTCTCTTGCCCGTGGTGCCGCTCTTCACCGCGCTCGAGGCGCGCATCCTCCAGCTGCGTGAGGAGGGCGATGTGACGACCGAGCTCGCCTACCTTGGGCCCGCTGCACAGGCGCTGGTGTTCTGGTCCGAGACGACCAAAGACGTTGTCGCGGCAATGGACCGCGCGGAGCGTGCTTACGCGCTCTGTCCGACACTTCGCAATGCGCGCATCGTGCTCTCGCATCTGCTCTGCGACAGGGCTGAACGAACGCTCGCGCAGGGCCAGCTCTGGCCGACGCATCCGGCCAAGGCCGATGTGATTCGCGCACGCGAAATCTTTCCCGAGCTGGCTCGTTTGCCTGCACTCATGCAGCGCGTTGGAGTCGACCCTTGAGGAACCCCTACGACAGCTTCGAGCTCGACCCCTCGGCCTCGGTCGCTGCGCTCACCGCAGAGCTTCGCGAGCGCACCGAGCGTGCTTCGACCGAAGAAAAAGCTGCCCTGCGCGAGGCCTGGGAGGAACTCACGCTGCACGCGGAACGCAGGCTCTACCTCGCCCTCACGGCCTTCCCCGAGACGCGCGAGACGCTCGCACCGATTCCCGCGCCACCGCGCGCACAAGGCGCTGGGGAAGCACCGCTCGACCTCCTCGACTTCATCGATCCCCTTCGCCTCGACGCACGCCTCACAGCGCCAAGCCCCGACGAAGAAGCGCTCGCTCAACCGCCCACTGTCTTTCCGGCTCGCGACACGAGCCGACGTTAACCATCGCTGATTCGGAGCCCCGCATGTACATCGAACGACCCATCGGCATCGACCTCGGCACCACGAACTCGGAGGTCGCGATGGTCGACCCCTCCGAGAAGGACATCCTCCTCTACGCGGACAAATTCGGACGGCGCACCGTCGCCTCTGCCGTCGCCTGGGACCCGCAAGCGAATGCCTTCATCGTCGGTCGTGCGGCACGTGCCAAGCGCGGGAGTGCGAACGCGCCCGTCGAGAGCATCAAGCGCAAGATGGGGCAATCCGCGCGCGTGCAGATTGGGCCGCATGCGCTTCTGCCCGAGGAGGTCTCCTCGAAGATTCTTATTGAGCTGCGCACACGCATGCACGAGCTGCTGACGAGCAAAGTGCCCGCAGGCATTGAGGTCAAAGTCGAGCGCGCGGTCATCACCGTGCCGGCCTACTTCGATGCGCCTCAGATCGAGGCGACACGTCGCGCAGGGGAGCTCGCGGGGCTCGATGTGCTCGGTGTGCTGCAAGAGCCGACGGCCGCGGCCATCTATCACACGTGGCTCGGGCTCCCCGATGATGACGGCTCGGGCGCGCCGCGGAACTTCCTCGTCTACGACCTCGGTGGCGGCACCTTCGATGTCTCGATCGTGCGCTGCGTCGGCGGCGAGTATCAGGTGCTCGCGATCGACGGAGACAACTTCCTTGGCGGCGATGACTTGGATCGTCGCTATGCCGAGCGCCTTCGCAAAAGCCTGATCACCAAAGGCTATTCGCTCGACCTCGATGTGCAGAACGATGCGGAGGACAGAGCGCGCTTTCTTCGCCTCGTGCATCTCGCGCAGGAGATCAAAGAGGGGCTCTCGACCAACGACGTGCTCTCGATCAGCAAGCAGGATCTCTTCAGCGACAAGGCTGGCGAGAGCGTCTCGGTCGAGATGGAGATTGGGCGCGGCGAGTACGAGGAGGCCATCGCCGACCTCGTGAAGACGACGATCACCTGCGCCGAGCGCGCGCTCGCACGCAGCAAGGAAGTGGCAGACGTCGGCATCGGCGAGATCGACTGCGTCATCCTCGTGGGCGGCTCGACGCGCGTGCCTGCCGTGATGCGCGCAGTGCACGAGTCGCTCTCGAAGAAGACCAAGCACGGACGCACTGCATTGCAGACCGAGGTCGACACGATCGTAGCGCTCGGCGCGGCCATCTTCGCCGCACAGCAAGGCGGCCTTGTGCTCGGGGATGCGACCTCAAGGTTGCACTTCCGCTCGCCGCTCGTGAGCGCCACGGAGACACTCAAGCTCGCACTCGATGTGGAGGCTGCGCCCGACTCTGCGCGCCGCATCGAGGTGCGTATCGACGGCAACATCGTCGTCGAGAGCGCGTTTGTGCTTGGCCAGACGACGCGCCTTGAAGTGCCACTCGGCGATGTGAAGGACGTTGGCGCAACCATCACGCTGAGCGACCTGGATGACCGCGTGCTCGCGACCTTCCCCGTGTCCTTCTATCGCGGCGAGGTCCGCAAGCGCGCGAGCTCGCTGAGCCAGCCGACGGTCGTGGCCAAGGACATCTCGGTCGAGATCGCGCGCGGTGGTGGACGAGGACGCAAGGTGCTCATCCCGCGTGGCACGAGCCTGCCCTGCGAGGTCACGCATGAGCTGGCCACGGGCGACCGCAGCGGCACCGTGGTTGTGCGCCTCTTGCAGAACCGCTTGCCGATCAAGACGCTCGCGCTCGAGGTCTCGCCCGACCTCCCCGTGGGCACGCCCGTGACGATCACACTGCGCTGCGATGAGGCGATGCGGCTCGATGCGAAGGCCATCGTCGCGGGGGCTGAGCTCTGGGCGCGCGTGGAAGGTGCGACCACCGAGGCGAACACCTCGCAGGCTGGGATCGAGCAGCTCATCGCTGAGGCTGAGGGCGCATCACGCTCGCTCTGGGGGCATGACGCGCATCACTTCCGCCGTGAGTCGGAGTCGCTCCTGAGTGGCTTGCGCGAGGTCTTCGGCACCGACCCCGACAAGCTCCACGCGCTCGCCGCGCAGCTGCGCACGCTCATCGATGAGTTCGCAGGACGCTCCGGCGAGGAGATGACACCGCCGCGTCATCGCTTCCAAGACTTGGTCGACTCGGTGCGACGCATCGTCTTCTCGCAGCCCGGCCAGGGCCTCCTCGGCATCTCCTTGGACACCTGGCAGACACGCATCGATGACCTCGCTGCGCGCGGAGATGCAGCTTGGGATGCGGGCGATCAGAACGCCTGGCGTCGTGTGCACAATGAGGCGCAGGCGCTCTACGAGACAACGGCCTCGGCCGTCGCGCAGTCGAGCGACCCGAATGACCCGGAGCGCATCGAGCGCTCGCGCATGTCGGCCAACATCCGCATCAGCATGCTCTCGCGTCAGCTCGATGACTTCGTGCTCTCGACAACGGAAGAGGTGCGCAAGCTGCAGTCTGCGGAGATTGCCCGGCTGCGCGCCATCGTGGATGTGCAGTGCAGTGCGCCGCTCGCGACGCTGCACACGCAAGGCCGCAAGCCAGCAGACCTGCGACGCGATGTGGACCGCATCCACGATGAGCTCACCAAGGTCGAGACGGCGCTCGAGCGTGTGCCCTCGATGGGCCTTGTGACCGAGCGAAGGTAGTCAGTTCGCCAGGCCGCAGTGCGCACGGATGGTGTGCTCCAAGAAGCGCGCCTCCTCCTCCGTGCGCAGGCCTCCTAGCAGCGCGAGCTCTGCGCCTTCGACATCGAGGAGCGTGAGTGAGCGGTACTTCGGGTTGCGCGCATCCTGCTGCGTCGTCGTCCCTCTCAGCGCTTGCACCTTCACGTGCATCGACCCGGGCCACGGCAAGGGGCCATGCCAGACACGCAGCTCGTCGCCCTTCAGCTCGACGTAAGTGCGATTCACGATCTCTGCGGCGAGCATGTACATCGCCGACACTGCAAACACGCCGAGCGCGACACCCATCAGGCGGTAGCCGATGAAGAGCAGCTCATGCACCACCTCAAGCACGGGGATGGTGATCGCGAAGAAGAAGAGCGCGTTGGGGTGAAACCAACGGCGCGTGACGCGCGTGCGGGCCTCTGCGTCATCGCGCAGAAGGGTCATCGCCTTGGGTGTCGTCATCCGCATGCCGTCCAACCTCACCATCCTCTCACGCACCCACGCGATGCGGGAATGTCGGAGCAGCGAGACGCGTCCCCTAGGCATGCGCTCGCTCCTGCTGGCGTCCCTCGCTCTCCTCCTCCTCCAGCCCCAGCAGGCAGCGGCGCAGCTCTCTTCCGCGCGTGCGCCCGGCGAGTTCCTCGTCGCCTCCGAGAGCCAAGGCCTCTTGCGCGTCTCACGCGAGGGCGAAGTCCTTGAGGTGCTCACGTCGACCCCTGCACTCACCGCACGGCGTGCGGATGACGAGCGCATCATCTTCCTCTCGCCCGAGGGCAACACGCTCCACGAGTACAACCTCAGGGCGCACAGCGAGCGCATCGTCGCGACGATCCCCAACGACACGGGGCTCGGCTGTGGCGGCATCTTCGGTGGGCCAGAGGATCCCGCGGCGCCCTACACCTTCGCCAACCATCTTCAGTTTGAGTCCTCGATGGCCGCCGATGGCACACGCGCCTGCTTTGAGGTGATGGACCGCAACCTCAACATGGTGAGCGTGCTCTACCTGCTCGATGTGCCCCTCGATGGCAGCGCCATCACCTCCACGATGATCGTCTCAAGCCATTGCGGAGGCATCTCGTACGAGGCGCAGCAAGCGCTTCCCTGCGCACAGCTCATCCGCACACGCATCCGAGAGCAGGCTGCGCGGCGTCCATCGCGTCGCGCGGCATGGGCCCTTGAGGTGCACGGCGAGACCGGCACGCTACGCGGGCCCAACAACAAGCGACGCAGGCTCGCGCTCACCGAGCCCGTCATCGAGAGCACCTCCTCCGATGGCCGCTGGGGCCTGCTCTCCGCCAACCGCGAGGAGGGCGACTACATCTACCGCTCCCTCTACCTCGTCGACCTCGCACGCGGTCAGCTCCACGCGATCGAGGAGAGCGAGGGCGCACATCCCATCGCGCCAGCCACGCTCCGCGACGCGCGGGCACTCGGTGAGCTCGGCATGTCGGTCACCGGCGAGACAAGCGTCGCCTGGGTCGAGCACGGACGCACCCTGATCCTCGGCGGCAACCTCGTGGTCCGCCCCGGCCGGCGCATCTTCAGGCTACCGGGTGCACGCGTGCCCTAGTACCTCGCCACAGCGCCGATGACGTCTTCACGCAGCGACCTTCTGGTCGGTGGACTCAAGCATCGGGTAGGCGCGCCCCATTTTCTGTCGCGCGCGCTCGACCGTGAACATCCAGTTGATGCGGGCACCTGCGGCGTTGCGCTGTTGCTCCCATGCGGCGATCTCGAAAATCAATTTGCTCTTGCTGTCGATTCGCCGGGCTAGGCATTGGCTCGCCATCACACCGATTTCGATCTCGACCATGTTCAGCCAGCTCGCGTGCTTGGGCGTGAAATGGAACTCGATGCGTCGGAGAATTCTTCGAGCCTCTTCTGGCGTGAAGGCTTTGTAGAGGGCTGCTGCTGAGTGCGTTGAGAGATTGTCGAGCACGACGCGAATGCACGTGGCCTCTGGGTAGTGCTCGTCGACGAGGTCGCGCATGCACTCCGCGAAGTCGTTGCAGGTGCGCTGGTCCGTGACCTTGGCGTGGCGCCAGGGCTTGTTCACGTCCACGAACATGAAGACGTTTGCGGTGCCGTTGCGGACGTATTCGTAATCGACGCGAGCAGGTTGGCCGGGCTTGGCTTTGACCGGCACGCGAGCCTCTCCGATAAGCTGCCGCGGGGTCTCGTCAAAGCACACAACAGGTCTCGTTGAGTCCGGCGCTTGGGCGTAGAGGTCGAGCACATCTTCCATGCGTGCGACGAACTCCGCATCGACCTTTGGGATGCACCACATCTTCTTTTGCCATGGTTTTAGGTCCATTTCATTGAGTCGACGACGTACCGTTTCATCAGAGATCGTCTCGTGGTCGGTGAGGCGAACCATCTCGTCAGCAAGAAGCTGAAGCGTCCATCGCGCACGCCCCGCAGGCGGATCCGAACACGCTGTCGCGACCAAGAGCGCCTCCTCGTGAGCCGCAAGTTTGCGCTCGGGCTTGGGACGCGTTTGCTCGTGCAGAGCACTCTCCAAACCTTCCTCCACAAAGCGCTGCTTGGTTCGGTAGATCGTCGAAGTCCCGACCCCAACAAGCCCCGCAATCGCCTCGTCGCTACGACCTTCACTCGCTGCCAACAACACTTGAGCGCGTTTCAGGATGCGAGCCGCGGTCCTGCTCCCTGCACGAAGGTCTTGGAGCTGTGACCGCTCCTCTGCCGAGAGCGTGACGCGATAACGTATGTTCATCGAAGCGTTGGATCAGCAACCGGAGCCTCGTGTCGACCACAAACAAAACACGATTCACCCAGACGCAGGGCCAGTACCTCGCGTTCATTCACACCTACGTCCTACTGAATCGCCAGGCACCAGCCGAGGCCGACTTCCAACGCTTCTTCGGAGTCACCGCGCCAAGCGTTCATCAGATGATCATCCAGCTCGAACGACTCGGCTTGATCCGACGCATTCCACGCCAGGCCCGCTCCATCGAACTACTCGTCGCTCGCGCAGAACTCCCTGAGCTTCAACCGATCACTCTGCCTGTGGTGAGGTACTAGCGCGAGACATCGAAGACGCGTCCCCACGCGCGCGAGCCTCAAGGCAGACCCAACCAAGTGTCGCGGGGTGTGCACGCAAGTGTCCTTCCCTACCCACGCAAGTGTCCTTCCCTACCCACGCAAGTGTCCTTCCCTACCCACGCAAGTGTCCTTCCCTACCCACGCAAGTGTCCTTCCCTACCCACGCAAGTGTCCTTCCCTACCCACGCAAGTGTCCTGACACACCCGTCATTGGGTGTAACTGACATCAATTTCAAAACATGCCGTTTCTCCAGCAGATTCGGCATGTTTTCGGCGGATTTTCTCTCAACTTTTTCAAAATCACGCGCGCGACGGCGAATTTTCCGCGCCGTTTGATCAAAAACGACGTTCTGCGCCGCTCACCCCGGTGATTTTTGGCCCGCGCGACGTCACCGAACCGCGCTGGATGGACGAAATCATCAACGCGCGATGCGCAGAGCGCACTTTTTCACGTTCAGTCGCGCGAAAAATCCGCTTCCATGCCGAAATGTTCGGCGATCAAGCGCGCAACCAAGCGTGCGTGCGCCTTCTGCGGTGCGCTCCAGACCACAAAGCTCTCGCCGTTGCGCATCTCGACGGCGACGCAGTAGACGGCGCTGCCGGTGGGGTCGTGCAGCTCGACAGAAACACGGGCGAGGTTCTTCATCTCAAGACGCTTGTGCGTCCTCGCGGGCAAGGCACCGCGCACTTCCATCACGTCGTGGTGCATGACGAAGCCACTACCCCGCATGACGAGCGCGAGGCCATCGTAGAAGAGCGCCGCTGAGCCGAGCAGGAAGGGCACGCTCAGCATCATCAACAGCGAAGCACCCGCCATCGCGAGGCCAAGCCCAAGCCAGCCAACCAAGCCTGCCGAGAGCATCGAGAGAAAGAGCCGCTTGAGATTGCGCTCGGGCGGGATGCTCAGCTCAGTCAGCGCGCTCACGCGATACGTCGCAACCTCGCGCCGCAACACCCAGCCGCGTGGCAGCGGCTGCGACAACGCTTGGTCTTGGGGCGAGGTGCGCATCGGCTGAGAATCATCAGCCTGCTTCGACGATGCAAGGCAAGCCGTAGTAGAGCGCAATGGCCTCTGCGACGAAGCGCGCTTGTTCTGCATCCTTCACAGGCACCCAGATGTCGCGTCGCGTGCCGTCGACGCATCGTGCCGCGAGCGTGTGTCCTACGACGCCGTCGCTGTCTCGAAGGCATCGCCATGTGATGTCTGCGATCTCATTTGCGCTGATGCTGGACCTGGTTCCGCGATTCAGCGGTGCATGCGAGACATCAAGCGACGTCGGCGTCATGGCAATGCACGTCTTGTTGACCATCGTGGCCAGGGCTTCGTACGCCAGAAACAACGCGCATCCACCATGGGTGACGAGAAACGGAAGCGAGCAGATGGTTGGGTGAATGAAGAGGCAGAGCGTCCCCGCGCCGAACCCAAACGCGCCGAAGAGCATGAACGCCGTCTTCCCATCGTCCCGCCACGGAATCACAAGCTCGCTCGTCGCGACCCCGCGGTAGGTGGTTGGCCCGTGGGTCTGAAGCCAACCCTTGGGGAGGCGCTTGGCGAGGCGTGATGGTGTGCTTCCTTCGATGCGCTCACGGTGAGTCGCCCGGAGGTGAGCGCAATCGGGTGCGCGCGTGATGTCACGTGGAGTTCACGCGAACGCTCAAGGCGCTTCGGTCGGCGGCGTCCCCTCATCGCCTCGCGGCTGCCCCGTCATGCCGAATGAGCTCGCGGAGTTCTCGTGGATGAGCCGATGCGCGCGCTCTTCTCCGATCTGCGATGCAGCCTGCTGCTCAAGGTCGCCTTCGAAGCCGACAAGCTCGCGCAGCATGCGCTCGTACTCCGACATCGGGTCACTCGGCGAAGTGCTGCGGCCGGCGCGCTCCTGAGAGAGCATCCAGCGAACACGTGCCACTTCGTCGGCAGCAGTGTGATCTTCGACTTCGCTCATCATCACCGCGAGCGACTGACCCTCATAAACGCGCCCCGTCGCCGATCGATACGCCTCGCCAACACGCGACAGCATGCCCCCGTACGCACCGCGCACGGTTTCACCCAAGCGAGCCGCCTCGGCGTCGGTCAGCGCCAGATCCTCACGCACATCGTCGTCCAAGGTACCGGATTCACCGACGGGCAAGCGGAAGCGAAGCTCCCCGCCGTCGGCCAGGGTCGCCCATTCTTCGGGGGTGAGATCGGTGTTGCCGCGCTCGTCCAAGCCGCGTCGCGCGTTGGGCAAGAACTCGCCTGTCTCGGGCGAAATTGCGTGCCGCTCAAGCATGGCGCGAAGGCGCGCGTTCTCTTCGCGCATCGCTTCCGTGTGCGCCACATCAGGCGTGGAAGCGCCCGCGCGAAGCGCACGCTGCGCATCGAGAAGCGCCTCTGCGGGCGTGCGTGCGCCTGCAGAGGCAGGCGTTGTCGCAGTGGCACTCGATGCAAGCGCGCGGACCTCGCCCTCGCGGTTCAAGAGCGCCTGCTGGCCCGCCGAAAGCGTGAGGCCTTCGCCCGCATCGGCTTGCCCACGCGAGACGTGCACGCTGCCCTCATAGACCGCGACGAGCATGCCCATCGCGAGCGCACCGCCACCAAACCATCGACCTCGCACTGCATTCACCTGCGTCATGTCTTCCTCCATGCGTGTCACTTCGAAACAAGTGCCCAGAACTTCGACCTCACCCTCCTCCGTCACGAGCGAGAAAGGGCGACCTGGCTCCACGCGCAAGAACGCGCTGCCATGATCGAGGTGCATCACATCGCCCTCACCCAAGAGCCCGCCAACAGCGAAGCGCCCTGACGTACCAGGCGAAAGCACAGCCACCGCGCGCGCCCCCAAGCGCACTTCGGTGAGCGCATCGCGCGCCTCCATCACGCCCTCGACGCGGCGATGCGTGTAGCCCCATGCGCCGGCCAGAAGCGCACCCGCAGCGAGGCCGAGCGGTACCAGCCAGCGCGACTTTCGGGGCGCAGGCTGCTCCTTCTTCGCGCGCGCCATGACGCGCTCTGCAAAGCCCGAGGGCACCTCAACGTCGGGCGCGGATGCATCGAGTGCGCGCTGAAAGAGCGCATCATCGTCGTCTTGAGTCATGTTCCCTCCGCAAGTGATTCACGCGGACGCACCGCACTTCGCAAGGCTTCACGCGCACGCGAGAGGCGCGACTTCACGGTGCCGAGCTCGAGCTGAAGCTCACGCGCAATCTCTTCGAGCGAGAGCTCGGCCTCAAAGCGCAGCACCACAATCGCGCGGTGCTCCGGCGTGAGCTGCGCCATCGCATCGCGCAGCCGCTCCGTCTCGCGCTTGGTATCGAGGCTCACCTCATCGGCATGCGTCACATCTTCGGGTGAGCGGCCCGCACTGCGCATCGCATCGAGCGAGACAACGCGCGCATGACGACGCACGTGGTCGATCGCCGTGCGCACCGCGATGGTCGAGAGCCACGTCGAGAGGCGCACGCCACGCGAGGCCTCGAAGCGCGAGAGAGCTTCCAGGGCGCGAAGAAAGCTCTCTTGCGCAAGGTCATTCACGTCACTCGATGAGGCGCCGACCACACGCGCGATCACCGCGAAGACAAGGCGCTCGTAGCGACGCACAAGTGCGATGCGTGCAGCTTCGTCGCCACGCATCGCCTTCGCCAACGTCAGATCATCGAGTTCGCTCTCACGCATCGTCTTCGGGGCGTTCTACGTGGCACCACGAAGAAGGTTCCAAAGATTTCTTGCGCGGCTCAGAAACGCGCGGAGAGGAGGAGCGATGCGCCGCTTGTCGTCGGATTGATTCGGAGAGTCGCCTCCACCCCGTCGTCTTCCTCCTCGCCGAAGCCGTGGAGCGTCAGTCCCAAGATTGCAAACAAGAG
The DNA here is from genome assembly GCA_044373065.1 of Sandaracinaceae bacterium. Taxonomy (GTDB): domain Bacteria; phylum Myxococcota_A; class Polyangia; order Polyangiales; family Sandaracinaceae; genus JAFLCL01. Next base: position 11,682 of record JBILQT010000134.1, read on the forward strand.
CCCGCCTCCACCGAGCGCGCCGATGACGGGAACCACTTCGTCGTCCGACGACGTCGACCTGCCCCAACTGCGGGCCCACTCGATCGCGATGTACGCGCCAAACCCGGCGTAAGCACCGGCTGCGGCACCGAGGATCCCAAGGACGTGCCCAACCCAATGCAGCGCGACCGAACGCCCGTGATGGTCGATGACCCGCTCCAGCTGTGCGGCATCCAGATGGAGCGTTGCACTCGGCGCCAAATTGTGTGCGACAGCGATGTGCGCGGCGCGCGCGACGAGCGAGCTCCGGTGCCTGCGAGAAGCCTCGCGTACGGTGCGGCCTGCGGTGCGTGTGTGCCCGTTTTGAAACTCTGTCTCGGCGCGAAGAATCAGCTCGATCACCCGCGGCGGCGTGGGCTCCGTTGCGTCTTGCGCATGGGCCACGGAATGCGTCGTCAGCAGGAGAATGAACAAAGCGAAGACGCGATGCATGAGGCCCTCATCGTTGAATGTGTGTGTCGATGAGAACACCTCCGGCTGGCAGCGCGCAACGTTACCTCCACGCGGTCCTTCGGATGCGCAGTGCACACGCACCGAGCCCTCGCAAACGAACCTGCATCCGGTGCAACCTCGCCCCATGTCGCGTCCCTCGCTGCTCGCCCTCACGCTCTCTCTCGCGCTCGCCTGCGAACCTTCCTCCACCGGGCCGGATGCCTCGGTGGAGACGCGAGATGCACACATCGAGAGCGCAGATGTCTTCGTGCCGCCTGGGGTTGATGCACACCTAGCGACCGATGCGCACGCGAGCCTCGATGCGGGCTTCGAGGACATCGTGATCGATGACGCGATGGTGCCTCCAGAGGCTGCGCTCTACACGCTCGATGGCACGCGCTACGGCATCCGCGAGATCACGCGCGCACTCGATGCGGTGACGGCACCCGATGCCGACAACGTGATTCTCTACGTGCACGGGCGCGCCTGCGGCGGCGGTGGTGAGCCGATGAAATCACTCGCGGGTGCGATGCCGGACATGGCGCGCGACTACAGCGCAGTGCCGATCATGCTCTTCTGGCCGGGCTCGGATGACTCATGCCCGCTGGGCTTTCCCGAGGACCGCGCGCTCGCCTCCGGCCCTGCCCTCGCGGTCGTGCTTGGTGACCTCTATCGCGATGAGCGCACGCACCCCGAGCGGCGCGCGCGGCTTCACTTCACGCTCATCACGCACAGCATGGGAAGCCTTGTGCTCGAAGGCGCCTCGCGCGTGGCAGGCGTCGAGCGCTTGCCTCCCTCGCTCTTCGACACTGTCATCGTGAACTCCGGCGCGAGTGCCGCGCGCGGCCATGCTGCATGGCTCTCGGGCGTGCATGTCGGTGCGCTGCAATTCGTGACAACGAATGAGGGCGACAACGTGCTTCGTGCCGCAGGCATCGGACGCGGAACGCGCCTCGGTCGCGATGTCTCCGGCGAGACGCTCACGCCCGCATTCACCTACGTCGACTTCAGCGCGAACAACGTGAACCACGCCTACTACTTGATCGGCGGACAGAACGGCGCGGGCATGACGGCCTTCTATACACAGGCAATGAATGGTCTCGCCTTCGACTTCGCAACTTCGAGCGGCGTGAACGCTGTGACGATGCGCGATGGCGCGCGCGTCTACGTGTTCAACGGCAGCTGATCAGCGTGATCCGAGCGCGGTGCTCTTGCCCTCCTCGTTGCGGTCCGTCGCAGGCGGAGGCTCGGGCGAGAGGGCGCTAATTTCGGCGCGCAGCTCGGGCGTCATGTGGATGTTCGTTGCACCGAGCACGGCCTCCAGCTGCGCGACACTGCGTGCGCCAAGGATGGGTGCAGTGACCGCGGGATGGCTCATCACCCAGGCCACAGCGAGTGCTGCAGGGTGATGCCCATGCGCCTGTGCGAGCGCGTTGAAGCGGTCGGCGAGGTCAAAGGATGCGTCGGTGCCGTAGCGCATCTTGTAGATCTCCCAGGAGGTGATGCGCGCACCCTCAGGACGCTGCGCCTTGCCGTATTTGCCGCTCAAGAGGCCGCCTCCAAGCGGGCTGTACGGAAAGACGGCGAGCCCTTCGCTCTCGGCCATCGGCAAGAGTTCCACCTCGGCCTGCCTCTTCTGAAGGTTGTACATCGGCTGAATCGCGACCGCGGGTGAGAGGTTGAGCGCGCGTGCGAGGCCGAGTGCTTTCATCGTCTGCCACGCAGCGAAATTGGAGATGGCGAGGTGCAGCACCTTGCCCGATTGAACGAGGTGCTCGACGGCGCGCAGCGTGACTTCAAGGTCGGTCTTCTCATCGAAGCGGTGCAGGTAGTAGAGGTCGATGCGGTCGGTCTTGAGGCGACGCAGTGAGGCCTCGACGGCGCGCACGAGGTGATAGCGCGAGGTGCCGCGATCATTGGGTGCATCACCTGTTTGGAAGTACGCCTTGCTGGCCAAGACGATGCGGTCGCGCTCGGGGCGGATGAGCTCGCCGACAATCTCCTCCGTGACGCCGCGATTGTAGACATCGGCCGTGTCGATGTGATCGATGCCTGCCTCGCGTGCGCGTAGGTAGATGGCGCGCGACGTCTCTCTGTCGGCGTCACCGCCGAACGTCATCGTGCCGAGCGCGAGCCTAGAGACCTTGATGCCTGTCTTGCCGAGGAAGGTGTGTTGCACGCTGTGAGACTTCACCGCGCGGGCGGGATCAGCAACGCGTGTATGCTCGTGACATCTCGGAGTAGCTCAGTCGGTAGAGCAACGGGCTGCACACCCGTGGGCGCAGGTTCAACCCCTGCCTTCGAGCTGGTGATGTTCATGGTTCGTCTCGAGGTAGCTCAGTTGGTAGAGCCACGGGCTGAAGTCCCGTGTGGCGCAGGTTCGACTCCTGCCTTCGAGCTGGTGATGTTCGTGGTTCGTCTCGATGTGGCGTAGCGGTATCGCGCCGGGCTAGGACCCGGTTGGCGCAGGTTCGACTCCTGCCATCGAGCTCGATGAGTGATGACAACGACAAGGCCGAGAAGGTCGGCTCGAACTACGCAGTGCACGAGCTGCTGCGTGCGATGCGGGCGGCGCAGAACCACAAGGATGCGGCGCTGAAGGCAAAGGCCACCACGCGCGTGCAGCAATGGATGGACGTGCTGACGAGCATCGCGAGTGGTGCGATGAAGGTCGGGAGCCGCACTCCCTTCAGCGGCACGCCGGCTTGGATCACTCCGGGTGTGTTGCGCGGAGGCTTCACCAAGGCTGGGTACTACGCAGCAGGCGGCTCGCTGCATCCTCACGAGCAGAAGCGCGCGGCCGAACTTGGTCTCCCGCTCGACAAGACCTCGCGCGATGCGCTGCATGCGGACGCGCTCTCGGAGGAGGGCCTCGCGCGCTTGCGTACTCAACTCAAAGAGGGTGCGTACGAAGTCGGCGTGCCGGAAGAAGCCGCGCTGCTTGTCCTCGCGTGGCTCGTGGAGAAGGACGACCTCAAGAGCGTCGAGAAGCTGCTTGAGCTCATCTCCGCACGCTTTGGTGAGCTGCGTTTCTACCCGCAGCCCGCCGCTGCCAAAGAGCTTGCGCGGGACGACAGGCCCGCGTTCTTCGGCCCCGTTCTCTTCCGCACTGCCGAAGAGGTCGCGAAGACCTTCGACACGAAAGACGCGAACGACGACATCGAGGCGCAGCACGAGTCCATCTCGGTGTGGGCGCCGCTGACGGACGCCTTCGTCACGCTCTTGCTTGAAGTCTTCGATGTCGAAAAGGGCACGACGTGCACGGCGCTGCCGAACGACTTCTCGGCACGACGCGACGCGCTCCTTGCGAGCTACGACGAGGCCGCGAAGACACACACGCACTGCACGCGACCGCACAAGAAGGGCGAGGTGCTGCGGGTGCTCGTCGATCTGCTGCGTGAGTCGAGTGACCCGCGGCAGGCCGCATGGGGCACGCAAGGGCGCGCGCGCACGCGCTTGAGTGACTTCCTTCGTCGCTATGGAAAGCCAGGCTCCGAGGCGCATCGCGCGTACCGAGAGGCGCAAGCGAAGGCGAGCGGCATCCCCTATCGACGCTTTGCCTCCGTGCTCTCCGAGCGCCTCAAGGCCATCCCGAGTGGCGCGGGCATTGAAGACCTCTCGGCTGTCTCCGCGCCGCTCAACGCAGACGAAGCCAAGACGAGCAAGATTGCGGAGGGCACAGCGCTTCCGCGCACGCTGACGACGCGCCTGCAGGAGGCCGTGGAAGCACCGCTTGAGGCGCACTTGGTGGAGGGCCGCATCGGCTCAAGCGAGGTGCTCGCGAAGACCTTGCCGCAGCTCTCGGGGCATGCGCTCGCCGAGCGCTTCGATGACCCCGCGGCACGCCGCCTCTATGCAGCCACCTACCGCGCATTCAAGCGACGCCGCTCGCTGCTTCTCCTGTGGCTTGAGCATCAAGTGCGCTTTCAAGAGCTGCCCTGGGTGGCCGCGATGGAGGCGCACTCGGACAGGTCGGCACAGGCGCCGTCTCAAGCACTCTTGAAGTCCTTCGTGGCCCTCGCACTCGAGGCCTTCCCCAGCACGATCACGCCGAACAAGCTGGTCTCCGAGCTGAGCGCGCTGGCGAAGGTGAGCTTCGAAGAGCCACTTCCGCTCGTCGAAGAAATCGCCTCCGACATCTTCATGGGCACCTTCACCGAGAAGTTCTTGAAGGCCGCAAAGGTGGCCGCGCGCATGCTCGGCGAGGACTCAATCTACGCGCGCTACTACGGCCTTCCCTACAACCGTGTGCTTGCGATGGAGCCCGATACGGCACGCTTCGGGAAGGCGACGAGCGCTGCGTTCGATGCGCTCGGCGTGGAGCTGGCCGATGCGCCCGAAGGCAATCCACGCGCACGCAACGGCATGATCATCGAGCAGGCTTCGATTCTCACGACGCACAACCTCGCGGTGCTCACGGGCACACTCGAGCTCGACGTCGGCTTCCTGGCGCCGCGTGTGTTCAACGACATCCTCGACATGCTTGAGCGCAAGGTCTTGCCGGAGAAGTCGCCGCATCGAACGCGCCTCAAGAGCGCAAAGAACCTCGCCTTCGCCTGGCGCCAGATGCTCTTCTTCCTCTCACGCGCCAAGCCCGAGGAAGTCACGCTGTGGCACGCCGACATGCACGCGCTCTTGCGTGAGCGAAGTGCGCTGGCCCAAGAGCGCTTCATGCCTGTGATGCGCGGGCTCGACCTCGTCATTGCGGGCGGTCGGCTTCCACGCTGGGATGCGAGTGCACCGCGCTTGCTTGGGTGGACGACGACGCGTCCGTTTTTGTTTGGGCCGGACACGCGCACGAGCGCGTGACCGGTTAGGCGCGCGGAGGCAGCTCGGTCGCCTCCAACATTCCCCTTCCAACCACCCCCAGCGTCTCGCTAACCTCGCGCCTCCACGCTCGCTCACGGAGGAAGACGACATGGCCGCGAAGAAGACATCCGCGAAGAAGATTGTTGCCAAGAAGAAGGCTGCCAGCGCGCCTGCGAAGAGGGCTTCGACTGCTGCACCGAATGCGAAGGCGAAGGTCGCGTTTGACCTCGCGGCCGCGATGCTTGGGATCCCGGCGGGATCGGCAGAGAAGCCGCCCTCGATGCCGGTGCGCACCGCGCAGCTGGAGGCCGAGCGGCTCTGGGCGGTGGCCAAGCCCGCGCGTGCGAAGTTTGTCGCGCTGGAGGATTTTCCCGCCGAGACCTTCGATGCGATTCCGCACCTGATCACGGCGCTCAGCGAGGCCGAGACGAACTGGCAGCGCGCGCGCATCGCCAAGCAGCAGAAGAGTCTTGTTGCGCTGCGCAAGGAGGCCGAGGACGCGCGTCGCAGGGTGATGGCGACGGGGCGCTACCGCCTCCGAAAGAATGCAGCCGCGCAGCTTGAGCTCGACCGCATAGCGGAGGGCGATGGGCTTCCCGATCTCATCCAGGATCTCAACGACCTGGCCGACTTCATCGGCTCGCACATGGACGTGATGACGCGCGACAAGAACATCACCGAGGCCACACCCGGCCAGCTTCGCGCGATGGCGCAGGAGCTCGGCGGTGGTGGGGAGGACAGCGAGGCTGCGCTCAAGGCGCTTGAGCACCGCAACAAGGTGTTCGTCACGCTCGATCTGGCGCTTGGCGAGGTACGCGCGGCGGCCGGATATCTCTACATCGACGACCCCAAGCGACTGCACCTCTATCTCTCGCAGTACGAGTCGGCGCGAAAGCGCGCGCGAAAGAAGTAGACGCCCGCGCGGGACATCGCGTCGCCGACATGTGCAAGCGGGAGGCGCGCCGGGGAACGGCGAAATGTCGTCCGGGAAAGCGTGAGAGTCGCCAGGGACATCCCGGGCGACTCTCTTCGTTTCCCGGGCGCCTCTTCTCGTTTCCCGGGCGCCTCTTCTCGTTTCCCGGGCGCCTCTTTTCCGTTCCCGGGCGCCTCTTCTCGTTTCCCGGACGCCTCTTTTCCGTTCCCGGGCGGGTTCTCTGTCGCTATTTCCACCTCTCGAAGCCTTATTTCCACGCAAGCAAGCACTACTTTCGCGTCTCGGAGCCTTGCTGGCGGCGCTCCGTGCATTCGGCCTCAGTCGCGGTCTCGGACTCAGTCTCAGTGGCAGTCTCGGACTCGGTCGCAGCCTCAGCCTCAGTCGCAGTCTCAGTCTCGGACGCAGTGGCGGTCTGTCGCGACCCCAACCGTCCCCAAGAAACCCGATCGACCGGGGGCAGTCAGCGCCGCCTCACCACAAAACCTGCGAGAACCTGCGCGACCCAGGTACGCTGGGCGCATGACCGACGCTGATCCCCAGGCACCACTGCAGGTCACGCTCCTTCAACTCCTGCGCGCGATGATCGAGCGTGGCGCCTCCGACCTTCACATCACGAAGGCGACGCCCCCGCAGTTCCGCATCGATGGCAGCCTCGTCCCGCTGAAAATGGCGCCGCTTCGCGCCGAAGACACCAAGCAGCTCATCTACTCGGTGCTCTCCGAGGATCAGAAGATCAAGTTCGAGAAGAACTGGGAGTGCGACTTCTCGTTCTCTGTGCGCGGCCTCTCCCGCTTCCGCGGAAACGTCTTCATGCAGCGCGGCGCCGTCGGTGCAGCCTTCCGCGCGATTCCCCACAAAATCCTGACGTTTGACGAGCTCGGCCTCCCGCCCGTCATGGCCGACCTCGCTGCGATGCCGCGTGGTTTGGTGCTCATCACGGGCCCCACAGGCTCGGGCAAGTCGACCACGCTCGCCTCGGTCATCGACAAGATCAACCGGGAGACGCGCCAGCACATCATCACGATCGAAGACCCGATCGAGTTCGAGCACCAGAGCAAGCTCTGCGTCGTGAATCAGCGTGAGGTCGGTGCCGACACGCGCTCGTTCAAGGACGCGCTGAAGTTCGCGCTCCGCCAAGACCCCGACGTTGTGCTCGTCGGCGAGATGCGCGACCTCGAGACCATCGAGGCGGCGCTCACCATCAGCGAGACGGGCCACTTGGTCTTCGGAACGCTGCACACCAACAGCGCCATCTCCTCGATCAACCGCATCATCGATGTCTTCCCCGCGCACCAACAGAGCCAGATTCGCGCGCAGCTCTCGTTCGTCCTTCAGGGCGTCATGTCGCAGAGCCTCCTGCCGCGTGCGGATGGCCCAGGCCGCGTGATGTCCGCGGAGGTGATGGTCCCGAATGCCGCCATTCGAAACCTGATCCGCGAGGACAAGGTCCACCAAATCTACTCGCAGATTCAGATTGGCCAGGGCCGCTCGGGTATGCAGACGATGAATCAGTCGCTCT
>JBILQT010000462.1:0-4439 GCA_044373065.1 Sandaracinaceae bacterium
CGCGACGCCCCGACTCCGCCTGTCGGAAGAGAGTGCGCGTGCGATGGTTTCAGCGCGATGAGGATTCGAATCACGACGGGGTGGCTCGCGATGTTTCTCGGGCTGGGGATCGTCATGACGCTCGCGCCAGTGATGAGTCAGGCGCCTCTTCACCTGACGCTCATGTCGGTGCCACTTGGGATGTTGCTCTTGGCCTATACGGCGCGCCTCGATCGCGCCTCGCGCTTTGACATCGATCAAGAGTGGATTCGGCCGTGCGACAAGCGTCTTTCTCCAATGCGCTGGGACGAGATCGTCGACATCGAATCGAGTGCGACGAAGGGCTCCGTGTTGGTCGATCGGTCGGGCCATCGGCTCGCCTTCTCACCGACGCTTCAGCACGCGGAGTTTTTTCTCGATCGCGCGTTCTGGTATGCCGTCCACAACCACATGGCGGAGGTACGGCTGCCTCTGCGTGCGCCGCTGGGTGGCGCGGATCTGAAGGCCGCGATCTGGGTGTTCGCGGGGCTGAACGTGGTCGCGTTCGTCATTGCCGTTCAGAGACAAAGCATCGGTGTCGCGCTCGGAGTCCTTCTCCTTGATGCGCTGCTGATCTGGGGTTGGCGCAAGCGTTTCACTGAGTTGGAGGTGCGCGAAGACGGCACCTACGCGCGCTTTGCCAAGGGCCACCGCGAGGCCTTCACTGTCATCGGCTCTGGCCTGCACGTGCATCAGGGTCGGCTCGTTTTTTCGATCGCGGACGATCAACACAAGGTCCGCGAGCAGCGCGATGTGCGTGCGGGTGACGCGCGCCTCACTGCCCATCTCTTGCGTGCGGTCGGCAAAGACGCGCCCATCATGGAGCCGCTCGTTTTTCCTGAGCCGAATCAACAGCGGAAGCTTCACCGAGAGCGTCTGTACTTCGCGCTTCGAACCTGGATTCTTCCCTCGGCGATCGCGTCGCTGATCGTCTATTTCATCGCGCCGCGGCTGCCTCCAGGCACGCCGCCCATCGTCGAGATGGCGGGGCCTTCGAGTCACTTCGTTCTCGGCCTTCTCGGCTTCGTGATGGCCTTGGCCGTGGCACGCCGAGCGCGACAACGCATTCGTTGGGATGCCGTTCTTCTGGGCCTCGTGGCGGGCACGATCACGGTGCTCGTTCGTACCCCCTCGCCCTTCGCGAATGGCTCGCTGCTCGATGCGCTGCATCGCAGTGCGCTCGATGTGCTGATCCTCTTGGGCCTCATGCACTACCTTGAGCGCAGCTCGAAGAGCGCCGACGAGCATAGTTCCGATATGATGCAATTGGGTGCCGCGTGGGGCTTCGTCGTGCTTGCTGCGGGCCCTTTGGTGACAACTCCGTTCGCGTTCCTCCACGTTCTGGTCCCGCTCTTCACGGCCTCGATCGTGAGTGCGCCCTTGATTGCAGGTCAGCACGCGGAGACGCGGCCCATGCGCACGCGATGGATCGCCGCGTCGCTCGTCCTCGGCTTCCTCCTGCTCTTGCGCCTCGATGTTTCGACGGCCTCGTTCGCTGAGCGCGTGGTCTTCTTGCTCCCGCTTCTGCTTGGGAGAGAACGGCGACGACGCGCCCAGTTGGCCGTGCGGGCGTGGGGCGTGCGCATCGAGGAGCTCGTGCTCGTAACGACCGGCAGCATGCTCACGCTCATCCTCTTCACCTCGACGGCCGAGGGCTACCGATCGGCGAGCTTCCTCGTCTGGGTCGCACCCTTCCTCGCGTGGGTGTTCACAGGCGCGGCAGACTTCGGTGGTCCGGGAAGGGGCACGGACGAAGGTAAAGTGTGATACTATTTCAATAGTGTCTATATGCTATTGGAATAGTGTCGTTGTGTCAGAAGCCCGGGTCGGTCACGACGGTCTGACGGCCTGTGTTTGGGGCGGGTCGGGTCGTGCCGGGTCGCGTCGTGGCGGGTCGTGACGTCGCAGGGCGTGCCGCGGTCGCAGGGCGTGCCGCAGTCGCAGGACGTGCCGCAGTCGCAGGACGTGCCGCAGTCGCAGGGCGTGCCGTAGTCGCAGGACGTGCCGCAGTCGCAGGACGTGTCGCAGTCGCGGGCGTTGGTGTCGTTGCAGGCGTTGGCGTTGGCGACGCAACCGGCTCGACTGCGACGGGCACGACGGGGGGCTCCACGACGGCGGGCTCCACCACGATGGCGGGCTCCACGGGGGCGGGCTGCGCGGTGACGACGGGCACGATGACGGGTTCCACGACCGGGGTTGTCACCACGGGCAGCTCGGGGGGAGTGCTCGGTGCTGGCGGTGTGCGGAACTGCATCCAAACGTAGACGATTGCGAGGCAGACGGCAGCACCACCGAGGGCGCCGATCAGCCACTGCGGCGGGCCGCCAGGGGCTCGAGTGGGCTTCTCGTCGTCCTCCTCGATCGCAGGAAGAGGCGCGGGCGCAAGGGCGCGAGGCGGGGTTGGGGTCGCTGCGGACGCGGGGCTGCGCATCGGGGGGGCAGGGCGCGCTGCGGGGGGTGTCGAGGCGGGCTTTGGCGGTGCGGGCGGCTCGTGCTTTGCCGAGGCGGGAGGAGCAGGCGGGGGCTCATGTTTCGCGGGCTCAAGGAGCGCTTCACCGGAGGCAAGCTCGGTCGTCGCGGGCTCCAGCTCACTCATGGAGACGGGCTCGGAGGGCTCGCTCTCACGGGGCTCGTGCGGTGTCGGAGGCGGCTTTCCGAGGCTCGTGATGGACTCTAGATCGAGCGGAACCGTGCTGTCCTCGCGGCCCTTGGCGTCGCTCGTTGAGGCCTTCTCCGGCTTGGCTTCGAGTCCGTCCAAGAGTGCGTCGGTGTCCGCGTCGACGATCGTCGCATCCTCGCGTGGACGCGGTGGTGGGACGGAGGCCTTCGCTTTCGCGGGGTGCTCTGTGTCCGTCGCCTCTGCCTTGGTGCTGAGGCCCTGACTCGGCGGTGGAATGAACGCGCGCGGCGCGGCCAGCGGGCTCACACGCGCAGGCGGGCGCTGCGAGGGCGAGGGGACCACGCCTGGTGAGCTGGGCGCTGGCGCCTTCGAAGGCGGCCACTGCGAGGGCGAGGGGAAACGTCCGCTCGCGTCGGGCGGATGGGAGGAGGGCGCGGGTGACGGGGCAATGCCGGGCGAGGTCGTCACACTGATCGCACGTGGGAACTGCGAGGGTGCAATCGAAGGCGGACGAATGCTCTTGAGTGCGGCCTCTGGGACGGCCTCGCGCACACCGACCGGGGTCTCACGCGCACCCATGATGCGACCCATCGCAAGCGCTGCGCGAAAGCCGCGCTCAAGCGCTGCAGCATCGGGAAAACGCTTGGCCGGATCATTCTGAAGTGCGCGCTCAAGTGTCGAGCTGAATGCCGTCAACTCTTTCTTCAGCGTCGCGAGCGGCGGTACGGTGCGATGCGAGATCGCCTCCGCCAGGTCGAGCACCGAGCTGCCTTGATGCGGCGTGCGACCGGACAAACCCGCGAAGACCAGGGCTGCCGCCGAGTAGAGATCGGCACTGCTCGACTCAAGCTGCGCGCCCGAGACTTGCTCGGGTGCGGCGTAGGCAAACGCGGCCATCGTCGAGATCGAAGCGCGCCCGTGCTCGCTGTTGCGGGCCGTCACGCGGTTCAGGCCAAAGCCGATGAGCTTGGGGATGAAATCGCCGCGCGGGGTCTTGGCTAGGTAGACGTTGCCCGGCTCGATGTCGCCGTGCGCGATGCCTTCTGCATGCACTTTCGCGAGGCCTGAGACGATTGCGATGCCGAGCTCGATCGTCTTGTCGACGCGCAAAGCAGGCCCTGCAGACCAACGCTGTGCGAGCGATTCGCCCTCCAGCTTCTCCATCACGAGGTAGCGCTCGCCGTCCTCGGTGATGCCCTCTTCGATGCCCTTCACGACATTCGGATGGTGGATGCGCACAAGCGCTTTGGCGTGCGCCTCGAAGCGCTCGCAGGAGGCATCGGAGGCTCCCACATCCAAGGTTGCAACGACCACACGCGCGCCCTCTTTGTCTCGTGCGAGCCAGACGGTGCCGAGATCACCCTCGCCGAGGGGAAGCTCCAGCGTGTATCGATCACCGAACGCCATGGCCTTGTTCTATCATCGCTCCCTTCGCCGCGAGGCGATTGGTTGTGAATCGCCCAACCTCGACAACGAGCCATGATGATTTCTCTCAAGCGCGCACTGATTGCATCGACATGTCTCGCGCTCCTCGTCGCTCCGGGCTCGGCACAAGCGCAGCGACGACGTCGGCGAGATGCAACGGCCGCGCAACCAGCGGCGACTTCACCCGCGGATGACGCCACGACACGTGCGCGCACCCTCTTTGGCGAAGGTGTGCGCTTCGCATCGGCGCATGATTTCGAGCAGGCCGAGGCCCGCTTTCGTGAGGCGCTCGCGCTGCGTGATGCACCCGCGATTCGATACAACCTCGCGTCGGTGCTCTTTGAGCAAGGCGAGTACAGCGAGGCGCTGATTCACA
>JBILQT010000135.1:0-19368 GCA_044373065.1 Sandaracinaceae bacterium
CAATCGCCTTGCTTCACCTCACTTGTTGGGCCTCGGAACGGCCCTCTCCCTCACCTTGGCAACGACCTCCCTCGCGAGCGCGCAGTCGCTTGAGGAGGAGCAATCGTCCGAAGCTGCCGCTTCGCCAAGCACGGAAACCGCGCCCACCAGCACCGCCTCCGACCATGAGCTGACCGACGAGCAGGTCATCACGGAGGAGCGTGTCGGTGTCGAGCATATCGACGAGTTCGACCCGACCGAGCGCCCCGACACGGACTATTTCTTCTTCGGTGCATTCGCGCGCGGCGTCATCGTGCCCGAGTTCATTCAGCAGATTTTCGTTCAGACCGAGGCAGGTGCAGGCTCAACAGGCACGCCGCTCAACATGGGCGCTGGCGCCTACCTCAACTACCGAAGGAACGGCTTCAACATCACGGCAGAGGCCTGGTATCTCGGCTTCGGAACGAGCGCCTACTATCACGGTATCGGCGCCGCGGATGAAGAGTACGAGTTCGTCCAATCCACGATGGGCGCTGTGTTCGGCAGCTTCCTCTTTGGCTGGAGCTTCGACGTCACGAACTGGTTCGCGATCGACCTTGGCTTCGGCCTCGGCTTCGGCGGCCTCGTCGGAAACCTCACCCGCGACGAGGCGCACCGAGGTTCCGACCGAAGCTCTCCATTGCGGCCGTGTGCCGGACCGACGGACCCAAGCGATACGCTCGGGTATTGCGAAGACGGCTTCGAACTCCGGGACTCGAACGGACGGATCCCAGACAGCCAGTCTGGTGGCACCTACCAGAGCAGGGTGACGGGTGATCCAACGATCGACGGCCGCAACGGACCGAACCCCTGGTACTTCGGCGGTGGCGGCGTCCCCCCGATGTTCTTCTGGCTCGACCTTCCCCGCGTCGGCATCCGCATCAAGCCGATCCACCAGATGCAGATCCGCATCGACGGTGGCTACAACCTCTACGGCTTCAACTTCGGTGGCTCGATCGGCTACGGATTCTGAGCTGATTTCAATCCTATCGCGATAAGACGCGAAGTGCCGAGAGGTGCTTCGCGTTTTGCTTTTGGGGAGACTCCTCGCGGGGGGACGCGAGTCTGATCAACCTTGTTCGCGAAGAGCCGCTGCGTTCCATTCAAGCGGCATCGATTGACGTGGATTGATTGCCACCACGCACTCGATACTTGGGGTGCTGCTTCGCGAGCGACGGCTGACGTCCCGCGGCGGACGCTGGAGAAAAACATGAAGCGAAGGTTCATCGGGCTCACGTCGGCACTCCTCGTCGCATGCGCCCCCACGGCACCTGCTGGTCCACCCGTCGCTGCGAGCGCGCTCTGCGACGAGATCCGTCGTAGGGCGCGACCATGAAGGCGTCGGAGCCCATCCAACCCGTCCATCCAAAGACAGGCTCGCCGCGGCCGGTGTACTGCGCTTGAAACCGATACTGCGGCGAGCTTCCCGGGGCGCACGAAGCGTTCGCCGAACCTTGCCCGTAGTACCAATTGCCGGTCGACTCAGGAGGGTCGACCCAGGCGCCCGCACTGGCCGTCCGCGTCGTGCCCGGAACCGTGACGCTCAGGCTGGGCGTCGCTGGCGCTGATGGGGCGGAAGGCGCCGCGTCGGGCGTGCCTGCATCGGAGGCTGCGACGGTGGTCACGCAGCCCTCACGCGAGACACAGACTTCATCGGCGGCGCAGAGCGAATCATCGAGATCATCCAAGCAGACAGTGAGCGCGCAAAGCGGATGGGCGCACATCGTTGTGCTCGTGCAATCGCTTGATCGGACGCACTGCGCGGTAGGGCAGCTTGGCTCCATGCCCGTCACGCACGTCACAGGGACGCATCGCTCACCAGCGCACGTGAGGCCCTCGTCGCACGGCACATCGAGGCAGCTTCGACTCACCACGGCGGTGACGAGGTACGAGCCCTGAAACATGCTGGAGAAGGTCCGCACCACGCGCTCCACACCCCCGCGCATCAGGGCCACACGGACCGTGCGCCGCCCAGTTGGGATCGTGGAATAGCTCGTGATGAACTCGGGGCGTGTGAAGCGGTCGCGGCGTGTCACGGCGTGATGGCGCGGCATCGCATCATCGACCTCGACGAGAACGTCATCGAACTCGAGCCCCGCTCGAAAGTCAGTCTGCAGGTTGATGATCAAACCCTCGTCGCGCGGGGCAGGGCAACCGAGCGCACCGGTGGCGAGCGAGAGGAGGAGAGCTGAGAACACGCGCATGAGTTCACCGAGCGGATGAGACCAACGACACGCGACCAGCCAACATCGATCGCCTCATGAGCCTGCACAACTTCGCCTGGACAATGCGCATCAATCGGAGGGCGCGTAGGCCCTTGCGAATTGCCTCCGAGGCACGAGAAGGCTGAGCGCTGCGCAGGGTTGATCAGTGCTTCCCGCGCAGCGTGTCTGTTCGGTGACGCGTGCACATTTCCGTCTCCGAAGCGCTCAGAGAACGCGCATCCTCAGCCCATGCGCACCAGCTTGAGCGTCAAAGCCGCAAGCGAGTTGCTCGGCGTCAGTGTCCCGACTTTGCGAAGGTGGGATCGCGCGGGCGTGCTTCGCGCCATCGGCATCCCGTGAGCAACTACCGCGTCTATGACGAGGCTGTGCTGCGTGCATGGCTCGCTCAACAGCGCACCGAAGTGGCCGTCGAGACCAAGCCCACGCGCGTGCTCGGCGACGCGCTCGTCGGTCGTGACGACACGCTCACCGATCTCGATGCGCGTCGCGCCGCGGGGCACAACCTCATTGTCCTGGTTGGCCCGCCGGGTGTCGGCAAGACGCGCACGCTTCAAGCGTGGGTGAATGCGCTCCCGAGCGATGAGGTGGCCTGCAATGTCTCGGCAGGAACCTGCCGTTCCGCAGACGAACTGACCGTGGTCATTCTTTCGCGAATCGATCTTCCCGTGCGGGCGAGAAGCCCAGAGGCACGCGTCGCGGACATGCTCGCGTACTTCCGCAGCAAGCGTCAGCAGGTCGTTGCACTCGATGAGATCGAGAACCTCGACGACGGAGCGCAATCGCTCATCGGTCAGATTGCTTCGACGGGAGTGCGCGTCGTAGCGACCTCACGTGTACGCCCTCGACTCGCCGAGGCGAGCTTTCTACCGCTCAGCGCATTGCCCTACCCGAGCGAACACGACGCGCGACCCATCGAGGCCGCCAAGCAGAGCGCGGCCGTGCAGCTCTTCATCGCGCACGCTCAAAAGCGTGGTGCACTGAAGGTTGTGGACGACGAGGTCTGGCGCTTCGCAGGAGCCATTGCGCGACGCCTCGAGGGCCTGCCTCTGGCCCTCACACTCGCGGCCTCGCGCACGCTTGAGCTCGGTGTGGCGAGGCTCTCCGAGGAGCTCGCGCTCTCACTCGATGCGATCAGCGTCGGCATGGATGGGCCGCTCCAGCAGCGCACGCTGCAGGCCACGGTAGCGACCTCGCTGGATCGGTTGGGGCCCGAGGCACAAGCCCTCCTTGAGCTCGCGACTGTGCTGCCAGATGGCTTCTTGCTCGATGAGCTTGAGGCGTTGGCGGGCGGCTCGGTGCGGACGTTGTTCCGTGTCTTGCTCGATCATTCGATCGTCAATGCACAGCAGCGTGATGGCGCCGCAGCGACACTCTCTTTCGCCATTCACACGGTCGTTCGTGAGGTGACGCGGGAGCGAATCTCTCCACCGCGTCAGCTGGAGCTCGGTCGACAACACGCCGTCTTCCGCGCCCGCGAGGCGCGCAACCTCGCCGATGACCGAACGCCCCGCGCGGTGCTGCAAGTGGCCCGCGCAGCCCGCGCATTTCGACAGGCCTTCGAGTGGACAGAGCTTCATCACGACGAGCCTGACGCCCCCGCGATGGGCGCTGAGCTAGCGTCAGCGCTCGGTCGGCTGATCGAGTCACACGGGCCTTCGGATGGCCTCACTGCGCTGCTCGATCGCGCTGCAGCCCGCGCGAACACGAGTGAGATCTCACCCGCACGCCGCGCAGAGATTGAGTTCTATCGGGGCTTTGCCCGCGTCGAAACCTGGGACCTCGTGGGCGCACGAAAGCAGCTTGAGTACGCGCGCACGCTGGCCTCGGGGGGCGTGCATCCGCGCATCGAGGCGAACGCCTGGGCGCAGCTTGCGTGGGTTGCCGCGCGCGAGGGACGCGCGTTCGATGCCGATCAGATTCGCGATGCCATGGCGGAGCTCACGACGAAGCTTGATGACCCGCGCCTTGAGATGATCGTGACGGGCCTGCATGCGGTGCTCGACATCAACCGCGCGCGCTTCGCGCGTGCAAGGCAGGGCGTGGAGCGTTGGCGGGTGCGGGCTGTTGGTGTGGGCGATGCGACGCATGAGGCCTTTGCGATTGGCTCGCTCGGCTGTCTCGCGCTGGAAGAGCACGGGCCGGAGGAGACGCTGCCGCACTTTGATCGCGCCATCCAAGTCGCAACGCGCATGCACTCGCCCACAGCCGACGCCATCTTTCACGGCTACCGCGCGATGGCGCTTCATCAACTCGGCGATCCGCGCGCACACGACGCGTATCTGGATGCGATCACACGGGCAGAGCGTGCGCACTCACTTGTTTTCGCAGCGCTCTTTCGCGGCTGGCATGCCGTCCTTCGCGCACAACAAGGGCACACGGAGGAGGCCTCGCGCACGCTCGACTTGATGAGCGCATTCGCGGATTGGGATGTCTCGCACATCATGCTCTCGTTGATGCGGGGTCACATCGATCTGGCCGAGGCGCGCGAGGCGCGTGCGCATGGACACGCCGCTGCGGAGGCACGCAGCCTTGCGACTGCTGCGTGACGACTGAACCTGGTGGATGAGACGCAGCGCCTCGGCATTCGTGAGCTCCGCATCATCCTCGACTACCTCGCACGCGCCGTGCGCGACGCGCTGCCTGAGGCGCCATCCGATGCGAGCGCAGACCTCTTCGTGGGATGGCAGGGCGCCTTCCTTCGGGTCGACGGTGTGGAGACCTCGCTTCAGCGACATCGCACGTTGCGGCGCCTCCTCTGGGAGCTCGCGCTGCGCAGACTCACCGACCCCGCAGGCCGCGCAGACGCCGAGTCCTTGGTGCGAGCCACTTGGCCTGGCGAGGCTGCCGATGCACCAGCGGGCGCACACCGTCTTCGTGTCGCGCTCTCCACGCTGCGAGGCTTTGGTCTTCAAGGCGTTCTTGTGCACGAGGGGGATGGCTATCGGCTCGACCCATCGGTGAATCTCTGGCTCGTGAAGGAGCGCTGAGACGCAACCAAAAGGTTGCACGTCGCGTGTGAAGTAACGCTGTCACGCATCAGTCACGCGCTTGCCATCTGACTCGTGCATCGTGTGCCCATGTCGAACAAAGACGCCCTGGGCCTCTCGCGACGCGACGCACTTCGCGGCCTCTTCACAGCGTCGGCCGCTGGCATCTTGGGATGCACGACCCAGCCGCCGACACCCGATGCGTCACTGAGCCCCGATGCTGCGCCTGACCTCACGCCCGATGCGCCCCTCGGCCCGGATGCAGGCCGCGACACCGGGCCAGGCTGGGATGCGGGGCCCGCGCCGACAGGCTCCTTTCAGCATGGCGTCGCGAGTGGTGACCCTTGGGCCACGTCCGTCATCTTGTGGACGCGCTTGAGCGGCGCAGCGATGCGAACTTCGCTGACTTGGCAGGTCTCGCGCACACCAGATTTCGCCTCGCTCGTTGCGAGCGGGATGGTCGATGCCGACCCGGATCGCGACTTCACCGCGAAGGTCGAAGCGACAGGCCTCTCGCCGAGCACGACCTACTACTACCGCTTCACCGCAGGCTCGATGAGCTCGCCCATCGGACGCACGCGGACTGCACCCGAGGGCAACATCGACCGGCTTCGCTTCGCGGTCTGCTCCTGCGCGAGCTACGCGCACGGCTTCTTCCACGGCTACAGGCGCATCGCAGAGCGCGCCGACATCGACGCGGTGATCTTTCTCGGCGACTACATCTACGAGTACGCGACGGGCGAGTACGGCAACGTGCGGACCTACGACCCAGCGCACGAGATCCTCTCGCTCGATGACTACCGTCGTCGCTACCGCCACTACCGCCTCGATCGCGACCTCCAGGAGGTGCATCGCCAGCACCCGTTCATCAGCACCTGGGACGATCACGAGTCCGCCGACAACGCATATCGAGATGGCGCGGAGAACCACAAGGTCACCGAGGGCGCATGGATGGCCCGCGTGCTCGCTGCAAGCACGGCCTACCGCGAATGGATGCCGATCCGCGAGGTGCTCGAGGGCGGGCGCCTCCGCTTGTTCCGCACGCTGCGCTACGGAAACCTCGTCGACCTCGTCGTGCTCGACACGCGCTTGTGGGCCCGCGATGCACAGGCCACGGGACCCGCCGACCCAGCGCTCACGAGCCCGACGCACTCGCTCCTCGGCATGGACCAAGAGACCTGGCTCTACGAGCAACTCCGCTCAAGCACGGCGCAGTGGAAGGTGGTCTGTCAGCAGGTGATGGTGGCGCAGCTCCCCTTCGTGCTGAACACGGACCAGTGGGACGGCTACCCGGCACAGCGCACGCGCTTCTTCGACTTCCTGGCCGACAACGCGACTGGCGCACGCAACGACGTCGTCGTTCTCACGGGCGACATTCACTCCTCGTGGGCCTCCGATCTCACCCCCGCGCCCACCGAGACGGCCTCGTACAATCCCGCGACCGGCGAGGGCGCACTGGCTGTGGAGTTCATTTGTCCGGGCATCAGCTCGCCAGGGTTGGGGATGAGCATCGACCGACTCATTCGACCCCGTCTCGCGACAGAGGCGCCGCACATCAAGTACGTCGATCTCTCCAATCGCGGCTACATCGTGCTCGACCTCGATGCCTCCCGTGCGCAGGCCGCTTGGTGGCACGTCGACGACGTCGCCTCCATCGCGGGCTCGGCCGAGTCCGTTGCGATGGCATTCGAGACGAGGACGGGCACGAATCATCTGGTGGAATCCACGATGGTTGCGACGACACGCGCAGGTGCGCCCGCGCTCGCACCCAGCTGACCTGCGAAAGACCGTCAGCGGGTTCGTTCACCGCAAGGGGGAACCCGTAACGTTTCAAAAAGGTTTCAATTCGGACGCAGAAAAGACACCTTCTTGTCACAATGACAAGACTCTTACTGCTCTCCGGTGCCTCTGTTCTTGCGACCTCGATGGCGCTCACCGGCTGCGATTGCAACGGCAGTCCGATGCCCGATACGGGCCTCAGCGATGCTGGCAACAGCGACGCGCCGATCGGTGAGGACGCGTTTGCAGATGACGCGTTCGCGCCTGCGTGTGAGGCCCCTGTGCCCTTCATGCGCGGCTCGGCCAACGGCGCTGCGGACCCGCTGACGATTCCCTCCGGCCAATCGCGCGTCGGCCGCGTCACGGCCGCGATGCTTCCCGCAGACCCACGCGGTCTCAACGTCTGGCGCGAGGGCGACTTCGTCATGGCGAGCAGCAGCGGCGTGGCCCTTGTCATCGAGGACGTTGGCGTCTCCGATCTCTACGACCGCTACGGCGGGCGCCCCGTTGGCATCGCGGCAGTCGAGGGCGGGCGCCTCACGCATGCAGGCAACTTCAACGAGATCCTCCTCGGCTTCTCGACCTTCCTCGTGCAGACCGACAGCGTCACGGTGATGAACGACGGCTCGGATGGAAACGCCGCAGTCGTCCGCGTCACCGGCCCCCTGGGTCCCATCGACTTCGCGGGCGCACTCATCGATGCGTTCAGCGGTGGCAATCGCTTCGAGGGCTGGCCTGCCGCGCTTGAGTACCGGCTTGAGCCAGGCGCCGACCACATCGACATGTCGATCACGGTCGACAACATCACCAACCGCGGCGGACGCGCGACCCGCATTCTTCACGGCGTCTTTCAGGCTTCCCGCATGCCGATGCTCGCGCCTGAGGCGGGCTTCGATGTCCCCGAGGGCAGCTTCATGACGAGGCACGCTGTCTTCGCCGACGAGGACGAGGAGATGAGCTGGGCACTCGTGCCACCCGGTGCAGCCATGCTCACGCAGATTGCCAACATCAGCGGCGTCACGGTCTTCAACAGCGGCGAGCAGCGCTTCCTCGCCTGCGAGCGCGTCACGGCCTCGCTCGGCTCGATCGCACTTGGACGCGGCGTGAGCGGTGCACAGGGCGCGGCGATGCGCATGCAGGGCATGACGACGCGCGTGCTTCACGGTGAGGTCCGTGAGGCCAATGGGACGCCCGTGGCGGGCGTGCGCGTCCATGCGATGCGCGGTGCGAACTACTACTCACGCACCCTCTCGGATGCGATGGGACGCTTTGAGATGGTCGTGCCGATGGGCGAGGCGCTGAGCCTCCAGGCCTTCCGTCGTGGTCAGCCGCTCACGACCTCCCAGGCCGTCGCTGCCGCCGCCGACAACGTGACGGTGACGATGCCGGCCTTCGGCACGCTGCGCGTGGTGGAATCCGGTGGCTTGCCGGTGCGTGTGCAGGTGCAGCCTGCGACGGGCGCGCCGCCTGCGATTCCCGCCGCCTTCGGTGAGCCTGGGGTTGTCTCAGGACGCACGCGCGTCGACTTCGCGCCGCATGGCGACACGAGCCTTCTGCTCTCGCCCGGCACCTACGATGTGACGGTCTCACGTGGCTACGAGTTCGAGCTGCACCAGCAGCGCGTGACCATCACCGCCGGCGCTACCGCCAACGTGATGACGACGATGAACCACTCAGTCGACACCGCTGGATGGATGTGCGCCGACTACCACATCCACACCTCGCGCTCGCCGGATGCCGATGACAACGCGGACAGCAAGGTGCTCGCGCTGGCCTCGGACGGCCTTGAGATCGCCATCCGCTCGGACCACGAGTTCGCCGCAGACTTCCAGCCCACCGTCATGGCGCTTGGTCTCGAAGACCACGTGCTCGGCATCCCGGGCGAGGAGATGACCACCTTCACCTGGGGTCACTTCAACCTCTTCCCGATGGTCATCGACAACAGCGTTCGCAATGGGCACATCCCGAACGTCTACGGCGTGCTTCCACCGGCCGCGTTCGCTGAGGTTCGCGCGCGCCCCGAGCAGCCCACGATCATCGTGAATCACCCGCGCACCTTGGGACCTGGCTTTGGCTACTTCAACGTGGCCGAGTACGACGCTGCGACCGGCATGGTTGGCCGCGAAGAGGTTTGGGACGAGCAGTTCGATGTCGTCGAGGTCTTCAATGACACCGACTTCAACTTCAACCGTGGCAGCACGGTGGCCGATTGGTTCTCCTTCCTCAATCGCTCGCGCCGCGTCTTTGCCGTGGGTTCGAGCGACAGCCATCACATCATGACGGCGCCCGTCGGCTACCCGCGCACCTGCCTCCACGTGAACACCGACAACCCGCGCATGCTCACGCCCAACCAGGTGCGCGACATGACGGCAGCGGGACACAGCTACATCTCGGGCGGTGTCACGCTTCACGTCGAAGGGCCGAGCAGCACAGGCCCAGGCGACACCGCGATGGGCGTCGGCGCGATGGCGCGCGTACGCGTGACCGTCGAAGCCGCGACATGGATTCACGTCGATGAGCTCGAGGTCATCATCGACGGCGTGACCACCGAGACGCTGCCGCTCATGGCGCCTCCGATGGGCGAGACGGTTCGCTTCGAGGGCGAGATCAACGTGCCCGTCGCAGCGGCAGGCTCCTGGGTCGTCTTCCACGCGAGCTCCGACATGGACATGGTCGAGCTTCACCCAGGCCGCGCCCCCTTCGCCGTCTCGAACCCGCTCTTCCTTCGTCGCTGAACAGCCGCAACAACCAAGAAACGAGGCCCCCAACAAGGGGCCTTTTTTCGTGCACGCGGTAGCCTCGCGCGGTGTTCTTGAGTCAGCGTGACGAGTCGTTTGGCATGGCGGTCTGGATCTTCACCGGCAACGAGGAAGACGCCGACTGGCGCGCCTACGTCGAGGCCATGACCAGCGGCTCACGCTTCGCGCAGTCGGCACCGCAGCGCCCAATCTTCGTCGTGCAAATCGTCGACCCAGGCTCGCCCATCCCAAGCGCCACCTGGCGCCGCGCCATCGCCGACGCCTCCTCGCGCGTCCCCCCGCACGTGCTCTTCATCCTGGTCTCGAGCTCCCTCGCCGTGCGCTCCGTCTCCACCGCACTGCGCTGGCTGCGCGCACCAAGCTACGAGGAGGTCGCCGTCTCCTCGCTTGAGGAAGCATGCGACCTGGTCGAGGCGCGTCGCGCGGGGTCGCGGGCCTGCCTCCGCGTGATGGAGCGCGGGCTGCGCGCGCGGGTGCGCTGAGGGCTACGGAAGGGTCGCGACGAAGGTCCCGGTCTCGCGCCGCGTTGCCACGCCGTCGAACGCGCGAAAGGGGATGTCGAACGTGCCGCAGACCGTGCCCGTCGTCGGGTCGTAGCCCTCGACCTCCACGGTCCCACCCGCGTTCGACCAGGAACTGCGGGTGTCTCCATCGGTAGGGGGGATCGACGATGTGTACTCGGGGAGAGTGTGTGTGCCGAGTGTTGGCTCCCGCACATCGAAGTGGAAGTTGCCGAAGAGCCCTGAGGCGTTCGCGCCTGCGTTGCAAAGCACGACGTGAAGCGCGCCGTTCTCGGGACGGAACTAGTCGCGCCCACCGGCTGCGTCTCCTCGCGAAGCGTGCGCGGCCCCGCGCATCCAGACCCAAGCAACGCTCCCATCACCACCAACATCGTGCGTGTCATGGGCGCGTGAGTAGTGGGATCAGGAGGGGGCTGTCAACGGACGGGGGCCGTTCAGTCACTGGTGGTCTGAAGGTGCCCCAGTCGGCACTACGTGCCTTGGACTCTACCCATTTCCAAAAGACCAGCTTCCCGGATCGACTCAGCATCGCCCTTGAATCGGAGCAACGTGGCCAGCAGATGGCGGCCACGTTGAACCGCAGGAGCTAGTCGGTGTCCCGTTCGCGCGAAGGCGAGCGCACGCTCAAGCACCTGACGGTCAAGAGAGTGATCGAACGCAGCCAGCCGGCCAAGACAGGCGGCGGCCTCCGTGTTCGCTTGCTGCGTCTTCAGACGCGTCGCTAGACTTTCCGATATCTGTGCCGCCTCCATAAACGACGCGTGCGCCTCCTCGAGAGCACCTTCCTCGACTTCGACGGTGCCCACTAGAGCCAAACAGGACACGAGGTCGCTCAGTCGATCGGGCCGTTCTGGCTCCAACAGCAACAACCTTCGACACAATTCCAGGCCCTCTGCAAACGCAGCGCGAGCGTTACCTAGCTCTCCGTCAGCTCGGTATAGGTCGCCTAGCTTCAACAGAACAATGCAGAGATTTCGCAGCCAATCGGCTCGGTCAGGGTCAACGAGCAAGACCGAGCGCACAACTTGAAGGCACTCACTGTAGGCGGACCTCGCGTCGCCCAACGCTCCGCGACGATGATGGATATCTCCCATGCGAGTCAGACTGGCGGAAAGATCGTGCAACCAAGCGGTTCGAGTTGGGTCACTACGCAACAGTCTGCGGCGAAGTTCGAGGCTCTGGGCGTAGGCAGAGTGAGCGCTATCAATGGCTCCGCGGTCGCGGTCGATGTCGCCCAGTCGATCGAGACTGACGGCGACGGGTCGCATCCATTCCGGCTGATTTGGGTCAATGAGCAGGAGTTTTTGGCTGATCAGCAAGCCTTCGGCGCAAGCAGCGCGGGCGCCATCGATGTCTCCACGTGTGCGATCTACTTGGGCTACCTTGTCCAGAGTGGCCGAGACACCAAAAAGCCACTCCGGTCGATCGGGTTCAAGGCTCAACAGTACACGCATGGCGCTAAGCGCCTCGCCATACACGACGCGAGCATTGTCAGGCGCTCCGCGGAGCATTTCGATGTTGCCAACTTGGGTGAGACTCACGGCAAGGTCGTGTAGCCACTCGGGTCGCCGGGGATCGAGTGCGAGAAGCTGCCGAGATTGACTCAGCAGAGCTTCAGCTAGCGGTCGCGCTCGTTCGAGGGTTCCCTTTCCTTGCTCGCGCTCGAACTGTTCGTTCGTAACTTGGCGAAGCGCGAGCAACTCGCGTGCGGTGGCTTGCTCAGGACCCCCAACCGCACCGACGAGGCGCCCAAGCTCCGGCTGACTCGATTCCATTTGTGGAGCGGTCCACACGGGTCCGACCACAAACTCTCCACGCCGCACGGACCAGAGATCCGGAGCCCAACCGCGCAAGCTGCGCATCAGCCACTGCGGTCCACCAATAATCCACGGACACGGAGCAATCTGGAGCAGGCCGTTTCGTCGCTCATTGAGGCGCGAGAAGAACCAGGCAAAGTCATCGTGGTCCTCTGGCGCCGCCTCGCGGAGGTCGAGCCAGAGCAGCGACGCTGGGTCTCGGGGCTCTGCGAGTTCGTTGATCCGCTCACGCGCGTCCAGACCCCGCACCATAGAGATCCGCGCGACGACACGACCCAGAGTTGCGAGTGACGCCCCGAGCGTCTCAGCGTCGCGCGGATACCCAAGATGGACGAGGTACACGCCCGCTCCCTCATCGAGTGCGAGTGAGTCGAGCAGCCGCTGAAGGTCAGCGGTGTCGGGTGGCATTCACTGCCTCTTCGATGCCGGGCATCCCCCAGACCGCCGGATGCAAGTCCCACCAGTCATCGTTGTTCACGTATTTGAGCAACACGTTGTTGGTCATCAGGCGGTCGGCAATCTGCTCTTCGGAAACGTTGAGCGTCTCCACTGCCTGCCTTGATGCGACGCGTGCAGCCCACTCCCGCGCCCCAGCACCGTCGATCAGTTCGCGGTAGGCGCTGCCTTCTCGCGCCAGCGTATGCATCACCGCGTGCTCCCCGAGCGAACCGTGCCCGGCCTGGGTGATCAACGTGTTCATCACGCGGATCACCTCGCGCGGATACCCGCCTGACCACTTCGCGATCTCGTGCAATCGCGCCGTCGCAGGAGCGCCGAAAAGTCCGTGCAAGTCCTGCTCACTCGCACGCTTTTGCACCAGGCTCACGATCGCTGCGACCCCGTCTGCGTGGGGCTGCCGCTTTCGATTGTGGACTTTGATCATCGGAAGCATGTCCACACCGGGCACCCGCCGCGCCAAAGCGGGCGGGACCGTGTAGACCGTGGGGACGGGGAGACGCAGGTAGGAAGCTCCGTGTCCGAAGAGTCGCTCTGCGCTCCCGAGAACGTCGTCCCACGTGGCGGTCGTGCCCCGAAGTTTCTCAAGCGAGTCGACGATCACGACGAGACCCGATTTGGACACCGCGAGAGCCCGCTGATTCAGTTCAGTGAACGATTTGGCGATTTCCCGGAGAAACGCTGCGAGATGCCGCCCCGCAAACTTGTGTAGCTCGGCGTGCAGACCGGGCCGCGCGTGGAGTGAGAAGGATGCCTTCGCCGCGACCTGCGGTCCGATAGCCAGAGGGGCCTCAACGCCCAACTCCAATCCCTCCAAGTTCGCGTCTGTGTTCTTGAGCCAGTCGAGAAATCTGCCGAACACTCCCTTTTGGAGCGCGCTTGTTGGATCCTTGTCTTCAGCAACGAGCACACGACGATCAGCCTCGAAAAGCGCCGTCAGCAAGACGTCTGGAACGTCGATACGTTGCGAGAGGTCCAGCACAGCTTCGGCGTCTGCCAGGGCAACTAGATAGCCCTGCGCTTCGAGAGCCCGCTTGACGCGACCGATCTCCGAGGTTTTGCCGGAGCCAAGCAGGCCGCTGACCAGGAACTGCGGTGACTCCTGACCGGCGTCAGGCGCCCAGAGGGCGAGCGACTCCTCGATGGCCATGAAGCCCCTCCCTCGCGTCTCATTGACGTCCACGTGATCCGCCACGCTGGCGGCGCGCTGTGGGTTGAACGCTGCAAAGAGACGCTTGCGATCTTCAAGGGAGAGCATCGACACACCCTAGGTCAGCACCACGTTTTTTTCCAGGTACCGGGATGGCGGACAGGGCGTCGACTACCCGATTCGACGCCTTCAAGGCCTACATCGACACGCTGAGGCCCGGCTTCGAGACCTCGAACCCCTACCTCGACACGCCAAGCTGCCGCTTCGAGACCTCGAACCCCTACCTCGACACGCCAAGGCCCGGCTTCAAGCGCTCGAACCCCACCCTCGACACGAGAAGGTCCTGCTTCAAGCGCTCGAAGCAGGACCTTGCACTCACTCGGTGGGCTTCTTGGCCTTGCGCGCTGTGTAGAAGAAGCGCTTCGGCCACGACTTGCTCTTCCCGGTGCTCGCCGAGAGCGTCAGGAGTTGCGCGAAGGTCGTGAGGCGTAGGGCGTTGGCCTCATCGAAGAAGCCTCGGATGGCGTTCACGCGATGGTTGGCGCGAGCTGCAGCCGCCGCGACACGCTCGTCCAGTGCAACGCGCCCGGCGTCGAGCACTGTTTGAATTCGGTCCGCGAAGGGCGCTGTCTCGGGCGAGGCTTCACGCAACGCAGCGGGCCAATCGGCCATCCGCGCCCGCTGCGATTCGAGCCCCAGCGCCTGCACGCCGCTCGGCGCGTCGTCGCCGAAGATGCGCTTGTATTGCGGGTGTTCGCGCCCCTTGAAGAGGTTGATCAGAAAGCGCGAGAGGTCTTCGACAAGGTCGTCGGCATCGTCGTCCAGATTGGCGACGGCCACATCCGCGTTGGCCTCCGCATCCCAATGCGCCAACTGCGCATCGCGGATGCCCGGCCAGCGGGCCAAGAGCGTCGTAAACGGAACCGCCAACGCCGCCGTCTCGGGCCGCGCAGCCAAGCGCCTTTCTGAGTAGCGAAGCTCCTCGCGTGCTGTCTCAAGACTCTCGGACTCGTGGGAAAGCGTTCGAATGTCAGCCATCCCCAAAAGCCTCAAGGACGGTGTGCGGTGGAGTCAAGAAGGATTTGCGACCTTGTGCCTGAAATCGATTCGCGAGAGCATTTGCCCGCGCCTTCAATGTATCGCTGGCGGTGGAGAGTCCGATGGCAAGCCAACACAACACGCACGTCGAGGAAACACGAGTCTCGCTGGAGAGAATCCAAACCTTCGACGCATCAACCATTGGGCGTCGAGAGGAACTCGGCGCCGAGTTGAACTTTGAACCAGGCGTCGAACCGCTGAGGCGAACAATCGCGCTGTTCCGGGAGATCTCTCCGGACGTGCTCGCAGACATGAGCACGCAGCGCCGGAACAGTGTGAAGCAGCTCGCTGACTCGCTGTTCAACATGATCGACCAGATCAACAAATTCTCAGCGGCAAGCGGGAACCCAAAACCGACTCGCGACTCCTACATTCAGCAACTCGTCGATGGGTACGACAACTACTTTGAGCAACTCTGGCCCGCGATCGCGTACTCGGTTCGCCGTGCGACGGACTTTGCGCGGATGGAGCAGGAAGCCCGAGCATCCATCCAGTCGATCAAGGACCGCACGAGCCAGATCGAAGCGGAACTCAAAGTTCGCCAGGCCGAGGCGGATGCGGCGCTGGATGCGATTCGGAAGGTCGCGGCGGAGCAAGGTGTGTCGCAGCAGGCGATCTTCTTTAGGGACGAAGCTACGAAGCACGAAAGCGACGCGAAGCGCTGGCTTGGCTTAACGAGAAAAGCGATCGTTGCGCTTCTTTTCTTCGCAGGGCTGACGCTGTTCCTGCACAAAGTCCCCGGGCTTCGACCTGTATCAGCGGCTGAGGCGATCCAGTTTGGCATCGGCAAGATGCTCGTGTTCGGCACACTTGCTTACACATTGCTGCTGAGCGCTCGCAACTTCAGCGCCCACACCCACAACGCGGTCGTAAACAAGCATCGGCAGAACAGCCTGGTCACCTACAAAGCGCTTGTGGAAGCCGCGGGTGATCAGGGAAATCGCGACATCATTCTCGCCAAAGCAGCAGAATCCATCTTCAGTGCGCAGAGCACGGGATTCTCCAAACACGAGGGCGAGGAGAGCAAAGCGATGTCGATGGTCAGCGTCGGCGCCGGGGCATTGCGCGGTGCTGGTGGAGAGTAGCCTCGCCGACGAATCACCAACCAATGAGCCACGATGAGATGGAGCGGCACATGACACTCAACGAGTTCCTGACACAGCGTATCGAGGGCTATCTTTTTGAAGACCTGACGCGATTTGAGGCGCTCCCAAACGAAGCCCAAGGCGATTTGGGCTACCCGATGCTGATGACGTGCTTCTCGGGCATTGAGGAGATGCTTGGTGCGCTGGTGAGTCCCAAACACCTCGACTTCGCGAGAGACGGACACATCCGCTTTTTCAAGTACTGGAAGGACTTTCTCTACGTAAACGACCCCGATCGTTCGAAGTTGGGCCCCCGCGTCTACCAGCTTGGAAGACACGGTATTGCCCATACCTTCGCGGCGAAGTCGGGGATTTTGGTCACGCGAAAGCCAAGCGATGGACATCTTGTGCAAGTCGATGAAGAGCTGCTCGTGAACGCTGTTCAACTCGCGCGTGACCTCCGGAGCAGCTTCGATACCAGGTTCAAAACGTTCATCACCGGCGCTGGGGAGGAAGCGGCCACCATCGTGCTCAAAGCGTTTCAAGACGCGTACAGCAGCAAAGCCGGGGCCACTCCCGGTATGCTGGAGCCCGACGTGACCATACAAACCCACATGACGAGTAGCGTCGGTGGGTAGCGCAAACCAAACCCAATCCTCACCCTGGCGGCCGAGGTCCAAAAGAAACGAGAGCCACCCTGGATGCCGGGGTGGCTCTTCGGCGTTTCTGAGCCCTACCCTGGCAGCCAGGGTTGGTGCTGGACGGTTCGGAGCGCGACCCTGGCGGCGTGGGTGAGGCTTCAAAGCAAAAAGAGCCACCCGCAGGGGTGACTCTCTCTGCATCCGAAGCCTCAGCGCAACGCGCCAGCTTCAGTACCCCTCGCGCATCTCCAGATGCTCGCCGACCTCGACCACCTGCACCGAGCGCGTGATCCAAAGCCCGGCGCTGTGCGGTCGCAGGGAGACGACGCGGCCCTCGGCGATGACTTCCTCTGGCCACTCTTCGGGGTCCACGGGGAGTGCCGTCTCCTGGCCCTGATTCTCCGCCGGGGCGGTGAGTGAGCGACGCCACTCGTCGGCGCGGCGTGTGACGTAGAAGCGGTTGCCCATGCGCACGCCGTCGTCTTCGCCGACGGGGACGAAGATGACCTGCTGCTCGCCGACGAGCTGCTGCGGCGTGAGCGAGGCGACGATGGTGGTCTCGAGGTCGCGGTCGGCGACGACGGGGGGCACGACATCGAAGCGACGTGGAATCGCAGCGACGCGGTAGCCGCGCTCGATCGGGTCGAGGGCCTCGGTCAGCGTGGCCTCGGCGATGCGGCGGTCCTCGTCGTAGCGGTCGATGCGGATGGTGCCGAGGATGCGCACGAGCGTGCCCGTCTCGCCTTCCATGCGCTCTGTGGCCTCGTAGGTGCGGTAGATCGTGTACTCGCCCTGGGGATGCTCGCTGCTCGTGCGGTCGCCGTCGAAGCGCACGTAGAGGCTGTCGAAGGGCGCGAGAAGCATGTGGTCGGTGGGCGAGCCGATGATCTCGCCGCTGCGCTCCAGCGCCTCGCCGTCGAGGTAGCCGAGCTCACGCAGAAAGAGCGTGCCCTCGCCGACGCCGTAGGTCGGTCGGATGTGCGTGGTCACCTGCGGGGTCTGGCCGTCTTGGATCAGGCGCACTTGGTCGAGCGGGTAGATCCAATGCGGGTTGGTGATCTCCGGGTTGTACGACCAGAGGCGCGGCCAATCCCAGGGGTTGCCGTAGTAGTGCCCGCTGATGTCCCAGAGCGTGTCGCCCCGGTTGACCGTGTGCGTCGGTGGGACGACCCGCGGGGTGATCGACGAACGCACGCGCCCTGAGTCGCTGTCGTCGAGGAAGGTGTCTTCCTGCGCCGCCGAGTGTGCGGCGATGCCAAGGCCCGAGGCCGAGAGAGCAAGGGCTGTGATGATCTGAACGCGCTTACGATTCATGTGTCCTCCCGCGATGCGAGGCGAGCGGCGACGCTCCCCGGATAACCGGCAACAACCCGGCGAAAATACTGACGTGCCCCTTCCGGGTCACCTTGACGTTGTCGACAAAAACCCAGCCGCAGCAAGGCGTCCGGCACTTTGTTCCCCTGCGGGAAGCGACGAACCATCTCGCTCAACTCACGCTCCGCACCAGCGAAGTCGCGACGCGCGTAGAGCGTCTCGGCACGCCAATACATCGCGTTGTCGGCATAGGAATGATCGGGATGGGCCCGAAGAAATTGCGAGAGCGCAGCGTCGGCCTCCTCGAAGCGACGGGCCGTCACAAGCTGAAGCGCAGCCTGGTACTCACGCACCGAGAGGTCGGCCTGCGGAGGCGGCGCCTGGACCGGGTTCGGCGCGACATAGATGGGCTGATCGGGAATCGGCGGCACAGGCCCACCGCTCGTCGCGAGGACAGGCAGGCGGCCCATCGATGCAGGCGGCGGCGCCGGAAGATAGAGCGGCGCACGCATGGCCCCAGGCACGCCTCCAAGCTCGACGGTCGTCGGCACAGGCGGAAGCTCCGGCGTTCCATAAAGGCGAAGCACAACGCGCGGCTCCTCCTCTGCCGAGGCCTCCGGCGCAGCCTGCGCTGGCGCTTCCTCAGTCTCCTCCACACGGGCCCGCACCTGACGTGCCGCAGCGAGCTCACGCGCAGCATCCGAGGCCTGCGTATCGACCTCCTCTTGAAGGTCACGCACCTCGGCATCACGGAGCGCAAGGCGCGACTCAAGCTCACGAATGCGGCGCGCGCGACGGTCGGATTCCTCCTCCGCCGCACGAAGCCGAAGCGCAGCCTCATCGCCGGCAGAGGCCACCTGAACGGTCTCGGGCGCCGTCGGCGAGGCCACCACACGCGCCGTCGTGCCCTCGCGCGCAGCAAGCGAAGACGACCCACAGCCGACCGCAGGGACTGCAGCAGCAAGCGCCGCGGCCACGACGAGGCGTCGAACGAGTACGAGGGAAGACATCAACTCGCATCGTAGGAAGGCGCGAACGAGCCGGTCAAAAAAGCGGGAGCTTTGCCTCGCAACATCAGCCTTCGCCCAAAGCAAAAGGCCCCACGCATCGCTGCATGAGGCCTCTCTCTATTCGGAATGGTTCGCCGCCTACTCGCTGAAGAGGTCGTCGATGTCCGCCTTCGTCAGGCCCTTGAGCGCAGCGCCTTCTGTCGAGAGCACGTTCTCCATCAGCACGCGCTTCTTGTCGCTGAGCTGGAGGATCTTCTCCTCGACCGTGCCCTTGGCGATGAGGCGATAGACGGTGACGACCTTCGTCTGACCGATGCGATGCGCGCGGTCGGTTGCCTGGTCTTCCACGGCCGGGTTCCACCAGGGGTCGAAGTGCACAACCGTGTCGGCGCCCGTGAGGTTCAAGCCAGTGCCGCCCGCCTTGAGCGAGATGAGGAAGGCGTTGCAGCTCTCATCGGTGTTGAAGCGATCGACGCGCTCCTGGCGATCCTTGGTCGAGCCATCGAGG
>JBILQT010000463.1:0-4427 GCA_044373065.1 Sandaracinaceae bacterium
GACGCCACGATGCGCACAGCGGTTCCACGCGTCGAGGCGTTCGTCTGCGCGCCCCTTGTCTCCTTGAGCCCCAGAACGCGAACTCATCCCCAGAGCGACGAGGAGGTGTTTCCCAGCGGTCTTCTAGCTAGGGCTCCTCGAGCCGGCGCCGCAATGTCGCCACCGAGATATCGAGCTCGCGCGAAGCGGCCATCTTGTTGCCGTTGTGACGCGTCAACACTTCGCGCATGTGGCGCACTTCGACTTCGCGCAGCGTGAGCCGTGTGAGGGACTCGGGGGCCGCCTGACTGGGCTTGCTGAAAAGGTAGCGCGAAGGTGTGAGCCGGGAGGGAGGGTCGAGAATCACGGAGCGCTCAAGCACGTTGCGAAGCTCACGCACATTGCCCGGCCATGTGTGCGCCTGAAGGCGTTCCAACTCGCCCGGAGCGAGATCGACAGGGCCGGAGGCGATCCGGCGCAGCAGCGCAGCGATCAACACAGCAAGGCGCCCCGACGTCTCTCGCAAGCTCGGCACACGCAGCGGAAAGACGTTGATTCGATAGAGAAGGTCTTCACGAAACAGACCGCGCCGCACTTGGTCGTTGAGGTCTCGGTTGGTCGCAACCACCAGGCGAACATCGATCGGTCGAAGGGCGGTACCACCGACGCGACGCAGATGGCGCTCCTCGAGCACGGTGAGAATTTTCGCCTGCAGCGCGAGCGACAGTTCACCGATTTCATCGAGGAAGAGCGTTCCGCCCGAAGCGAGTTCGAAACTTCCCGCACGCGCCTGAACCGCGCCTGTGTACGCACCGCGTTCGGCACCAAAGAGTTCAACGTCCGCCAAACTCTCTGGAATCGCAGCGCAGTTGAGGTGCACGAAAGGCCGCGCGTGTCGCGTAGACCAAACATGAATTTGGCGCGCGAGGTGTGTCTTTCCGACGCCCGTTTCGCCCTCCAGGAGAACGCACACTTGGCTCTTCGCAGCCCGTTGAAATGCGCCTTGAAGTTCCGCTGGAAGAGAGTCGTCGTCCTTCGCATCGTCGGCGGCAACCGCTCTCATCAGCGTCGCGAGCCGACTTGCCTCCACCGCGCGTTGCAAGCCGAGACGCACCTCGGCGACCGTCACTGGCTTCACGAGAAAGCTCTGGATGCCGTGTTGAATCGCCATGTCGGCGCTCTCGGTTCGCACGCCCGCCGTGCAGAGAACAATGCGCGCTCCACCTGTGGCATCGCGAATGGCGCCGAGGTGATCGGTTGTCCATCCGTCGCCGAGATGATCGTCCATCAGCACCGCATCGAAGCGCTGATGGACCCCGCGAAGCTCGCTCAACGACGCGACGGTTGTGACGTCAAACTCATCGCTCAATGAGTCAACGAGGACGTCTCGAAACAACGCGTCATCTTCTGCGATGAGGACAGTTCCGCGCACGTTGAGTGATCATACCTCGATGCTGGCTTCAATCTGCTGAAGCTTCATGCGCGCAAGCCCGAGATTTCCTTTTACGCGGTCAATCGCGACATAGAGGAAGACGGTCGGCGCCTTCTTCAGGGGGCGAATGAGGTGGTATTGGTCATCGAGCGAGATGAGGATGTCTTCGATCGACCCTTTGATCCCTAGCGCGCCCATCGCTTCCATCTTTGCGCGCACAACCTGGCAGTTGAGTGAGCCAGCGAGTTCGATGTTGATGCGGCCTTGGCCGCCAAGGAAACCGAGCGTGAGGCCGCTCGTCCAATCGCACAGGCAAGTGCCGATCGTTCCGTCGATCTTCATGATGTTTTCAAGGGCTGCTTGGATGGTGTTGCTCATAGTTGGTCTCGTCGTTTCAGCGGTCTGGGTTGTCGTTGGGGTTGGTTCGCTTGGGGGACGAACGGTTTTCGTGGGCGGCCTGCGAGGGCGCGGGGGCAACCGCACCGAAGAGCGATCGCGTGGGAAGGTGGAGGCGTCGGAGTCATCGAGATGCTCAGCGAGAAATTCCCGCGCGGTTGTTCGCCCGCGTCGTCTGCCTTCAGGCGGTGTGACAGGCGACTCGCGGCCCTCCTCATCGCTCAAGCGAATGCTCTCCATGATGAGGTGCGTTGCAGGCAGCGTGACCGTGGTGCGATTCGAGATGCGGGGAGTCAGCATGTCGATGCGAACGGACGACCAACCAAAGATGCGCATCGCGGCGAGGTCACCCGCTTGTCGGCCATCCCACGCGTCGGTGAGTTCGCCGTTGGTGAAGTGAAGCAGGCCCGCCTCGCTGGAGGTCTCCACGCGCAGCGTGACGTTCTGCCGCTCGATCTGAACCAGCTGCACGAAGCCTGGCAACGTCACACCCTCCACAAAGCCCGAACTCCTTGCGTCGAGCAGC
The DNA here is from genome assembly GCA_044373065.1 of Sandaracinaceae bacterium. Taxonomy (GTDB): domain Bacteria; phylum Myxococcota_A; class Polyangia; order Polyangiales; family Sandaracinaceae; genus JAFLCL01. The sequence continues at coordinate 2,334 of JBILQT010000463.1, forward strand.
GCCCGCACATGCGACGTCATCTGTTGGATGTCGACTGGCTTCTCCAGCAGCACCATCGCGCCAGCGGCTTCCGCACGCTGCTCCGAGTCGGTCGAGAAATGCGCGGACATCACGATCGAGGGGATGACGACCTGCTGCTTCGAGACGAACAAAAGCACAGCGAAGCCATCGAGGATTGGCATCTGAAGATCGGTGATCAGCACCGACGGCGCCTCTTCGTCAATCATCTCCACCGCTTCCCGCCCATTGCGCGCGCCCTGCACACGCACATGCGGAAGACTGCGTCGCAAGTCCTCCATGGCGACTTCCCGAAAGAAGTCTTCGTCTTCAACAAGGAGGACGAGTGGTGTAGGCATGCCCCCACTCTTTGCGCGCGGCGTGCCATCCCTAACCACCCGCATTTTCCATCAAAAGTGCAGTACTGGGTCTCGCTCACCCGATCAAAATGAGCTTCGCCAGATCAAATTGATCCGCTCATTCTCGATTTGCGAATACGTCTGTACTCTAGAGCGATGCATCGCTCTCCGGTCTTCGTACAGCAGCTCTTTGAAGCCATGGAAGAGAGCTTCATCGTCACCGACGACGTGGTTGACGAGCCTGGCCCACGCATCCTCTTCGCCAACCGCGCCTTTGAGAAGCTGACTGGCTACAGTTTCGAAGAGGTCCAGGGACGCAACCCGCGCTTCCTTCAAGGGCCACGAACCGACAGGGCCACGCTCGACGAGCTCCGTCGATGTTTGAGCAACGGCCAACCCTTCCGCGGACGTGCAATCAACTACCGGAAGGACGGCACGCCCTTTCTGAACCAGTGGTACATCAAGCCCATTGAGGTGGAGGGACGGCGGCTCTTTGTTGGGATTCAACGGGACGTGACGGAGGAGCAGCACCTCTACACGCTCACCCAAAGCACGGCGAATGCGCAGAGCGCAGCGTTCATGTTTGCCGGACTTCGCCATGAGCTGGGGAACCCGATCAACTCGCTGAAGGCTGCCATCTTCTTCCTGCGAAAGCAGCTCCCAACGCTCCCGCACGAACGTTTGGACTACTACCTCGCCGCCATGCAGCGCGAGCTTGGACGAATTGAGCACCTGCTGAAGGGGCTGCGCGCGTTGAATGCGTTCGAAGTCGCGACGCCAGAATGGTTCGAGCTCGCACTCGAGATCGAGAACGTTCACACGCTCGTACGGCCTTTGCTCCACGAGCACGGACTCGCATGGCGCAGTCGCGTGGACCCGAGCACGCGTGTTTTCGCAGACGCGCAGCTCGTTCATCAGATCCTGTTGAACGTCGTCAAAAACTCGATCGAAGCCCGCCTTCAGGGAGGCGGCGTGATCGAATTTCAGTTCGACGCAGCGGAGCGCTGCTTAACGGTCGCCGACGATGGCCGCGGCATGACGCCCAACGAGCTTGAGGGGCTGTTCAGCCCCTTCCGGACGACGAAGGAGGGAGGCTCTGGGCTCGGCCTCTACTTGGCCAGGCGCATGGCGGCTGACACCAACTGCAAGCTGAGCATCGACAGCGTGTTCGGCGAGGGAACGATTGTCTCGCTCGTGTTCCCTCCAAAGCCGCCGACCACGCCGCACCCCGCCTGACGTTCTGCGATCAGATGATCGGCCCGCCGCCGCCTTCGCGCGGGACGACGATGTAGACCTCGCGACGGTCCACTTCTGCACCTGCGCGGCCGAGCACGACGATGGTGGTCGTGAAGACCTGCGCGACATCCGTGCCTGACTGGAAGTCGTTGTTGAAGTCGACACGGAAGGTGACGCGCGCGTCAGGCGAGACGTTGTAGAAGGTCGTCATGTCCAGGCGATCGAAGCCCGTTGGAGCGTCGGGTATGCCACGCACTGGGACGACGGCATCGATGAACGAGGCTGTGTTGTTCGGCGCTGCAATGCGGGTCTCAGCGAGGTTGGGGTCGACGCGTGTCGTGATGTCCTGGCGTGTGGTGCCTGCGATGCGTGTGATGGCGTCGATGACGTTCGAGGCGACAGAGCTGGCCGTGCCCATGAAGGCGATCGGGGCTCCCGCGCCATCCACGGTTCCGGTGAGCATCGCGAGTTGGCGCGAGTTCTGGAAGGTGTCTCCTCGGCC
>JBILQT010000464.1:0-4410 GCA_044373065.1 Sandaracinaceae bacterium
GCCCGCGTATCTCCTTGCGACCCGGTCCGTTTCGAGGTTGGTGTGACGTCGACTGGCGGGACTTGGTGGCTTTGGGTTCGGTGGCTGCCTTGGTCCGTCGCTGTCGCTTGCTCGGTCTCTGCCTCGGGCTCCGTCGCTGTCTCGGACTGGCTTCTTGCTGTCGCTGGCTTGCTGCTGTGGGGCTTCGATTTTTGGAGAGCTCTTGTCCTCGCCGGACGGGCCCAAGGGGTCGTTTGCGGACGACCCCTTGGAACCCCGCCGCTTTCGATCTGTCACGTCGCTGGATGCGTCTGCGCCAGAGAACTTGATCGTGTTTCCGCTGGGTTGCTGAGCCTCGGTTCGATGGTCCCTCTGCTGCTTGCGGCAGCGATGGCTGGCTCGCGTTTCGTGCCGACCTGCGGGCGTATCTCCTAGCGACCCGGTCCGTTTCGGGGTTGGTTGGAACTCGGTGGGCGGGACTTGGTGGCTTTGGTTTCGGTAGCCGATCCGTCGCTGTCGCTTGCTCCGTCTCAGTCGCAGGTCGCTCAGTGCTGCACTGCGCTGCAGAGCTCGACTAGGAATCCGTTGAGGTCGTGGACGTAGGAGACGGTCTGGCCCCAGGGTTTCTGTTCGGGGGCGATGCAGGGTTTGGCGCCTTGGGCGAGGGCTTGCTCGTAGGCTGCGCGGACGTTGTCGACGACCAAGCCGACCTCTGCGCCGGCGGCTTTCTGGTCGGCGCGGTTGGGGAGGAAGGCGCCGTGGTTGGGGGTCGAGGTTTCGTCGGCGAAGGCGAGTGCCGTCGCGCCGGTCTCCATCTCGGCGTAGGTGCCGGACTCGTGCACGAAGCGTGGTGTGAGGCCGAAGGCGCGCTCGTAGAAGGCGACGGCTTGGGCGACGTCGGGGACGTAGAGGATCACGTAGGCGAGTTTGGGGGGCGTCATGCTGGGCTCCATTGAGAAGTGCTTGCGAGGCTTAGCGACGCGGTGCTGAGACGTCTTGAAGATTTCCGGCAGCGCCGAGCTCGCGGGGTGTCATGCCAAGGAGGTGTCTCGCCTCGCGCGTGAGGTGCGCTTGGTCTGCGTAGCCGAACTCGGCGGCGACGATGGCGAGGGGGATGCCGCGTTGAATCGCGTTGCGCGCGGCCCAGATGCGCTCGATGCGGAGGAAGGCTTTGGGGGTCATGCCGAGCCACGTCTGGCATGCGCGCTGAAGCTCGCGCTCGTGCGTGGTGGAGGTGCGCGCGGTGAGGCGCAGCGTGCCGGCTGCGGCGCGTGCTTCCTCGATGAACGCACCGACGATGTCGGGCTGCTTCTTGTGTGCGTCGACGGCGCGGGCGACGAGGGATTCGAGCGCGCTTGCATCCTCGATCGCGCGTCGCTCGACGGTCTCGAGGAGGTCGGCGTGGGCCAAGAGGGCGGCGCCCCACCCGGGCTGCAAGCGCACGCCGATGAACCTGTCTCCGGCCTCTGCGAGGGCGTGATGTGCGTGCGGCACGGGGCGGTAGATGAAGGCCGAGATGTCGCGGTCATTCGCGCGAACGATGAGGTCAAAGCAGCCGTCGGCCGCGACGAGCGCGGAGGAGGTTTGCGCTGTGGACGACATCCAGACGGCAGCGACTGCGCGGTGGGTTCCGGGGCGCTCGGCGTAGTGCGCGCTCATCGGTGGAGCGTGTCGCATTCCAAATCGTCGCGGGTGTCTGAATGCATCGGCGCGTGTCCCGTCGAATCGCGCGCGGAGCGCACGGGATGCTCGCGAACGAGGCGTACATATGAAGTCGAGTCGATGGGTGGTGCCGGTTTGTGTTGGGTTCAGCTTCGCGGCGGGTTGCTACGACACGGGCGGTCGTGGGGATCCAGACGCGGGGGCAGCCGTGCTGGATGCGCGCCAGAGCGATGCGCCGATGACGCCGGGGCTCTTGCCAGAGCGCTGCGAACTCGCTTGGCTGCGGGCCATCCCAGTGAACCCGGTAGGGCTCGGCTTGGTGACCAGCATCGCGACCGATCGCGACGAGAACGTCCTCATCTCGTTCTTCAACGCCAACACGTTCACCCTTGAGGGCGTCAGCTACCCCGGGGGCGGCTATCTCATGGGCCTCGACCGCGAGAACCGCTTGCAGGTACGGCCGAGCGCGCGTGAGGTCGTGCTGACTTCGACGGAGGGTCGCATCCTCAGCGCTGCGACCGATTCCGACGGGATGACGAGCCTTGTGGAGCTCGATGGGCGTACGGGCGAGGCACTTCGCGACTTCGGTGCTTTCCGCGCGGAGGAGTTCCGCGGACCTGAGGCGGCGTTCATCGGTGGCACGCTCGTCTGGTCGATGACCGTCGGCGGTGAGTTTGCGTTCCCAGGGGAGGCGATGCGCGTGCTGCCGCGAGGCACCGGCTTCGTCCTCGCGATTCGTCCTGATGGATGGCGCGGCGTCGCCGAGTTCGACAGTCCGATACCGATGGCGAGCAGTGGTCAGATTCCGATGACGAGCACCCCGGACGGCGCGCTCTTGATGGGCGCACCTGGACCGCTTTGCTTCAACGGCGTCTGCCAAGACGTGCGCTCGATGCGTCGCCTCATCCACGAAGATGGAAGCGTCACGGGTGTGCCCGAGGCGCGGGTCGATCGAGAGGCATTCGCGATGCGACTTCGAGCGCTGAGTGACGGCTCGCTCATGACCCTCGGCAGCTGGCCCGCACGCTGGAGTGCCGACGGCAACCTCCGCTGGACACACGACTACGAACCGTGGGCGTTCTTCTTGAATGGTTGGGGCGTGGAGGAGCGTGCAGGTCGCGTCGTAGCGATGATTCGCGCCGAAGACACACCGAGCGCCATGCTCGGTGCACTGGGTCTTGAGTTCGGCGCGGGCACGCGAGATGTCTTTGTCGACTTCTCGCTCGCGGACGGCACGCCACGTCGCTGGTGGCAGATTGAGAACCCTGACGGTGCGGGTCGCTCGGGCGCTATGTGGTTCACCATGGGTGAGTCAGGTCGCACCTACGCGGCTGGCATCGCGGACCCCATCGTCGATGTTTGCGGGACGCGCGTGACGGATGGGTTGTTCATCGCGGCGTTTGATTGAGTCGTCTGACTCGTGGTGTCGCCGATCGCTACGGAGACTCTGCGGTGCGAAAGCCCGTCGGCGCGTGCCCCGCGTCGCTCAGGGGTCGGCTCGCTTTCGCAACCTCGGGAGCAGTCCCCGCACTGCACCCCACACGGCCAGCACGACCACGTTCCCGTCTGTCGAGATGTGAAAGTAGATGTGCCTGTGGACACGAGGAAGGAAGTGGCGGCGGATATCGCGCAATCCGACGCGGCGAAAGCGCGGTAGCGACTCCGCCACCTCTGGCAGCTCATCGAACGCAGCCGTCAACTCCTCCGACATCAATCCGGCAGCGTCATGCCGGTTGGCCACCCACCACGTTTGCGCTTCGACGATGTCGTCGAGCGCGCCAGTCGCGAAGACGACCTTCATCCGCCAGTGCGCAGCAACTTGAGAACTTCCTCCAGCGAGTGGAAGCGCCCGGCCTCCACGTCGTCCGCACGCGAGGCCAACTCGGCATCGAGTTCCTTCGGCCATTCCTCCTCACTCACGACAACGAGGCTGACTTCACCCTCTGGAAGTTGGCTGGGCTCGTCCACGATGAGCCGACCTCCGATGACGCGACCTCGTACGTGAGACATGCGGCCTAGTATAGCCGACGAGGCATTCGCTAGGCCGGGACGCGCGTGGTGGATGGGTTGTGCGTCGCTGACTTGGTGGCTTCGGTTTCGGAGGCTGTCGCTTGCTCCGTCGCTCTCGCTCGCTCTGTGTCGGACTCCGTCGCTGTCGCTTGCTCTGGCTCTGGCTCTGTCGCTGGCGCTCGCGTGCTGCTTTGGGGCTTCGATTTTCGATAGCTCTTGTCCTCGCCGGACGGGCCCAAGGGGTCGTTTGCGGACGACCCCTTGGAACCCCGCCGCTTTCGATCTGTCACGTCGCTTGGTTCGTCTGCGCCAGAGAACTTGATCGGGGTTCAGCTGGCTGGCTGAGCCTCGGTGTGGCGGTCCCTCTGCTGCTTGCGACAGCGATGGCTGAGGTGGCGTTGCGTGCCGACCTGCTGGCCTATCTCCTTGCGACCCGGTCCGTTTCGAGGTTCTTGGTGTGACGTCGATCGGCGTGACTTGGTGGCTTGGGTTTCGGTGGCTTGCTCGGTCGCTGTCGCTGTCGCTTGCTCGGTCGCTCACGCGGTCTGCGACTCCGTCGCGCAGCAGTCGCCTCGGGCAGCACAACAGACGCATCGGTGAGTGCGTTAGCCTCTGCGTATGGCCATCCCGAGGCTCGAACCCGGAGCACTGTTTCGAGAACGCTATCGATTGGAAACACCACTCGGGCGCGGCGGCATGGGCGAGGTGTGGTGCGCTCTGGACGAGCGCTTGCGCAGGCCGGTCGCCATCAAAGTGCTG
>JBILQT010000465.1:0-4409 GCA_044373065.1 Sandaracinaceae bacterium
TCGAGGTTGAGCTGCTTCTTCACCACCTCGGCCACGACGCGCTTGCTGCCGCTCTCGGCACTCACACTCACCGTCGTCACGCGCCCGTGCATGCGCATCAAGTGCGTACGGAAGAGGTAGTCCGCGCGCATGCCGTTGGGCACATCGAAGCGCAGGTCGAGCGTCTCCGTTGCATCGAGAAAGGCCTCGAAATGGCGCTCGTTCACGTTGATCAGCTCATCGAGCACGAAGAGCTTTTTGGCGCGCGTCGACTCCTTCAGCTCACGCAGCATCACGCCCAAGCGCTCCGGCGTAGGACGCCTTTGCTTCTTCACCTCGCCCGGCAAGCGCTCGGGGTTCGAGCTGCAGTGCACGCAGGAGAAGGGGCAACCGCGTGAGGTGATCACCGGGATCGTGCGTGGCTCAATCGGGAACGACCATGCGACGCGCCCAAGGTTTGTGACCACGCGCGCTTGAAAGCGAAAGTACGCGTCGAGGTCCACGAGATCCCAAGCCGGGATCGGAAGCGCATCGAGACGCGGCGAGTCGCCACGATGCACCCCATGCGCGGGCGCCAAGAGCAGCCTCGGCACGGTGACTTCGGCCTCGTACTTCACATACGCGCTGACCTCCGGATACGAGGCGAGCACGGCCTCACCCGCCACCTCGACATAGTGCTGACCAGATTGATGACAGTCCGCGAGGATGAGCTGTGCATCGGGTGCGAGAAGCTTGAGCCCCGCGAGCACTTCACCGAGCACATCGCAGCGATGCGGGGGGCGATGAAAGGGCGTGTAGGCCACGACGATCGATGCGAAATGACCTTGCGATTGAAGGCTTTTCGCGATCGCTAGAAGATCCGCGACGGGTGCGCCGAGATGGGCGCGAGCGTCTGGACGCCATTGCAGCGTGCTGCCCGAGAGCGCGAACGCATCGATGAGCGCAACGTCATTTCCCTCTGCGCGAAGGGAGGCCGCGAGCTGCACCGCGCCGAGGTCCGAGAAGTAGGGATAGTCGATGAAATCCCGCGCGATGGTTGTCGGCGGATGAACCACCAAAGTGCGCACTGAGGCATCGGGCATCGACCCTGAGCATCGCTGAAAGTCCTTGGTTTAGCGAGCTTTCAACCGCAGGCGCGCTCGGAGTACCCTCGGATGCATGAGCGCACTCGTCGTCACCACCCCCGCAACCGACACGCATGAGAAGGTGGTCTCGCACGAAGAGGCGGCGCACGAGAAACGCAACTGGGTGCGCCTCACATTCGAGTGCAACAACCGCTGCATCTTCTGTCTCGACTCCGACACGCACGATGGCCGCATGCGCGACAGAGAGGAGGTCAAGACGCAGATCCTGGAGGGCCGCGCGGCCGGCGCGACAAGGCTGATTCTCTCGGGCGGTGAGCCGACGATTCATCCGAACTACGTCGACTTCATCAAGCTCGGAAAGCGCGCCGGCTACACGAAAATTCAGACCGTCACGAACGGTCGACTCTTTCAATATCAAGACTTCGTCGACCGTTGCATTCAGGCCGGCCTCGATGAGATCACCTTCTCACTGCATGGCCCCAATGCGCGCATCCACGATGCCCTCGTCGGTGTGCAGGGCGCATGGGAGCAAGAGAGCGCGGGGCTTCGTCGTGCGCTCGAAACGCGTGAGCGCACGGGGCGACCGATCGTCAACGTCGACATCGTCATCAACCGCGCGAACGTGAAGCATCTCAAGGACATGCTCGACCTCTTCATCGGCTGGGGCGTGCACGAATTCGATCTGCTCCAGGTGGTGCCCTTTGGTCGCGCATTCACCGAGGGGCGCACCACGCTCTTCTACGATCTCGAGGAGATGCAGCCCTATCTGCGCGCGGCCTTTGAGTACACGAAGCGCCCCGGCCTTCACATCTGGCTCAACCGATTTCCGCCCGCGCATCTCGAAGGTTTTGAACACCTCATCCAAGACCCGTACAAGCTCAACGATGAAGTCCGCGGACGCAAAGAAGAGTTCGCGCGGCTGCTGAGCACGGGCGACGATCTCGACTGTCGCGAGAAGGAGGGGCGCTGTCGCTACTGCTACCTCGAGCAGCTCTGCAACTCGCTCTATGACGAGCGCGATCGCCTTGCAGCGAATGCGATTGCGCGCGTGCGCATCGACACCGAAGCGGAGCGAAATCGCGTTGCGGTCTTTGGTGGAGACCCTGCGAGTGCCAAGCGCGCGATCCACTTCGGTGAAGAGGAGCAAGCGCAAGACATTGCGATCGCCGATCCAGCACTTGCGAAGAAGCCGCAGCGCTCACTGCGTGTGCTCAATGGCGTGGAGGCCAAGAAGGCCGCGCCGCGCTCACTCGATCAGCGCATCCAGGATGCTTCGATCACCCGCGGATGGATCGTCGCGCCAAGCCTCGCGCGTGCCCAAGAGGTGATCGCAGGGCAGCCCGCATTGACGGAGCTTGAGCTCGAGTTGGGGAGCCTCACGGGCCTCTTCGCGGCGCTGAAGAACGATCAACTCGAGGGTCGTCGTGTGATCGCTGTGCATGTGCAGACAGCGCACGAGGCCGATGCACTGCTCGCCCATGAGGGCACGTTTGAGGTCGTGCTCGCACTCACCCAAGAGAACGAGGCATGGCTTCATGCGCTGGAAGTGCCGAGCCCGCGTCTTGTGCTGAGGCAGCACACCCATGAGCGCCTCACAGAGTCGGCTGCGCGTGATGTCGATCTGCGCGCCTTCTTCACCAAGTTCACGCATGAGGTGCCGGTGATCGGCGTGCCCGCGTGCGTGCTTCCGCATGCGCCACGGCAGGAGCCACCCACACTCGATGCCTCGATGCTCGCGCCCGAAGGTGGCCTCGAAGTGTTCCGTTTCACGAGGCGTCACATCGAGTCGGGCTACATGACCAAAGCCTTGCGCTGCAAGCAATGCATGCACACCGCGAGCTGCTCCGGCATGCATATCAACTACGTGCGCGCGCATGGCTACGGCGTGATGCAGCCGGTGCTTGCGGCCGAGGGGGCAGTTGGTGCAGTCGCCGAGTGAGAGCTCGGGCCTGCTTCTTCCGGATGCGTCGCATGCACGTCTGATCGCGCTTCGTCGCGCCGAGGCCTTTCGGCTGCTCAAGGCGCATGCCGCCGCTGGCGACATCGAAGTCGCAAGTGCCCTCGCAGAGCTCGCACGAAGCTCCACCGGTGTCGCTGGTTTCCCTAGCGGGAAAGAAGCCGCTGCGGATGTCTTGATGGACCCAGCCGCAGCCGTGCTCGCGCGCAGCGATCGCTTTGCCCTCGCAGGCGATGCATGGATGTTTGAGTTGGCCCATCGGGGGCTCTTGAAGAAGCGTTTTGTCATGCGTGGTCAGCAGGTGATCAGCCTGCCACTTCGTCTCTCGCTCACCTGGCCCCAAGGCGTGCGCGTGACGCTCTCGGCGAAGAGCCTTGAACTCCAAGGAGGTGGCCCTCTGCGCTCCCTCTTGCTCGCACGTGAGGCGCTGTTCGAAGCGCGTGATCCGCGTCTCACAGTCACGACGACGTTCCACACGCTGCGCGACAAGAATGCGGAAGGGGAGATCCTCCTCGCGCTCGATGATCCGAACCCGCTCGCCATGGTCGAAGCGCATCCGGACAAAGACGGCAACGCGCTCTCGCTGGGCGATCACGCGCTGACGGAATGGACGCAGGCATTGGGTGATGCGCTCAGCATCCTCGAAGCGCATTTGCCCGGGGTGGTCAGCGAGATGCGCCTGCTCTCACTGCTTACAATCCCCGTCGGCTACCACGCGGAGAAGCATGTCTCGGCCTCGTACCGCGAGTACGTCGGCGCTTGCTACCTGACGCTCCATCCCAATGTGCACACGCTCGCTGAGGCCCTGGTGCACGAGTTCCAACACAACAAAGCGAACCTCGCCTCGCACCACGACCCCTTGCTGGAGAACGCGCAAGGAACGCTCGTGCGCTCACCGGTGCGCCCCGACCTGCGTCCGCTCTGGGGCGTGCTGCTCGCGGTGCATGCCTTCGTGCCTGTGGCCGAGCTGTTTTTGCGCATATGGAAATCAGGTAGCAATCATGTGCGTGATCGCCTGCGCGACGTGATTCAGAAGAATGAGGAGGGCCTTCAGACATTGCGTGAGCACGCGCGGCCCACGCGCATTGGCGCGATGCTGATCGAGGAGATGAGCGACCTCCATGCAGTGCATCGTGCCGTCGAGCTCGGCGCACCCAAGGGCTCTTCGTGAGTAAGTCGCTGGTTTCCCTCCCGGGAAAGAAGCCACGCTCGCTGCCCAGCGCGCAATCGCCTTCCCGCAGAAGGAAAGCGCTGATCAAGGTGGGCTATGGCTGCAACGAGCATTGCACCTTCTGCCACACAGCCGATGTGCGCCACATCGATGGCACGAGCGAGGAAGTGGTCCGCAAAATTCATCGCGCACGCGAGCTCGATTTCGGTATGACCGT
>JBILQT010000466.1:0-4327 GCA_044373065.1 Sandaracinaceae bacterium
AGACGGATGCACGCACGGTGCACGTCGAGTCGCTGCTCGCGAATGAGCCCGATGCGCAGCCACGCCCCGCGACGGAACCCGTCGTGGTGATGGAGGACGACTACACCCTCGCGTGGATCGGCGGCGCGATTGGCCTGATGGCGCTCACGGCGCTCATCACCTGGCTTGTCGCGCGCTGGCTGAGGAACCGCCCGAAGGTGCTTCCACCGCCGCCACCACCGCGTCCGGCTTGGGAGATTGCGATGGCGAAGCTGCGTGCGGCGCGCATCGATCTGACGGCGGCGTTGGCCGACGGAACGCAGAGCCGCGTGGTCGATGCGGCCTCCGATGCACTGCGCGAATATTTCGGTCGTCGCTTCGACTTCAATGGTCTCGAGAGCACCTCGGATGAGGTCATCGCGCACCTGCGAACACAGCACCTCACGGGCGTGACGTTGCCTGAGATTCAAACGCTCCTCGGCGACTCCGACTTGGTGAAGTTCGCCAAGTTCCAGCCGAGCGCGGAGGACTGCGAGCGCATCCTCTCGCAGTCGGAGCGACTCGTGCAGCGCACGATGCACGGCCCGGTTGCAGTGGCAGCACCGGCACCCGCAGCGAACGCGCCGATGGAGCGTACGAAGGCTTCCGTCACGACGACGATGGCGACGACGAAGATGATGGGAACCGACACGTCGGCGAGGGCTGCTGAGCCGGAAGCGTCTGTCCCCACGACGAACCCACCGCCTCCGCCGAACTACGACGACATCGACGCGGGCATCCCGGCGCTCCCCGATGTGCCTGCGGCAGTCGAGCTCTCACGCAGCATTCCGGTCACGCCTGTGCCGCCTCCGCCACCCGCGGATGATGAGGCCGCGGAGAGCACAGAGACGTCCGTCTGGGATGCGCTGGATGCTGCAGTGGAGAACGACGCGCTGGTCGTCGGTCAGGTCATCGCGCTGCGTGAGGAGGGCTACCTCGTGCGCCTTGGTGTGGGCGTGCACGGCGTGCTTCCCGAGGCGCAGCTCGGAACGCTCGCGAGCGATGCCTTGGTTGGAACCCGCCGCGCCTTCCGCATCGTCTCACTCAACACCACAAAGAAGCGCGTCGTGCTCACGCACCGCGACATCACGGACGCACAGGAGTCGGAGTTGCTTGCGCGCTCGACGCAGCCTGGATTTGACGGAGGTGCCACGTGAAGCGCTGGCAGGACATCCTCCTTGGGCTTGGCTGGGCGCTCGTGTTGCTCGTGCCGATTCTCTACGTCTGCGCCTGGGCGATTGAGTCGGTGTTCGAGGTGCCGCTGGCACCCGAGAGCTTCCGCTTTGAGCGCCCCTGGGCCGCGCTGCTCTTGCTCTCGGCCCCACTCGTCTGGCTTGCGCGCGTGCTCCTTCGCGATGCGACGCCGCGCATTCAAGTCTCACGCGCCAAAGACCTCGCCGCGATTGCGCGGCCGAAGATGCGCCAGTGGATTGCACCCGCGACCGTGGGCGCGCGCATCGTTGCAGCGCTCTTGCTCTCGGTCGCACTGATGGGCCCGCAGTCGATTCACGCGCGTGAGGATGCCGAGGTCGAAGGCATCGACATCGTGCTCGCCCTCGACTGCTCGCTCTCGATGCAAGCGAGCGACATCCATCCGGACAGATTCCGCGCGATGCAGGCCGTCGTCGATGAGTTCGTGCGGCGTCGCCCGAATGATCGCATTGGCGCCGTCGTCTTCGGTGCGGACGCCTACACGCTGCTCCCGCTCACGACCGACAAAGATGCGCTCCGCGGCGTCATCGCCGAGATGGAGTTGGGCAACATCGACGGCGCCGGGACAGCCATCGGTAACGCGCTCGGCGTCTCACTGAATCGTCTTCGTCAATCGCGTGCGGAGAGCCGCGTGATCATCCTGCTCACGGATGGCGACTCGAACTCGGGCAACATCGCGCCGGAGCAGGCCGCAGAGTTCGCCGCGAACATGGAAGTGAAGGTCTACACCGTCCTCATGGGCCAGAGCGATGAGGCGATGGTGCAGAACGGCGCGGACCAAACGGGCCGTCCGATCTGGGACCGCGCGGAGTTCCCGATCAACCCCGAGCTCATGCGCAACATCGCCGAGCGCACGGGTGGCGAGGCCTACGTCGTTGGCGACCGTCAGAGCCTGGAGCGGAGCTTCCACTCGATCCTCGACTCGCTTGAGCGCAGTGAGATCGAAGACCAAGGGCGCGTCTACGGCGACCTCTTCCCCGCCTTTGTCTGGCCCGCGTTTGCGCTGCTCTGCTTGGAGTTGCTCATCACCTCGCTCTACCTCCGGAGGTGGCCATGACCTTTCAACATCCAGAGATTCTCTGGCTCCTCTTCGTCGTGCTCGCAGCGGCCGCGTTGCCCTTCGCGGCGATGTGGTGGCGAGGCCGAGCGAGCAAGCGCTTCGGTCGCGATGAGGCCGTGCAGTCGCTCATCGTCGGCGATGCGCGAAGGTTCCGGGCAGCGCGCGCAGCCATCTTCACGCTGGGCCTTTTGCTGCTCGTCGTCGCGATGGCGGGCCCGCAATACGGAAGCCGCACGCGCATCCTTCGTCGCCGCGGAATTGACGTCGTGGTCGCGCTCGATTTCTCGAAGTCGATGCTCGCGCGTGACGTGCGCCCGAGCCGCATCGAGCGTGCGAAGGCCGAGGTCATTCGCTTCGTTCAGGAGTTGGATGGAGACCGCGTCGGTGTCGTTGCCTTCGCAGGTGAGACGATCGAGTTCCCGATGACGGTCGACTACGCCGCCATCTCGCTCTTCTTCCGCGACCTCGGCCCCTACGACATGCCCGTGGGCGGTACTGCGATTGGACGCGCGCTTGAGACGAGCCACCGTGTGCTCGACCGCGCGATGACGCGACATGCACGTGAGGCCGCTGAGGCAAATCCGGATGAGCAGCGCTCGCGCATCATCATCTTGATGACGGATGGCGAGGACCACGAGGGCGACCCAGTTGCGGTGGCGCGTGAGCTCGCGGAGGCTGGCATTCGCGTCTACACGGTCGGCATTGGCACCTCGACGGGCGAGCCGATTCCCACCTTCGCGCCCGACGGAACATGGACGGGCTACCAGCGCGATGATCAGGGCAACATCGTGCACACCTCGCTCACCGAAGAGGCCGAGCGACAGCTGCAAGAGATCGCCGAGATCACGGGAGGTCGCTATTACGCAGCAGGTCGCGGGGCTGTTGGCATCGACCAGATTCGTCAGGACATGCGACGCATGCATCAGGACGAGCAGCGCACCCGCCGCGTCTCGGTGCAGGAGGGTCGCTACGCGCTTTTCCTCGTGCCCGCGTTTCTTCTTCTCATCCTCGAAGCACTCTTGCCGGACGCGTGGATCGGCGCTTGGCGTCGTCGCAAGCGCGTGACGAAAGCCGCCGACCTCGCGGCTAGCGGGAAAGAATGACCATGCACACGACAAGTCGATGGGCTTTGGCGCTCGCGATCACCCTGGTGATCGCACCGATGATGGCGCCCTCACATGCGCTCGCCTGGGAGTGGTTCCGGAGCGAGAACGCGCATGTGCGTGATGGCAACACGGCGCTGCGCGCAGGCGATGCCGCGGGTGCCTCGGCGCAGTACGACCAAGCCGCGCGCGAGCTTCCGCGTGAGCCAGGCGTGCAGCTGAACCGCGGCCTCGCATTGCTTGCCCAAGGTGAGCAGCACGGGCCTGCACGTGAGGCCTTCCTCCGCGCGACGGAGCCTCCTGCACCACGCGAGATGCGCGCTGCGGCGCACTACGACGCGGGGCTCTCGTTCTACCAAGAGGGCGACGCAGCGGCGGGCACGGACGACCATCGCGCGGCCCAAGAATCGTTTCGCCAGGCCGCGGAGCAGTTCCGCCAATCGCTGCGTCAGGTGCCCGGCAACCGCGATGCTGCATGGAACCTTGAGCTCGCCCTTCGACGCCTGAATGAAGAGGAAGAAGAGCAAGAGCAGCAGGACCAGCAAGAGCAGCAAGAGAACCAAGATCAGCAGCAGCAGGATCAGCAGAACCAAGATCAGCAGCAGCAGGATCAACAGAACCAAGATCAACAGCAGCAGGATCAACAGAACCAAGATCAGCAGCAGCAGGATCAACAGAACCAAGATCAGCAGCAGCAGGATCAACAGAACCAAGATCAGCAGCAGCAGGATCAACAGAACCAAGATCAGCAGCAGCAGGATCAAGAACAGCAGCCAGAGGAGCAGCCTGGTCAAGAGGGCGAGCCGGATGAGTCCGAGGCGCCAGGAACGACCGAGCGCTCACTCCCGGCCGATCAAGAGCGCGTGCTCGATGCGCTGCAAGACAACGAAGACAACCTTGAGCGCGCACGGGCCCGAGCACGTGGACAACGCGA
>JBILQT010000136.1:0-18948 GCA_044373065.1 Sandaracinaceae bacterium
TCCAAGAGGTTTCCCAGAGCTGATTCAACGCGACGAGAGCGTCGCTGCGCTCCGATCACGATGGGTGAGATGGGTGATCACGATGGGTGAAATGCGCAGAAAGAGGATGTCCTCCTGATCGCCAATCTCGGAGCGAAGCCCAAGGTCGAAGCGATGCTCCGCGCCCATCGGGTTCAAGAGGCCCACAAGGTCTTGGCGCGCAACGACCTCAACGTCGGATGCGGGCTCGGCCTCCTCGGCATACGCCACCTGCGGGAGCGAGAGGGCCATCGCAAGGCCGGCAAGGAGCGAGAGGGATGTGGAGGACATGCAGCGCCTCATCGCAGGATCTCGGCCAGCGACGTGAAGCGGCCCATCGCATGCGCAGCAAGGCTTTTCGCACGCTGTGCATCGGAGGTGTGCAGCGCGCTGCACAGAGGCAGGCGCCCCGGAATGCAGCGCGCTGCACAGATCCAGACGGAGCCCACGCGTTTCGCGCGAAGCCAGGCTCGGCACAGAGGGTGCTGAGGCCATGGCATGCACA
The DNA here is from genome assembly GCA_044373065.1 of Sandaracinaceae bacterium. GTDB lineage: Bacteria > Myxococcota_A > Polyangia > Polyangiales > Sandaracinaceae > JAFLCL01. The sequence continues at coordinate 524 of JBILQT010000136.1, forward strand.
GCTCACTCGAAGAGATTCGCTACGCGCTCTGGATGAAGAGCCTTCAGACCCTCGGCAAGGCCCTGCTTCACCTTGGCTATCGCTATGAGGCGCACGGCACCGAGCACATCCCGAAGGAGGGCGGCGCGCTCATCGTCTCGAACCACGTGAGCTTTCACGACTGGCTCTTCATCGGCGCAACACTTCCGCGCAAGCCGCGCTTTGTGATGCACCAACACCATCATCAATACCCGCTCCTGCGCGCCTTCTTCGATGCGAGCCGCGTCATCCCCATCGCGCCAAAGAAGCAAGACCCAGCGCGCCTTGAAGCGGCCATGGAAGCCATCGATCAAGCACTCGCCAACGGAGAGGTCGTCGTGATCTTTCCGGAGGGCAACATGACGCCCGATGGACACCTTCAAGCGTTTCGCCCGGGCCTTGAGCGCATCGTCCAGAAGCGCCCTGTGCCCGTCATTCCCATCGGCATCTCGGGGCTCTTCGGGAGCTTCTTCAGCAAGGCGCACGGCGAGCCGATGTCGGGGAAACCACAGCGCTTTCGCGCGCCGGTCCGCGTCGAGATCGGTGCCCCCATCGCACCGCACGTGGCCACCGCAGAGCTCGTGAAGGAGCGCATCGCAACGATGATTGGCGAGCCTGTCGCGCAGGGCGCCACGGAGAGCGCACACGTCTGAAGCTCACGTCAGTGCATCGACGACGCGCTTGCCCGCGCGACCCAGCTTGTGCCCTGCGCGGTGATAGAGGCGCGGATGAAACGTGTGCTCGTTGCCGCCCACAAAGGCGAGCGCGCGAAGCTCCTTCTTCGCGAGTTCTCTTTCGCAGACATGCTCAGGCAGCCAGCCAAAGCCGATGCCTGCAAGGAGCGCCCGCTTCTTCGCCTCAAAGTCAGCCAAAGCAATCGCACCACGCGGCGCCAAGCCCTGCGTTGGAAGCTCCAGGCGCGGGTCAGAGCCACGCACCGTGATGAGCACGTGTTGCTCGAGCTCCGTCGCAGGCAACTCCACCCGTGAACGTGCGAGTGGATGACCGCGATGCGCGACGAGAAACGCGCGAATCGGCTTGAGCTTCTTGCCCACCAGGCCCTCACGTCTCGGCGGAAGCACGGTGATCATCAAGTCGGCCTCCTCGCGCGCGAACGCCTCCTCCACGCCACCCAAGAACTCACCGCTCACCGCAATCCGCGTGGCCGACCCTTCCTTCACCAGCGCACCGACGGCCTCGAGCAAAGGCGCACTGGAGACAACACCGTCAAAGACGATGCGCAGGGAGGGCTCCCAGCCTGTCTTCATCTCGCGGCAGGCATGCACGAGCTCCTCCTCGGCCGCGAGCATGCGCTGACAGTGCATCAGCACGCGCTGCCCCGCGCTCGTCAATTTCAGACGATATCCGCGCCGATCGAGCACCTGAAGTTCGGTCTGCTCCTCAATCGCACGCAGCGCGTGAAGCACAGACGTGTGCGATTTGTGGAGCTCGCCCGCCGCAGCCTCCAGGGTGCCGTGACGAGCAAGCGCGTCGAGCGCGCGGGCGTGTTCGAGCGAGACATGCATCGCCCCATGCTGCCGCACATTGTTCACCCACTGCACAATGTTCGTTCGATCATTGTGCTTTGTTTGCGGAGCCGTTCGCGTAGACATCGATCCCATGGAGATTCCCTACATCCGTGGTCGCGTCGCGTTGCAGGCGCATGTCGGTCTTCCTGAGGGCACCGTGGAGGAGGAGTACGGCCGTGACGGCTTCTTCGGCCGCTATGCGCATCTCTACCGAACGCACGCGCCCGTAGGCTGGTCGCGCATTGAGGGGCCGCTCAAGCCACGCTCGTATGACGTGCGCGAGTCGTTTGGCGGAGGCGACGAGAGCGACTACCTCGCGGCCCGAAAGAGCATCCTGGAGAACGCCGATGTGCGCATGAGCGTCGCGCGCCTCACCTCCGCGATGCCCTACTTCTTCCGCAACGCGGACGCCGACGAGGTGCTCTTCCTCCATGAGGGCGCAGGCCGACTCGAGACGGACTTTGGGCCGCTCGCCTACGAGACAGGCGACTACATCATCATCCCGCGCGGCACGTGTTTTCGTCTGCTTCCGACGAGCCCAACGAAGCTCCTCGTCATCGAGGCCTTCTCCGAGGTGCGCTTCCCCGAGAAGGGGATTCTCGGTCAACACGCGCTCTTTGACCCAGCCGTGATCCGTGTGCCCTCGCCCGAAGAGGGCTCCGTCATGGCGCCGAATGCCGAGGGTGAATTCGAAGTGCGCGTCCAGCGGCTGAACGAGATCACGCGCATCTACTATCCCTTCAATCCGCTCGATGTCGTCGGCTGGAAGGGCACCGTCTGCCCGATGCAGCTCAACGTGCGCGACATCCGACCCGTGCTCTCGGATCGCTACCACCTGCCACCCACGGCCCACGTCACACTCGTGATGAGGAACGCCGTCATCTGCACCTTCGCGCCGCGCCCCTTGGAGAATGGCGACCCAGAGGCGCTGAAGGTCCCGTTCTTCCACTCGAACATCGATTTCGACGAGGTGCTCTTCTATCACCGCGGTGAATTCTTCAGCCGCGTCGGCATCGCCCCGGGGATGGTCACCTTCCATCCGCAGGGCATTCACCATGGCCCGCAAGGCAATGCGCAAGAGCGCTCGAAGGCTGCGACGCGCACGGAGGAGGTCGCGATCATGCTCGACACGAAGATGCCGCTGCACCCAACGGCCGAGGCCGGTCGTGTCGAGAACGCCGAGTACTGGAAGAGCTGGATGGCGCGCTGAGCGCAAGAACGGAGTGATGAGATGACGATGAATTCAAACCCGACCGGCCTTCTTGGAATCGACTTTGTCGAGCTCGCATCGCCTGACCCCGAGGCCCTCCACCGCCTCCTGCTCGCCTTCGGTTTCTCGCGCACGATGAAGCACGCGACGCGCGACGTAGACCTCTACGTGCAGCACGACATCGCGTTCTTGCTGCGTCGCGAGGCAGGCTCGTTTGCGACGAAGTTTGCGAGCACACACGGGCCTTCCATCTGCGCGATGGGTTGGCGCTTCAAGTCTCCTTCGGAGGCGCATGCTGCTGCTGTCTCGCGTGGTGCACGCAATGCCGCCGAGGGTGACCTCACGACGCGCAACGGTGACTCCGTGCCTGCGATTTTTGGCATCGGCGACAGCCTCATCTACTTCGTCGAGGGCCCAGCCAAAGAGACGCGTTGGGCAGACTTCGGCTTCGTGCCGCACCCCTTCGCCGTCAGCGTCGCGCAGAAGGGCTTCCTCACGGTCGATCACCTCACGAACAACGTGCACAAGGGCACGATGCAGATGTGGGCCTCGTTCTATAAAGACGTCTTTGGCTTCACCGAGGTGCGCTACTTCGACATCAAGGGCGCCAAGACAGGGCTCACCTCGTATGCGCTGCGCTCGCCCGATGGCTCGTTCTGCATTCCGATCAACGAGGGCTCGGACAAGAAGAGCCAGATCAACGAATACCTTGAGGAGTATCAAGGGCCCGGCGTGCAGCATTTGGCCTTCCTCACCGAGGACATCCTGAGCTCACTGCGCAGCCTTGAGGGCAGCGGCATCGAGACGCTCGACATCGACGACGAGTACTACGCGAGCGTCTTTGATCGCGTGCCGAACGTCATGGAAGACAAGGCCGAGATCAAGCGCCTGCAGGTGCTCGTGGATGGCGATGACGAGGGCTATTTGCTTCAGATTTTCACGAAGAATCTGATCGGCCCCATCTTCGTCGAGATCATCCAGCGGCGTAACCATCTGAGCTTTGGCGAGGGCAACTTCGGCGCGCTCTTCCGCTCGATCGAGCGTGACCAACAGAAGCGCGGCTACCTCGACGACGCCCCCGCGGTCTGACCCTCACGGTGCAAGCGCAGCGGTGAGCATCACGACCGCCGCTGCGACAAGCACCATCACAATCACGCCGACGTAGACAAGCGCCCAGACGGCGCGCTCCCAGGCTTTGGCCTCGGGTGCGGCGAGGCGCAGCATCACCTGCTTTACGCTCGCGTAACGCGGGCCCCAGCCGCGCGTCGAGAGCGAACGAAAGGTCTCCTCAATGCGTTGGTGCTCGGGCCATGTGGAAGCACCACGTGCGCGCAGGGCGTGCTCGGTCTTGGCTGCGGCGTATGCGGAAGGCGTTTGGAGCGCGATCGAGGCTGCGAGGATGCCGAGGAGAACGTCGCGCAGCGCGAACGCGAGGCCGCCGAGCAGCAAGATGGAGAGCACACGAAACGCCGTGTCGAGCATGGGGTGCAGACCGCCGATGATCCGATGCACAAGGCGCCCGCCGTCGAGGGGCAAGGTCGGCAAGAGGTTGAGCGCGTTGATCGCGATGAAGATGGCAGCGAGGGTTGCAAGCGGCTCAAGCGCAGGCGACTCGGGCAGCACGCGCAGCATCACCACGAGACCGAATCCAATCACGATGCCAGGCACCGGCCCCGCAAGGAGCACGAGCGCCTCTTGATGAATCGACGCATCGCGCTTCTCACCGACCGCAGCTCCGCCGAAGCCGGGCACAAAGTAGATGCGCGCATCGCGATAGCCGAGCGCCTTCATCGCCAGCGCGTGCCCAAGCTCGTGAACGAGCACCGCGAAGAAGATGGCGAGCGCAACATCGGGGCTTGAGAGGCCAAACCACGCGAGGAAGAGCGCCGCGCTCAGCACAAAGACAAGCAGCGCATGCGGACGCGGCATCGACCGTGCGAGCACGCTCTCAAGCTGCGTGTAGCGCTGCGCCTCAATCGCGGAAGGTGCGGGCGCCTGTTGAAGACTCAAGCGCGTGTTCTCGGCGTTGGCCTGCGGCATACCGGAGCTGAAGCGGATCCACCTCACCGTGCGCAGCGTCTGTATGACGGTGAAGCGATAGATGTCGCCCTCACGCACGAAGCGACCCTCGCGCTCGCCCTCCGTGATGGTGTCTGCATGACAGGCCTCCGCCGTCGCGAGCGCTTCATCGGGGCTCAACGCAAGAAGCTGCCGACCTTGAACTGCCGCGGTGTGAGAGCGAAACATCTCGCGCACATCGTCGGTGCGCGGCGCGCCTGCAAGCTCCACACGGCGCGAAGGCAAGATGCCCGGCGACCACCAGGCGGCCTCGGTCATCAAGAGCACCTCAAGCCCATCTTCGCCCCGCGTGAATGACTCAAAGACCACGTGCGTCGGCTCCTCGCGCATCGCGCCGTAGGTACCCAAATACGCCCATGTGCATGAGCTCGCCTCGTAGAGCTGAAACACCTTCCGCGTGTCGGCCTCCGTCACCTCCGTCGGTGCAATCTCGACAGCGGAGATGAGCTCAAAGCCCAGTTGCTCAAGGGCCTGGCCCGCACGCGCGACGATGTCCGTCTGGTAGGCGGGCACATCCTCTTCGGTGATGCGCGTGCGACGCTGCAATCGAAAGCGCATACGCGCCGTCGCCACGAACAAACTGACCAGGGGCACCACGAAGACGAGAAGCCCCAACCGCAGAAAATCACTCGCATCCACACGCGGACTCTCTCACGGCCCGCGCGCAACCGCCTTAGCGAACGACGGCGTCTGCAAGCTGAGCGCGTGGGGAGTGTCCTCGCGGGTCGGCATGCAGCATCACCTTCGTGTTCGGGCCCACAAGGGCGCGAATGTCGCGCTCAAGTTGAAGGAAGAGGTCGTGCACCGCCTGCGCGCTCATCGCCCCATCGACGACGACGTGAAAGTCGACATGTGGAATGCGTCCGGTGCGCGTCTTGAAGTCATGAAAGGAGTCGATCTCTTTGCAGGCGCCGAGCATCGCGCGGAGCTTCTCCACCGTGCCTTTGTCGAGGCTCTCGTCCATCACCACCGCAAGGCCTTCGCGGACGACATGCGTGGCCGAATAGAGCATGTAGAGCCCAATCAGCGCCGAGATGATCGAGTCGATGATCGGCATGCCCGTGAAGTGCACGAGCACAAGCGACACGAGCACACCGACGTTCACCCAGACGTCCGTCATGTAGTGAAGTGCGTCCGTCTTGACGATGAGGCTGCCCGTCTCTTTGGCGACCTTGCGCAGGTGGAGCACCGTCGCGAAGGTCATGCCCAGGATGGGCAACATCGTGAAGATCCCGAGCAACGAGTCGTGACTCTCTTCGCCGATGAGGGCCTTGTGCACGGCCTCGTAGATGATGAACGCGCCTGCCGCGAAGATGAACCCGCCCTCGAACATCGCACCGAGACCTTCGACCTTCACGTGACCGTAGTTGTGCTCCTCATCGGGGGCCTGATCGGCGATGCGCACGACCATCAAGTTGACGATGGAGACGAAGAGATCACCGAGTGAGTCGATGCCGGAGGAGAGCATCGACATGCTGCCCGTCATGGCTCCGACGGTGAACTTCACGATGCTTCCAACGATGGAAGTCGCGATGGCGATTTGGATCGCTCGGACTTCGCGCGTGGACTTCGGAGCGTCAGTCATGCGCGACACTACCGAGAGCATTCGAGCGGCGCCAACTCGGTTAGCCTCGTGCCCATGATGATGTCTCGACACGAAGAGTTCGTGCGTTCGTTCAGCGAGGGAGACCTGATCGCCTACGCGACGCTTCAGTCCGGGCTCTCGCACTTCGACACGTCATACGGGCGCTGGAGCTATCGGCGCGTCGGCGGCATCGACGTCACGCTCGGCGGCCCGCTCTGCGCCCCTCGGGATCGCCTCGACATGGCCCGTTTGTTCCTCGCCCAGAGTCGAAAGCCTCTGCTCTGCTACCTCCGCAGTGACTTCATGAATTGCGTTACTGCATCAGGGCTTCACGCGACGGGCATCGGCGTCGACCGGGTCGTCGACATCGAGCGCTTGCGGCAGTCGCCCGCCCCAGAAATCGCGAGCGCACAGAAGAAGGCGAAGAAGGTCGGGCTCACGCTCCAGCCCCTCGATGTGCACCGCATCACGCCGACCATGCGCGAAGAGCTCACCGCGATTCAGGCCGACTACCTGACGCGCGCCCAATGCACCGTGGAGATGTCCTTCATCAATCGACCGATGGACTTCGCGAACGACGGCATGCGTCGCTTCTTCACCCTTCAAACGCATGAAGGGCTCCTCGGCTTTGGCGCACTCAATCCTGTCTTTCGTCGCGGCGTCGTGACGCACTACCTGCTCGACATCCTGCGCTTCCGAAAGACAAAGCTCTGGGGCGTCTGGCTCGCATGCGTGAGCCTGCTTGCCGCGCAACTTCACGAAGAAGGCGTTGGGCTCTCGTTGGGCTTTGCACCGCTCCATCATATTGCAACATGTCCGAATCATTCACGCGTCGCATTGATGCAGATGAAGAGCTTGGCGCGCTGGCTAGGCCACGCGCAGTACGTGCAGCGGCTCCGTGAACTCAAGGCGCTCGTGCCGGGCACCGAAGAGCCGCGCTTTCTCGCAAGCCATACCCGCATCGCGCTCGTGAACGCGCTCGCGATCATCGAGGCCTCGGGGGTCGAGGCGCGTCGCTTCTTGGGTCCTGATTTGATTCGCACCCTGATTCGAAGTGTTCGTGCCCAAGTGAGAACACATGCGGCTTGAGCAACACCTCGCATTGCGCCTGAAGACCTACCTCCTGCGCGGCGAGATCGAGACGCTTCCCTCCGCATGGCAGTGGAAAGTTGGCGGCTATGCGATGCGCCCCGTGACGCTCAGCGAGAGTGAGCGCGAGCGACGTTTGAGCCGCAGCACTTGGCTCGGACAAGTACCGATTCGCGTGCCGATTCAGCTCCTCTACAACCCTCGCCAGCTCGTCTCCGACACAGGCATTCAAGCGCCTGTCCCCGCGTTGGTAAAGCACCTGTTGAGCGTCTTTCACGAGGACGCGTTTCTTGGGTACGACCTCCAACTGCTCGCCTCGCACGACGGCGGGCTCTCGCAGCTCGCGCGTGAAGCCGAGCGCGTTGCGTCACGCAGGTCACGCCTGTCGCCGCTACTCTCGCGTCTCGTCGGCGATGCGGGCTACCACGCTCGCCTTGTCTCTCATGCCGAGAAGGCGCTTGCCTGGCGCTTTCCCGACGCGCTCGACCTCGACCCGCGCTTCGCATCCCTCACGGGCTTCGCACGCTTCTGCGCGACCTTTCCCGATTGGCCGCCCGCATCGTTCTACGGGTTCGATGTTGGAGGGAAACCATGAAGCCCGGAGAGTGCGGCCACTTCGATCAAGAGACGATTCAGCGCGACGCGCCCGCGCTGATTCGCTTGCTTCACAGCTACTTTCGCGCAGACGTCGCAGGCCTCTCCGAGGTGCCAGACAAGCCCCTCCTTTTCGTCGGCAATCACAGCGGCGCCGCAATGATCCCAGACACGCTGGTGTGGATTGCGGCCTACCTCGCGGCCTCGCGCAAGACGCCTCTATGCACACTTGCGCATGATGGAATGTTCGACGCGTATCCTTCGCGCCTCGCCGCATGGATGACACGCATGGGTGCGCTGCGCGCAAGTCACGAGCGAGCACTGCACGCACTTCAAAGCGGCTTCGCCGTGCAGGTCTATCCCGGAGGGGATGACGACGCGTGTCGCTCGTTTCGTCGTCGCCACGAGGTCATCTTCGCTGGGCGCACGGGCTATGTCGCGCTCGCACGCGAGGCCAACGTGCCCATCGTTCCCGTCGTCAGCATCGGTGCCCACGAGGCACTGTGCGTCCTCTCGGATGGCAAGCGCATCGCGCGCCTCTTGGGCCTGCGCGAGAAGCTCCGTCTCACGGCATTTCCACTCACCCTCAGCCTCCCCTGGGGCCTCTGGCTTGGGCCACTGCCAGGCTACGTGCCGCTCCCCACCAAGGTCGTCATCCGCGCGCTGACACCCATCGATCCGTACGACGGTTCCATCGACGACGTCGACGCAAAGGTGCGTGCCTCCATGCAGCAGACCATGCGCGCTCTTGCCGCCCAACGAAGGTTCCCGGTGATCGGATGATCGACGTTCAAGCGATGACGCAAGGCGAACTCTTCACTGTGCTCGAGAGCCTCTACGCACGCGAGCCCGCGCTCCGTCCGCGTGCCGAGCTTCACGACTACCAACTCACCTACCCGCCTGCGATTGCCCTGGAGCGCGATGCGAGCGCGCAGCGTTGCCCAAGTGATCGCGAGTTCGTCGGCGATGGCATTGGCTCCTTCGAGAGCGGAGGGCTCTACTTCCACTTCGGCTTCTGTGCGTACCGCTGTCGCTATTGCTTCCACTACGAGCTGAAGACGACGCGCGAAGAGACGTTGATGGCGCGCTACGTCGACGCCCTGATTCGCGAGATGAAGCATGTCCGCGCGCTGACCTCACACGTGAATCACGCGCTCTACTTCCTCGGTGGCGGCACGCCGACGGCGCTTCCGCTGCATCTGCTTGAGCGCTTCTTGGGCGCGCTCTTGCTTCATTTTGGAAGGCCCAAGACTGCGATGAGCACGGTCGAGGCCAAGCCCGTCACGGCCACCCAAGAGAAGCTCGATGCGCTCGTTCAAGCGGGCTTTCAGCGCATCAACCTCGGGGTTCAGACACTCGACCCCACGCTCTACGACTTTCACCACCACGGTGAAGATGTGCGCGTCGCCTTCGATGCCATCGCGCGTGCGCGACACGCAGGCTTCCGTTGGATCAACATCGACTTGATGACGGGGCTTGAACATCAGAGCCCAGGCTCGTTCGCGATCACGCTCGGTGAGGTAGAGCGGCTCATTCGCCGCGGCGCCATCGACAGCCTCTTTCTCTATCCCTTTCACGATGACCCACGTCGCCCCGCATTCGGCCAAGACGGCGGCCTTCCAACCTTCGCGCGCAATGCTTGGGAGGACGCGCAGCTGCGCGCGCTGATGGAGCGGCTCGGTTGGAAGGAGCTCGGCGCACGCTTCTATCGGTCGCCCGCCCATGTGCGCCGCGAGTTGCTTGAGCTAGCGCGTGTGCGGGTCAATCCCTCGTACGGCGAAGCGCTCTATCACGGCTTTGGAAACTCAAGTTTCTCCATCGGCGACCGCGCGACCTACCTCAACCATCGCGATGTAAACGCCTACTGCAGCGCAGTCGAAGCGCGCGGCCTCGGCATCCAGTCGTGGCTCCCGATGAGCGACACGCAACGCGCGACGCGCGATGTCACCTTTGATCTTCTCTACTCACCCCTCACGCGCATTCGCTCGCGTCGCAGGAAGTACGGCGTCTCTGCGATGGCGCAGCACGAAGCGCTGCTTGAGCGTTGGAGCGCGCTTGACCTTGGCATGCACAACAAGCTGCTCGGTACGTTCTCACTCAGCGCGCTCGGAAAGCTCGTGCACCAGCAGCTCATCCCGCAGCACTACCTGCCGGAAGACCGCGCAAAGCTCGATCGCACGATGCGTGTGCGCATCGAGCTTGGGCGTCGCTACCGTGGCTATTGAGGCGGAATTCAATCCGCGAGCGTGCGCGTCAGGGCTCTTGAGAGGACGCGCATCTGGGCATTCGGCAGCACGTCGCGCGCCACGACACCAATGCAGAAGGTGCCGCGCGAGGTGATCGCATCCGCCCAGCAGAGCGTGTCTTCATCGAGGAGCACCGAGCCCATGCGACCTTGAACACCTGGGATCATGCGGGCTGCCCCGAGCGCGCCCATGAGGGGCCCGACGACAGAAACCACAGCATCCGAGACGCCAATCGCAGCGAGCGTCAGGCCTTGCTCATCCGCGACGAACACAGCCGGCGTGCCCACCACCTCAGCGGCCCAATCCAGCAGTGCGTCGAGCCGATCAGCGATGCCCGTCGAGGGCAGGATCAACTCGGGCGTTGCACGCACGGGCGGAGGCACGACCGGCGGCGACACGACCGGCGGAGGCACGACGGGCAGAGGCGCGTGGGTGGCCTTCGGCGAGGGCTCTGCGCTTGGGCGCGGATGGGAGATGGAGGACGCTGGACGCGCAGGCGGGGCCGCCGTGCCATCCAACGCATCGAGCAGACGCGTGACGCGCGCGCGATCAGTCCAGGAGAGAGATGGGCTTGTCATCGCTGTCTCCTTCCGCAACACCGAGCGGGCCTTCAAGTTCGGCCGCGAGCTTGTCGAACGTCATCGCAACCGGAGGCGGCCTGCGTGCGAGCAGGCCCACGGGCACACCCGCACGGCTCGCTTCGAGGAAGGCCTGATCGCGTGGGATCGACGTGTCGATCAGCGCACGTGCATAGAGCGACCAAACCTCCTCAAGCACCGCCAGCATCACTGGGTCGCGGAACGACGACATGTTCGCCACAAGGCCCACGAGCGAGCACTTCGCGCCGCGCTCACGCAACGAGGTGAGGAGCTCAAGTGCGCCAGGCAAGGCACGCAACGAGAGCGGCTCACACTGCACGGGCAGAAGCACATGCTCCACGGCCTCAAGCACCTTGCGCGTTGTGCCGCCAAGCCCTGCGGGCGTATCGAAAATCACGAGGTCGAAGAAGCCCTCCGCCTCCTTCAAGAGCTGCGTCAAGAGCCCCGAGCGGCCGAGGTCGTCAGCGAATGCATCGATGTCGATCGGGTGGACCTGCCCCATCGGCAAAAGACTGAAGCCGGGAAGCTTCGTCGGGATGAACGAGGCGCGAATGTCGGGCTTCTGCGCTGCGCCAAACACAAGCCCTGCGAGGCCCGACTGCAGGCGCGCGGAGCCCATCAGCGAGAGGCCGATCGCGCCCTGTGGATCCGTATCGACGAGGAGGGTTCGGATGCCGCGGCGCGCGAAGGCGAACGCGAGGTTGAGCGCGATCGTCGTTTTCCCAACGCCGCCCTTCAAACTGCAGACTGCGAGACTGTGCACTGTCATGGGAGGTACCCGAGCTTTCGGAGTTGTTCGAGGTTGGCTTTGACAACCGGGGAGGGATCAAGCTTCGCCAGCGCTTCGAAGCGTTGTGCTGCTTCGGTGTATTGGCGTGCGAGGAGGAGCTGGCTGGCTTCGGTACGCAGGGCCCGAAGATCGACTTCGGCCGACGGCGGCTCGGAGGGTTCTTCGCGCGCGGACTCATCGTTGGCGCGAAGCGCATCAAGCAAGAGCGTCATGAGCGGGCGATGCACGTTCTTCGCGGGGGTCTCTTTCGGCGCGCGCACACGGGCACGCATCTCCGGACGCAAGAGTCGGCGGAACGCATCCTCGCCCTCGCCTGCCTCATCCTTGGCGCTCCACACCTCGCCCTCGCGGAGCTCAATCGTCCCCACCTCGACGCCGCCCCGCATGATCGAGAGCGAGCGCGACTCCTTGGCCGTGCCGGTCATCTGAATCACGTCGATCGGCATGAACGCGACGGGAATGGAGCGTCGCGCGTGCGTCACGCGACGGAGCTGCGCGAGCAGAAATTCGTCGCTCCAGGGCAGCGGGAACGCAACACCGCCAGCGGGGAAATCCTGCGGTGCGAGGTTCACCGCGCGCTCCACACCGATGACCAACGCCGTGCCCTGCGGCGGCGCGAGTTCGGCAGCGAGCTCGGCCTGATGACGCACGGCGATGAGCACAAGCCCAAACTCCTCTGTCTCAAGCAGCCGCTTGGCCACGATCAAGTCCACCGTGCCAATCACCCCCGTCGCAGCCTCAGGGCCGAGCACGCGCAAGCACCGAGCAAGCTCGTTGGCGTTCGTGTCGACAAGGAGGACAAGGCTCATGCGCTACTTCAAGTTCTCGCGCTTCACACGCGTCAGCATCACTGCGGCTTGATCGTTTCGCGGGTCGAGCTCGAGGCATCGCGCAAACGCACTCTCGGCCTCATCGAAGCGCTTGCCGACATAGGCCGACATGCCCCGCGCGAACGATTGCTTGAACGCCTCGTCGGAGTCGTTCTTGCGCCAGCTTGGCAACTCGGCCTTCGGTGGCTCCAGCGGCGCAACTCTCGGCGGCTCGGGTGGCTGAGCCGGGGCCACCTCTTGGACGGGAGGCGCAGCTGGAAGACTGGGCCGCGCGAAGGTCGCAAATCGTAATGGATTGTCGCGTTGGGGGAGATCCTGCGTCACACGCGGACGCCCGCGCGTTGCGAGCGCGTAGACGTCCTCACCTCCATAGAGTTCGCAGAGCAGCTGAAGCGTCCGAACACGCCCGAGATTGGATGTGCGGAGGATGTCTTCGTACGTGGCGCGACCATTCGCCAATCGCTGAACCTGCATGGCCTCGGGCGAGCGGAGCACACGCAGCGGCGTGGTCGGCGGAATCTGATCGAACCCTCCAAGCGCCTTGGCGTAGCGGGTGACGAAGAACTCCTTCACCTGCTCCAGGCTCGTCTGCACCTCTGCCGCATCGGGCATGAGCGCACTCAGCTCATAGAGCTTCTCAAGGGCCTCCTCATGGCGACCCTCTCGGACTAGCTGCGCAACCAGTAACTTCAACGATGCAACTCGCTCCACGACCACCTTCACCAAGCGTAGACGAATCTCCAAGGTGAGTGTTAGTGTTCATCCTCCCTAACGATGGAGATGGAACATGGACGTCAGGATTCTCGATGGTGCAGTTCAAGAGCTTCGCAACACACTGCGTGACGGGCTCCTCGCCACCGACATTTGGGATCGAGAGGCTGGTCTCTCGCTCGCTGGCATCAACACGCAGCCAGTCGCAGTCGCGCTCTTCACGCGCATGACGCAGGACCTCGAAGGCGCCCTCACAGACAGCAAGATGCCAAGTCTGAACCGCTACTTCGTGCTTGATCTCGAGGGCAACCACACGGTCGTCATCATCAACCACGGCAAGCTCCTTCAGGGCATGCTGATCGACAACAAGCGCGCGAACCTCGGCATCCTCATCTCAGTCGCGATTCCAAAGATGCTTGAGCTCGTTGCGGTCGCACAACGCTCCTGAGCCTCATCGCAGACGCGATCGCTTCAAGACGGGTACCTTCGGGTGCCCGTTTCGTTTTCCGAGCTTCTCGCGAAGTTGCGGCGCAACTCGCTGCACGCGCGCGTTCGGACGCAGCGCCCAACCTGAAGAGCGCGCTTCACACGAGGCGCGCTTTTGTTTTGGCCGGAGGCGCACGCAAAGCGCTTCAGCAACCTTGACGTTTGCACGAAAAAGTCGTTCTTTTGCGCCCCATGCGACCCACCCGAACAGCTGCACTTCTTTCCTCCGTTCTCTTCATCGGATGCGGTGGCGCAGCAGCAACCACGCCCGACGAATCCGGAGACCTCGGCGGCACCTCCGGCGGCAGCATGACGGCGCGCATTGTCGACATGCCTGTCGGCCTCGACGGCACGCAGTGGCGCTTTGCGAACGCATCCTGCACGGAGGGTCCGCTCGACCTGGCCTCACGCGGATACACCTCGAGCGCACGCGTCGAGCAGGACGGCACGTCGATCCTCATCACCTACGATCAAGCCTGGGCCAACGAGGGCTGCGTACAGACGGTGATTCAGCGCGTCTCACCGCCGGCAACGCCTGGCGAGTTGCTCGTGGAAGAGGTCGCCCGCGTTGCAGTGCCCTCCACCGCGGAATGCTTCGGTCAGCCCGAGGCGCCACGGCCCGGTGAGGTGCGTCGCAATGGTCGCAACATGGAAGTGCTCGTGCAGCGCTCACGCCTCTGCAATGGCTTCGAAGTCACCATGGTCTTTGAGCCAGCGCTCCCCAGCCTGCTCACCAACGAAGACATCGCACGTCGCTTTGTCGCCCACTACACACGCGGCGACGCAACGCGGGTCACCACGCTCTTCTCGCCCGTCGGCGCCGTTCTTGAGAGCGTGACCACGACCGAGACGGGTGACCCCTACCGCCATGACGGTCGCGATGCGATCTACACATATTTCGCCGAGACCTTCGCAGGCGCCGATTGGCGTGCGATGCGCATCACGGGCTTTGAGGCAGGCGAGACGCCGCAACAGACGGTGATGCGCTGGGAGTACATCGACCCACGCCTCGCGCAGCCGCTGGTCGGCCGCCACCGCTTCACCATGGCCGCCGGCGAGATCTTCGAGGCCTTGCTGACCGTCGACGGTCAGCCCGTCGTGGTTGGCGCCGCGGCCCCTGTCGCCGTCACGCCCTGAGCAAGCCACAACCCTGGTTCCTCCGCAGCGCGCATCGTTCACTCGAGCGCGCTGTTTCATTTGAAGCGCATGACGCATGGCGCACACCGCGATCCAAGTCAGAGTCGCGCGCATGTCACTCCCCGCGAAGCAAGCGCTCGTTGGTCTTCCTGCCAAGAAGGACGTCGAGGCCGCCTATCGAAAGCTCGTTCAAACGCTCGCGCCCGCACGTCTTGAGATGCCGACGTTTGCGGACGAGGTCCGGACCGTCATCGGGTTCATCGAGACGGCGCACGATTGGAATGAGCGGCTCGACCTCAGCGGTGCGCGCACCATGCCCGCCCTGGTCGAGATTCTCCTCGCGGATGCACTGATGCTCGCGAGCACTGACTTGGTGCACGAAGGCGAGACGTTCATCGACATCGGCTCAGGCGCGGGCGGGCCTGCCCTCGCGCTCGCACTCATGCGCACCGACATGCGCGGCACCCTGGTTGAGCCGAAGGGCAAGCGCGTCGCATTCTTGCGCAACTGCACGGGTTCACTCGGCCTCGCCGAGCGTGTTGCGGTCGTGGAGGGCCGCGTCGACCCCAAGCGCCCGGCGCCTATGGGTACCTTCGATGTCGCGCTCTCGCGCGCGACATTTGATCCGGCCATCTGGGCGCGTGTTGGGCTTGTTCTGGCACCCGAGGCACTCGTCTTGCTCGCTCAGGACGAGCTCGCCCCAGGCTACGAGGTGCTCGCCGATGTTCGCTACACGCTGCCGTCCAACGGCGCGCACCGACGGATTGCCCGCATTCGCAAGGCTTGAGTGAGGAGCACCAAAGCGAAACGGCGCACCGAATGGCGCGCCGTTTTGCTTTGATGGTGTTGAACTGAGTCAGGGTTGAAGTGACTCAGTTCTGGATGAAGCGGTTCAGCCCTCGATGAGGCAGGTCGAGCTGCAACCGTCGTCGCTGTCCATGTTGCCGTCGTCGCACTCTTCCATGCCTGTCTGGACGCCGTTTCCACAGCGCGTCCTCAAGCATGTGGGCGACCACTCGGGGCCGCTGACGGTGTCAGGACCAAAGCCCGTGTCGCAGCCATCGCCGTCGACCAGGTTGTCGTCATCGCACTCTTCGCCGGCCTCGACGCGGCCGTTCGGACACGTCGCCGCAGCGGTCGTGCGACACATATTGTCGCACTCGTCGGTGTTGTTCATGTTGCCGTCGTCGCACTGCTCGGAGCCCGCCGTGATGCCGTTGCCGCAAGCCGAGGCTGTGCAGTTGTTGTCGCAGCCATCACCGTTGGTGCGGTTGCCGTCATCGCAGTTCTCGCCCGTCGTGCGGACGCCGTTGCCACAGACGCCAAAGCAGCGCGAAGGAGCGCCCGGCTCGCAGACAAAGCCCGACTCGATGGCGCAGACGTCCGAGCAACCATCGCCGGCCGTTCGGTTGCCGTCATCGCAAAGCTCGCCCGAGAAGATGATGCCGTCGCCGCACGCGGGGCCGCAGACGCTGGGCGAGCCCGAGCACATGAAGCCCGCCTCGACCGTGCACGTCGGCGTGCAGCCGTCATCGATCATCATGTTGCCGTCGTCGCAGCCCTCGGTGCCCGCCGCCCACATGCCGTCGCCGCATGTATTCCTGCACATGCTGGGCAGGCCAGAGCAGACGTAGCCCGTCTCGACCACGCAGGTCGCCGAGCAGCCGTCCATCGCGGCGGCATTGGCGTCATCGCAGGTCTCAGGGGCGATGATCATCGAGTCGCCGCAACGGGGACCGCAGACGCTCGGTGAGCCGCTGCAGGCATAGCCCGTCTCCTCCGTGCACATCGCCGAGCAGCCATCGCCCGCGTCGAGGTCGCCGTCGTCGCATGCCTCGCGGCCCGCTGCCACCGCGCCGTCGCCGCAGGTCGTCGTGCAGACGCTGGGCATCCCGGTGCAGTCGAAGCCAGTCTCTTCAGCACAGGCGATCGAGCAGCCGTCGCCAGCCGTCATGTTGCCGTCATCGCAGGCCTCGCTGCCAAGCACGCGACCATCGCCGCAGCCGGGCGTGCAGACGCTCGGGGAGCCCTCGCAGGAGAAGCCAGCTTCGACCATGCAGGTCGCGCTACAGCCGTCCGCAGCGGCAGTGCCTCCGTCGTCACAAGCCTCACCACCCACCACGTTGCCGTCGCCGCAGATGGGCGTGCACGCGCTCGGGGAACCCGTGCATCGGAAGCCCGCTTCGATCTGGCACATCGTCGAGCAGCCATCGGCGCCCGCGGCATTGCCGTCGTCACAGGTCTCGGCGCCTGTACGCCTACCGTCACCGCAGCGATCGGAGGGGCCAGCGTCACGGCGGGGAGCATCGGGGCCCGCGTCGCGTCGAATGCGTGCGTCTTCGCCACCGTCGCTACCCGCGAAAGCATCCGGCATGTCTTCTGTCGTGCACTCGCAGCCTGCGCCGCCGAGCAAGGCGATCGAGCCAACCAAGGAAACCGGTAGCCACATCGAGGAGCCTGAGCCCCTAAGCCAACTTCGCATTTTTGCCTCCGCGCTCCGCGATGGAGCAGTCATTCTGAGTCCGCGACAGATTCGTCTCGGAGCGACACGTCTAGGACGCGCCGAACAAGGCCGACATTCGAACTCGGCCAAACCCAACCCGCGCCAATCCGGATGCACGCTTTCGTTTCACCCTGAGTGACGCAACTTGGAGCCCTGGGAGCCTGTCGATTCCTGGCGCCGTGCGCAAGGCAGCCTCCGCACATGCCAGGAATTCGCGAGGCGCCCGTTGGGTTGCCTACGATCCGACGATGCGGATTTTTGCCCTCGGAATCGTCGTCCACAGCGACCTGCGCTCCCAGATTGGAAAGCGTTTCAACATCAGCGCCGAAGGGTCCACTGCGTTCATCGCGGAGCGCGGCGCGCTGCGGATTGAGCAAGGGATCTCAAGCGCGCGGCAGAGCGTCTTCTTCGAGCCCACGGGGCGATTTCTCTTCGCGCACACGCGCGGCGTCGCGCGTCACAACGGTCGTGAGCTCCCGGTCGTTGGCCGCATTCTCTCCGACGGAGACGAGCTGGAGCTGGGCACCGTGCGTGTCCGCGTGCGCATCTCAGACGATCTCGAGGCGGCCTACAACGAAGTCGTGTTCGCGCTCGCCAAGACCAAGCACGCCCCCGACCGACACGCGAACTGACCCAGCGATCAGCGCTTGAGACGAAGCGCCGCGGTGATCTTGGTCAGCGCGGTGGCCGTCTGATTCGCGGGCAAGCTCACGCGCGTCGGCATGCCGCCGTCCACGTTGAGGATCTCAAGCAGGTTGATGCCGCTATCAAAGCGAGCCGCGGCCGTGACGGTTGTGTCGTCGTGGACAACCGAGACGCGTGCGCGCTCCTGGCCGATCAAGAGCAGCACGGTCTTGTCGTAGTGCACACGCGAGTTGCGCGCGTCGCAGACCGCGATGTCGTTCTCGACCTCGTAGCGCTTGGCGAGCTCGCGCGATTGCTCTTCCATCACACGCACCTCCTCGGCGGCTTCTGCGATGAGCTTGTAGAGCGCGGCATCCGTAGCCCCCGTGGCCAAG
>JBILQT010000467.1:0-4298 GCA_044373065.1 Sandaracinaceae bacterium
CAATCCCACGCAGTTCCCGCCCTTCCTGCAAGAGTGCGCGGACTGCGCGCGCGGCGAGGAGACGTGCTCTGACACCTGCCGCCTCAACTACGTGACGCGCGCCCTCTCCGCGCAAGAGGAGCCCTACCTCGGCGGCATGCGCGTCTATGAGTTCCTTCGCCCCGAGCACGTCAGCCACGTCGAAGACGGCCCAAGCGCACTCATCCGCGGTGGCCTCGCCGACGGTCGCTTCACCACCTGCACTGTGCGACGCACCACCGAGTGGATGATCGGGCGCCCGATCACCAACGACGACGTCGCCTACACCGAGGAGTTCGAGGCCGCCTTCGTCGCCTCGGGCTTCCGCATCAAACCGCTCGTCTCAGCGATTGTGCAGAGCGACCTCTACGGGAGGGCACGATGATTACCTCATATCGCAATATGCATGCGGTCGCTGCGCTCACCTTCATCGCAAGCATCACCGCCTGTCAGCCGCAGCCCTCGCTCACCGAGGTACCCACCGAGTTCGGAGGCGAGAACCCGATCGACCTCGGCACCGGCCCCGCGCGGGCCCTGCGTCGCATGGACGTCGACCAGCTCGATGAGAGCATCTTCGTCGCGACAGGCCTTCATTGGGAGATCGGCACGACGAATCAGTTCACGCGCTTTCGCTCCACGCTCGGCGTGCCGAACTTCGCAACCTCGACGCATGAAGACCTCGATGTGAGCCCGCTCTTCTTGAAGTTCGTCGACGATGCTGCGCGCTCGGTGTGTACGCGCTTGCTCGATCAAGAGACGGCGATGGGCGCAACGACGCACGTCTTTCTCGTGCATGCCGATACCGCCTCGCGCCTCCCCGCGGACCAGGCCGAGATCGACCAGAACCTCGCGATGCTGCTCACGCGCTTTCACGGCCGCGTGATCGAGCCAGGCAGCGATGAGCTCACACCCTGGCGCTCCCTCTGGTCGAGCTCACTCGCCCTGACGCGCGATGCGATGACAGGCGCCGAGGATGGCGAGACAGCATGGCGAACGGTCTGCGTCGCCCTCATCGATCACCCTGACTTCTACACCTACTGAGGAGCCGACCATGACGCACAAGAACGCACTCTCCTCAGGACGTCGCCTCTTCCTCCGCAACGCAGGCATCGCAGGTCTCGGGGCCGCGGGCCTCTCGGTCGTGGGCGCGGGCTCACGCACGATGACGCAGCTCGCACACGCTGCGGGCGAGGCGGATCATCACTTCGTCTTCGTCTACTTCTCGGGCGGCTGGGACATCCTCCTCTCGCTCGATCCGCGCGACCCTGAGGTCTTCACGGATGAAGACGAGATCATCCAGAACAACCGCATTCAGCTGGGCTACAGCACGCTCGGCCTCACGCAGCCCTACCCGGTTCAGATAGGCGGCCGCGATCACCTGCTCGGCCCCTACATCGGCAACATGCGCAACCACGTGGACAAGATGGCCATCGTGCGCGGCATGAGCATGGAGACGCTCACACACGAGGTCGGTCGTCGTCGCTTCATCACGGGCAAGCCGCCCTCGGGCTTGCTCGCGCGTGGCTCCTCGAATGCGGCCTGGCTTGCCGCGGAGCTGGGTGCGACCAACCAAGTCCCGCACCTTGCTGTGCGCGTTGAGTCTTACAACGTCGATCAGCCCAACTACGCCTCCGCACTCACCGTGCAGAGCTCGGACGACTTGGTGCAGCTCCTTCGCGCCCAAGACCCGCGTCTTGCTGAGACCCAGGCCGACTTGCTCAACGACTTCCTCGCGAACGAGGCGCGCTGTGGTCGCGCACGTCACTCACCGACGCTGCGCAACGCGCGTGAGTCCTGGGACCGCATGCAGGGCATGCTCGGCCAAGACCTCAGCAAGCTCTTCGACTACACGACCGCGATGGCGACGCTCTACCCCGGCATGACTGCGGAGGAGACGGCGCGCCGCAACGCGATGGCCGTCCTTCGCATGCACTTCTTCGGCAGCGATGCGCCTGGCAACGGCCTCGATCGCACAAGCCCCGCCACGCAGGCGGCGATTGCAGCCACAGCGCTCACCAATGGCGTCTCGCGCGTCGTCTCGATCGAGGGCGGACGCGGGCTCGACACGCACTTCACCGATTGGCGCACCGACCACGGCAACCGCCAGATGCAGGGCTGGGATGCTGTCGCCAAGCTCGTCGAATACCTCGAGGCCACGCCCTACCAGAGCACCTCGTCGAACTGGCTCGATCACACGACCATCCTCTGCTTCAGCGAGTTCATGCGCACCCCGCTCATCAACGAGCGCGGCGGTCGCGACCACTGGCTCACGAACGCCTGCATGCTCGTCGGCGGAGGGATCACGCCGGGCGTGATCGGTGAGTCCTCGAACCTCGGCATGGCGCCCACCAAGACGAACCTGATGACGGGCGCGCGCGACGACGCGAACGGTGAGGTCGTGCTTCCCGATCACGTGCTTCGCACCCTGCTCTTCCAAGCCGGCATCGAGGACGACGTCGTGGATCTGCGCGTGCCGCCGATCGCAAAACTGCTGGGCGTCTGAACCGCCTCCTCAAACACGAAACGCCGCGCACTGACCCTGCGCGGCGTTCTCGTATCTATCGATGAACTCGATAGGATTGCGATAGGACCAAAATCTACTTCAAGTCCGCCGCAATCTGCTTTGCGAGCTTGGCGACCTGCTTGGAGGGCGCGGCCTCGGCCAATGCACGCAGCTGCTTCACATCGGCGCGCTCCATGGCGGGCTCACCTTCAATGAGCACATCCATCCAGGCGTCTTCGTCTTGCACGCGCAGGAGCGCTTGGAGGCAGAGGCGCACCACCTTCGCGTTGCCCAGCGTCGAGGCCAACCGGATGAGCTCTTTGGGGTAGCGCGTCGGCTCCTGACTCAGCGCCAGCGTCACCACGGCAAGCCAGGGCGCCTCGGTGCGCCGCGCGCCGTGAAGGAGCGGCTCGACATCAAAGACGTGGGGCCAGTCGATGCACGTAAAGGTCGCGACCAGCTCCTTCCAGAGCGCATTGCGTTCAATGCGCGGACGGGCGAGCGCAAAGCCAATCGCCGCCTCCTGCTGCACCTGGGAGCGCGTGAGATCGCAGCGCGATGCGTAGGCGAGAATCTCCGAGGCATCGCTCAGCGTCGGCAGGGTCGCAGTCGGCACAAGCTCCTGCTCGATGAAGCCCTCGGCGAGCAGGCGACGCACGCGGTTCGCGTAGCCCACGAACGCAAAAGGCAGCGAGGGAAAGCGCGTCTCGGTTGCCTCTGCGCCGCGTCGCTCGATGACACTCCCCTCCACGAGCGAGAGGAAAATGCGCTCGCCCTCGACGGGCAGGAAGGTGCGTGAGGCGGGTGTGGCCGCACTGCAGGCCAGCTCAGGAGACAACGACATTGCCGCCAATGTACGCGACTTCGTTGGCGCGTTTCGCTCCACCGTTTGCAAAGTCACGGGGTGGGTGCTGACGAGGCTTTGCTTCACGCGCGAGTGCGAAGAGAATGCCCGCGGAGGCCTGCACCCATGAGCCAATCGATCACCAGCGTTTCGCGCGAATCCCGACTCTTTGCTCCCCCCGAGGCATTCGCCGAGAAGGCGCTTGTCCCCTCACGCGAAGCGTACGACGCGCTCTACCAGCGCAGCATCGAGAACCCCGATGCGTTCTGGCTGGAGATCGCAAGCGAGCTGCACTGGTTCAAGAAGCCCACACAGGGCCTCGACTACAGCAACGCACCGCATGCGAAGTGGTTCGCCGATGGCACGACCAACCTCGCCTACAACTGCCTCGACCGTCACCTCACGACATGGCGCAAGAACAAGGCAGCGCTGATCTTCGAGGGCGAGCCGGGCGACCGCAAGACGTACACCTACCTTGAGCTTCATCGCGAGGTCTCGCAGTTTGCCAACGTGCTCAAGCGCCTCGGCGTGCAGCCGGGTGATCGCGTGGCGATCTACATGGGCATGGTCCCCGAGGCTGCGATTGCGATGCTCGCCTGTGCGCGCATTGGTGCGATTCACACCGTCATCTTCGGCGGCTTTGCGGCCGAGGCCGTACGTGATCGCGTCAACGATGCGCAGGCCAAGGTCGTCATCACACAAGACGGCGCCTGGCGTCGCGGCACGGTCGTCCCGCTCAAGCCGGCCGTCGACAAGGCGCTCCTTGAGACGCCTTGCGTGAAGCACACCGTCGTCCTTCGTCGCTGCATGAATGAGATCGCGATGGAGCCCGGTCGCGACCACGACTGGAACGACATCATCCAGTCGGTCGACATCAAATGCCCCGCCTCGGAGCTCCCCGCCGAGCAGCCGCTCTTCATCCTCTACAGCTCC
>JBILQT010000468.1:0-4295 GCA_044373065.1 Sandaracinaceae bacterium
ACATCGAGCTGCGCGGCATCGGACAAGGTGCGGCTCACCTTCGCGAGCTCCTCGGTGATCGACGCATCCTTGGCGTAGAGAATCTCCTCCGAGTCACGCGCCGAGCGCAGCAGCTTGTCTGCATGACGCAGCCGCTCGCGTTCCACACCCAGCGCCTCTGACTCGCCTGCCTTGGGCGACACGGCGTCGATCTCGCTCAGCTGAAACGAGAGAAAATCTGCGCGCTCTGCACGGCCCTTAAGCTGACCGCGCGCTTCCTCCAGCGCCTTGCTCGCCTCGCTCAGCGCGCGGTGCGACTCGGACATCGCAGTCACATCGGCATCGAGGTTCGCGTAGTCATCGAGGAACGCCAGGTGGCTCTTGGGGTCGACGAGCGTGTGGTGCTCGTGCTGCGAGGACACATCGGCCAGGCCCTCGGTGATGACCGCGAGCTGCGCCTGTGTGACGAGGCGCCCATTCACGTACGCGCGTGACCTCCCCTGCGCACTCACGATGCGACGCACCACAAGCTCACGCGTGGGCTCGCTCTCGTCATCGTCGACGCCCGCTGCGAGGAGGCGCGACTTGAACTCGGCGTCATCGGCGAGCTCGAAGAGCGCTTCGACCTCGGCTTGTGTCGTGCCGGTGCGAACCAGATCGTTCTTCGCTTTGTCGCCGAGCACGAGACCGAGCGCATCGACCATGATCGATTTTCCCGCGCCCGTTTCACCGGTGACGACGTTGAGACCTGGGCCGAACTCGACTTCGAGCGCGTCGATGATTGCGAAATTTTTGACGCGTAAGCACGCCAGCATGGTGTTGCGCCGACGCGTAGCACGCTTTGCTCTGACAGCGTGTTCAGCGCGACGTGTTCGAGATGCGACGCCGCACGCAGCATCACGTAGCCTCGGCCGCGTGAAGCACCTCTCTTCGATCTCGTTTGTCCTCGCCTGCGCATCCCTCCTCGGCTGCGGCGCAAAGACGGACGTCCGCGGGCCCTTCGACGACGTGACCTTCCCCGATGCAGGCCCACCGCGCGGAGGACGCTACGGCTTCGCGGGCTGCACACCCGGCAGCTTCGTGACGGTCGCCTGCGGCGCACGCGGCCTTGGAAGCTGCAGCGGCGACCCCGTGCTGCACGTCTGCGACGCCGCACGAAGCACCCCCGAGCGTTGCGGACGCCCCGTGCCCGAGCTCGGCTTCAACGACGACGCCGAGGGCCTGTGCTCCGCCATCGAAGTGCTCTGCCCCGCCTCCGGTCAGCTCTCGATCCGCGCACGTCGCTTCAGCACCGAGGACGACCCCGTCGACTGCCGATGGGATACGCGCGAGACGCGCTGAGCCCGCCTCTTGGCGTGTTGGTCGATCGCCAGGGCCGATCAGTCTGCGAGGATGGAGTTGGTGCGGGCCCAGTTGAGGCCGGAATTCGGCCACAGATAAGGGCCGGGGATGGCGCCGGTGGAGGCGGCGCCGAAGCGGTATTCAGAGCCGGTGCGCGTCAGGAAGTACATCGAGCCATCGGGGGCGAGCACCGACTGCGATTCGGTGCGCGCGCCAACAATGCCGGTGTCGAGCGCGACCAGGCTTGTCTGCTCGCCTGTGTCCGAGAATCGAACCCAACCGGGCGGGTTCGTCATCAAGAGCGTGCCTCCATCCGCGAGGGAGACAGGCGGCGAGGCCAGGCGGTCGAAGCCCGAGACGACGGGAACGTCGAAGCGAACCCGCCCGTCAGCATTGAGCCGCACGAACCGGCCCACGCTCGCTGTCGCGACGAGCCCGCAATCGGGCGTCCCGGCCCAGGCATCGAGCCCGGTCGGCCTGTCTGCCGGAAGCCGCAGCTCAGGCCCGCGCTCCATCGTGTCGTCGTTCAACCAATACCAAGACGTTGCCGTCTCGGCTTCGATCAGCACGCCGCATCCCGGTTGGTAGGCCGCTGGCTTGCCGAAGATGATGGGCGAGTCGACCGTGCTCGCCGAGCGCAGCACTTCGCCCGTTGCGCCATCGAGCACCCAGACATCGCCAAGGGAGCCGATGATCGCATCGCCGTCCGGGCGCACCCAAGCCGTGCTGTGGTCAAACACCAGCGGCAGTTCGGTGAACCAACGATTCCCCTCGGCACACCCCGCGCCCGCACCCGGCGGCCCCTCGGGCGGGTCCCCGAAGCGCCATGCGAAAGTGACGAAGTCGCCTGTGATGACAGAGAACCCTGGCATCTCGCCGCGTACGCCACCGCTCAGGTGCGCTCCCGAATCACCGAAGAGGTCAGGCATGCCAATCGCCACCGCGGCTGGCGGCTCATCGGGTTCAAAGGCTGGGTCTGGAGGCAGAGGTCGAAGGCCGAAGCGACCGTGAAGGGAGAAGAACACGTCCTCCGGAAGCCACATCAACGGAAGCAGCGTGCCTCCAGGGCCACCCGCGGTGGCGTAGCGCCCAGAAGCGTCCAACCCGAGCCCGAGCACGCCGCGCGCGGGTGCATCCAACGAGAAGGTCCAGAAGGCGAGGCCCGTGCCTGAGAGGCTGGGCCCAACATCACGCGCGCGGTACGCCGGGAGGCGTGCAGTCCAGTTGGTGAAGTCAGCCTCGCGCAGGCTCCGCACCCATCGCAGCGTGCCGACGGGCCCAGGGTCTGCCGTGACCAGCCAACGAGGCGCACGTCCCGCACGTGCACACACCGGCGGCGTTGGGTTCAACCAGGCGCGACGCGGCGTGGCCCGCATCGCGTCTGGTGGCGGCTCAAACGCGTCCTCGGTCGCATCGATGCGTGCATCCACGCTGGCGTCGTTCGGAGCGCGCGTTGTGCACTCGCATGCGGCGAGGAGAAGCGGGATTGCGAGGAGTGTCTTGTGCACGGACAACTCAATACTGCACGAGGGCAGTGCACGTGGTCTGCGCGGCCGAAATACTGCCGAACCGATACGTGAGAGGCGTGAACGTCTGCACGCGGAGTTCACGGCCCGTGGTGCAATACCCGTGGCGCATCTGCGGCCACTCGTTTTGCTGCTCGACCCGAGCTGGGATGACGCCATCGATTGAGGGAGCACGCTCCTCCATCATCGGCAGGAACCCGTTCAGCGTGCAGAAGCTCCCGCTCGTGGCTGATTGGCATGCATAGCCAGGTGGACACGCTCCATCTGTTTTGTTGGGAAGTGATGGACTCGATGCGCCGCAGTCGATTGCGGCGGGAGTTCCGCTGTCATTCACTGGCACGCCCCCGAGGAAGCAGACGGACGACGCGCCCACGGTCACAGCATTCTGACCTGGTCTACACACAGCGATGGGCGGCACGCCCGGGCCCTGGTCACCGAGAACCGTTGCCACGGCGAAATTGTAGTCCAAGCCTCGTAGCCCGATCGGCGCACGAAGGTTGTCTCTCGCGACAACCGTCGTCACGAACGACCTTCCGTTGTCCAGTTCGCCGAAGCCGTAGTCAACTTCGCTCCAAACGTCGGTGTTGAATGTGAGGCTGTTCACATCGGACTGACGGGTGTCCACATACCCGCGACCTGCAAAGCGCGCGAAGAGGTACATCCGCTCGAAGGCTCCGATGCTCCACGACAACACGATCCGCGGCACCTACGGCTACCTCGGCGCACTCGCGACCCTCGCGAACGACGCCGCCGAGGCGACCGAGCTCCTCGCCCTCCGCGCCTTCATGCTCCCCGACGGCCTCCTCGCGGTGCAAAAAACGTATCGCGGCGAGGCCGGTGAAGCCGCGCTCTTGCGTCAGCGCTTGGCCGAGCACCCCGAGAAGGCGGCGCGCCTTGCAACGCTCGCCGTGCCAGTCGGCGCGGGCACCACGGTCGGCGCGTTGGTCGACCTCTGGACGGCGAAAGCCGCCCGTCTCGGCGAGATCGACGACGAGCGCGCAGCCCTGGTCGCCGCCGCAGCCCTCCCCGGCGCCGCCCCCGGCCCCTCACGGCAGGCGCTGCGCAACGCCCGCTACACGTGGATCCAGCAGGTGAACGCGCTCCTCGCCATCGCGACGGCAATCAAGCTCCCCCAAGAGACGCACCAGGCCATCTTCGGGCACCTCGAAGCAGCCCTCGCCATCGCCGAGCGACGCGGCAACGGAGCCAAAGGCGGCAGGTAGAGGCGGGTTTTCGGTCTCGGGATCATCGGGAAGCGACCCCCAGAGCCACTTTTCAGACGCCGGAGCACGCCGAGGAGACCTCACTCGGCGTTTTTCGTTGATTGGGTGTCCGTAGATGGGATTACGGGAGGCGCTTGGGGATGATTGGGTGTCCGTAAATGGGATTAGGGGAGGCGGTTTGGGATGATTGGGTGTCCCTGGGTGGGATTAGGGAAGCCGCTTTGGG
>JBILQT010000469.1:0-4287 GCA_044373065.1 Sandaracinaceae bacterium
CGACGAAGTCTTCGGCTTCATCCCACCGCATCCGGCAAACCCGCCAACGAAACGCCCGCTCGTCGCGCTCATGAAACAAGCGCGCGCATACGGCGTCGGCTGCGTCCTCGCGACGCAAAACCCGATGGACTTGGACTACCGCGCGCTCTCCAATGCAGGCACGTGGATGCTCGGTCGACTGCAGACGGATGCGGACAGAGCGCGTGTGATCGAGGGGCTTGGGGAGGACAAGAAGAAGTCGGAGCTGGGCAACATCGTGAAGCGACTGGCGCATCGGTGGTTTGTTGTGCGCGATGCGAAGAGCGAGAAGCTGACGTTGCTGAACCCGCGGTTTGCGATGTCGTTTTTGAGGGGGCCGATGACGGGGGTGGAGATTCGAAGGGCGAAGGAGGAGGAGGCTGCGCAGTAGGCGCTGTCAGTTCTTCATCACGCCGCAGTCTAGGGCGGCTCGATGAGGGACTCGCTCGATGACGACCACACCACATGACGCGTTGTTCAAAGCTGTCTTCTCCAAGCCAGAGAACGCAGCCGCTGCACTCAAGCCGCTCTTGCCCGAGCCACTCGCCGAGGCGACCGATTGGGCCTCGCTCACGCTTGAGCCCGGCAGCTACATCGACGAAGAACTCGTCGAGCGACAGAGCGACCTGCTCTTTCGCGCCGACATCGCGGGCACCGAGTCGCGCTTCTATTTGCTCTTCGAGCATCAAAGCGAGCCGGATGTGCGCATGCCATTTCGCCTCCTTCGCTATATGATTCGTATATGGGAGCAAATCGAGCGCACTGAAGTAAACAAGCCGCTGCGGCCGATCATCCCCGTCGTTCTCTCGCACAGTGAACGCGGCTGGCAGGTGCCGACTTCGTTCGAAGACACACTCGAACTCGGCGCCATGCGCGAACACGTGTTGCCGCACGTTCCGCGCTTTCGTTACATCGTGGACGACCTGGCGCAGGCGACCGACGCGCAGCTCAACACGCGCATCTCGTCCCTCTACGTCCGCGTCGTCATGCTGCTTTTTCGCGACGGACGGCGACTGCCCGTCTCGCTCGTGTTCAGTCAGTGCGCAGACCTCTTGCGGGCCATCATTGGCACCACGCCCCTCGAGGCCATCGAGCTCCTCATACGCTACGCTTTCCACATCGCAGACGATTCTGATCGCAAACCTCTCCTCACCGTGATCGGTACACTCCCCAACAAAGACGGCCAATCCATGCGCAACCTAGCCAACTCCGTGATTGAAGTGAGCATCGCAAAGGGACGAACCGAGGGCGAGGCGAAGGGCCGCGTCGAAGGCGCTCGCGCGATGCTTCGCAAGTTGATGCAGTTGAAGTTCGGCAGCGTCAGCGTGGCGGTCGATGCCAAGGTCGAGGGCGCGACGATAGAACAGTTGGAGATGTGGATCGAGCGTGTGCTGACGAGCGAGAGCGCGGACGACGTCGTTGGCTGAGGGTGGAGATACGAAGGGCGAAGGAGGCTACTCAGTAACAGCGCTGTCAGTCGCTCATCGCACCGCAGTCTCGCCGACTCGAATGGGGTTCGAGCTCGATGACGACCACACCACACGATGCACTGTTCAAAGCAGTGTTCTCGCGCCCCGAGAACGCAGCCGCGGCATTGAAGCCGCTCCTGCCCGAGCCACTCGCCGAGGCGACCGATTGGGCCTCGCTCACACTCGAGCCAGGCAGCTACATCGACGAAGAGCTCGTCGAGCGACAGAGCGACCTGCTTTTCCGCGCCGACATCGCGGGCACCGAGTCACGCTTCTATTTGCTCTTCGAGCACCAAAGCGAGCCGGATGTGCGCATGCCATTTCGCCTCCTTCTCTATATGATTCGTATATGGGAGCAAATCGAACACACCGAGAAGGACGTGCCGTTGCCGCCCATCATCCCTGTCGTTCTCTCGCATGGTGAACGCGGCTGGCATGTACCGACTTCGTTCGAAGACACACTCGAACTCGGCGCGATACGCGAGCACGTGTTGCCGCACGTTCCGCGCTTTCGCTACATCGTGGACGACCTCGCCCAAGCCACGGACGCGCAGCTCGACACGCGCATCTCGTCCCTCTACGTCCGCATCGTCATGCTGCTCTTTCGCGATGGACGGCGACTGCCCGTCTCGCTTGTGCTCAGTCAATCCGCAGACCTCTGGCGTGCGCTCATCGGCACCACGCCCCTCGAGGCCATCGAGCTCCTCATACGCTACGCTTTCCACATCGCAGACGATTCTGATCGCAAACCTCTCCTCACCGTGATCGGTACACTCCCCAACAAAGACGGCCAATCCATGCGCAACCTAGCCAACTCCGTGATTGAAGTGAGCATCGCAAAGGGACGAACCGAGGGCGAGGCGAAAGGCCGCGTCGAAGGGCGCGTTGAAGGCGCTCGCGCGATGCTTCGCAAGCAGATGCAGCTGAAGTTCGGCAGCGTGAGCGCGCAGGTCGATGCCAAGGTCGAGGGTGCGTCGATGGAGCAACTGGAGATGTGGATCGAGCGTGTGCTGACGAGTGAGAGCGCGGACGATGTCGTTGGCTGAGGCGCCTGATCGATCGCGTCGCCCTGGTTTGTTGTGCGCGACGCGAAGAGCGAGAAGCTGACGTTGCTCAATCCGCGGTTTGCGATGTCGTTTCTTAGGGGGCCGATGACGGGGGTGGAGATTCGGCGGGCGAAGGCTGGGGAAGAGTTGGCGTGAGTGAGGTGGGCCGCACGAGACGGCGCGGGTACACTTGGAGGATGAGCACACGAGAAGAGCGCGCGAAGGCACGGGCGAACTGGCCCATACGCGCGTTTCGTTTGGGCGAAGAGCCCTCGCTCGACGACCGCGACACGTCGACAGCAGACGAGAGAATCCGGCTTGTGGCAACGCTGACGCGCGAGCAGTGGGCACTCTCGAAGCGCGTGCTTCCGAGCTACTCGCGTTCGGAGATCCCTGGGCGCGTGGTGCGTGGGCTCGGGCGTGAATGAGGTCGAAGATGACTTCGTCGACATGCTGGACGCACTCGGCTACGAGGGCTGCGATTTCCTTGTCGTCGGCGGTCACGCGCTCGCTGCGCACGGCGCACCCCGCGCGACGGGTGACATCGACATTCTTGTTCGAGCAGACGCAGAGAATGCCCGCCGCGTCGTTGCTGCACTGAGGCGATTCGGGGCGCCTTTGGCGGCACACGGCGTCGATGAGTCTGACTTCTCGAAGCCCGGGATTGTCTACCAGTTAGGGCTTCCCCCGAGGCGCATCGACATCCTCACTGAGTTGTCTGGCGTGAGCTTTGACGAGGCCGCCAAAGACACGGTTCGAGCTCAGTTCGGTCCGTGTGCTGTGTCGTTCATTGGTCTGGAAGCGATGATCAAGAACAAACGAGCGAGCGGTCGGCCGAAGGACTTGGTGGACGTGGCCACGCTCGAGGCGCTGCGTCCACGCTGAGGCCAGCGGACGGAGCGGAATATCATCCGCTGTCAGTCGCTCATCGCACCGAAGTCTGACCGCCTCGAATGGGGTTCGAGAGCGATGACGACCACACCACACGACGCACTGTTCAAAGCCGTGTTCTCGCGACCAGAGAACGCCGCCGCCGCACTCAAGCCGCTCCTGCCCGAAGCACTTGCCGAGGCGACGAACTGGGCCTCGCTCACGCTCGAGCCAGGCAGCTACATCGACGAAGAACTCGTCGAGCGACAGACCGACCTACTCTTCCGCGCCGACATCGCAGGCACCGAGTCACGCTTCTATTTGCTCTTCGAACATCAAAGCGAGCCCGACGCTCGGATGCCATTTCGGCTTCTTCGCTATATGATTCGTATATGGGAGCAAATCGAACGCGCTGAAGCGGAGAAACCGCTACCGCCGATCATGCCTGTCGTTCTCTCGCATGGTGAACGCGGCTGGCATGTACCGACTTCGTTCGAAGACACACTCGACCTCGGCGCCATGCGCGAGCACGTTCTGCCGCACGTTCCGCGCTTTCGTTACATCGTGGATGACCTCGCCCAAGCCACTGACGCGCAGCTCAACACACGCATCTCGTCCCTCTATGTCCGCGTCGTGATGCTGCTCTTTCGCGATGGACGGCGACTGCCCGTCTCGCTTGTGCTCAGTCAATCCGCAGACCTCTGGCGTGCGCTCATCGGCACCACGCCCCTCGAGGCCATCGAGCTCCTCATACGCTACGCTTTCCACATCGCAGACGATTCTGATCGCAAACCTCTCCTCACCGTGATCGGTACACTCCCCAACAAAGACGGCCAATCCATGCGCAACCTAGCCAACTCCGTGATTGAAGTGAGCATCGCAAA
>JBILQT010000137.1:0-18797 GCA_044373065.1 Sandaracinaceae bacterium
ATTCCTTCGTGTCGGCTACCTCGACCGCAATGGCTGCGATCTGGGCATCGTGACCGACCGCTTCCCGCTCGGGCAGATCGACTCCGAACGCGGCGCCGCGCCGCAGGTCACGACGTCGGGCAATGACGTCCTCATTGTCTGGTCCGATGCGACCGACTCTTACAACGACTACTGGGCCGCAACCATGTCCTGCACGGAGAGGTGAATATGCTCCTACACACAAGAGTACCGAGGAATCGCTCGGCTGGTTGGGCGGCACTTCTCTGCGCCTCTGCGTTTGGCTTCGCGGCTTGCACCCAGGATCCAGCAGCGCCGCTCGACTCCGGTCCCGATGGGGGCGGTAACGATGCGGGAGCGTGTACCGATCGCATGGGCACAGGCTGTGAGTGTCCAACCGACGATGCGACCCGCATCTGTTACCCAGACTGGGTGGAGCGCGAGGGTGAGCGCATCTGTCGCGTAGGCACGCAGACATGTCGCACGGGCCACTGGAGCGCCTGCGAGAGCGTCGTCGAGACGCCGATGTCGAGCACGCCTGGCGTTGCGGTCGCGGCAGCAAGCGACGACCCGATCACCTGTTCGTTCTGCGACCCCGCTTGCTTCGCGGCCATCGACACCATCCGCGGTGCGGACGTGGCTGATCGGGGGACGGGCGGCCTCATTCCAGGTCGCACGGGCGGCGCTGAGAACCCGTCGATGGTCGGCACGTGCACGACAGCAGACTGCATGCGCGTCACCTCGCGCGGCGGCGGCACAGGCACTCCCTGGGCGCTCACGCCGACCAACTCCGAGGGTGTCACGGTGGACCCGGCCGACGGAGCCCTCGTGCTCGGTGTGCTCGGGTTCAACTCACCCGGCGTGTGGGTCTCCAGCATGGACGACGGAACCGTCTCCCGTCTCGACCCAGCCACAGGCCGCGAGATCGGCCGTTACTTCTCCACCCGCCCCGACTTCGCGAACCGGGCACGCCCTGCAAACGAAGCGTGTAACTGGTCCAACCGCGGCAACTGCCCCTCACGTACCGCCGTCGATCAGAACTTCGACTGCTACGTCGCCAACCGCGCGTTCGGCAACCAGGGCACCGTCACCCGCATTGCGGCGCGCCTTGAGAACTGCATCGATCGCAACGGCAACGGCATCATCGACACCTCCACGGATCGCAACGGCAACGGCCTCATCAACAAGGCCGACCCGACCGAGTTCTATGGGGTCAACGACGAGTGCATCATCTGGACGGTCCCCGTCGGCGTGAACAACGGCGTGCCGCGCGCGCTCGCGGTGGGCATTGCCCCAAGCGGCACCTCGGTCGGTGACGTCTGGGTCGGCAACTTCAACGAGCGTCGCGCGTACCGCCTTCGCCCGAGCGACGGCGCAGCGTTGGGCAATGTGGCCATCGGCGTGAACGCGACATACGGCGCGGTGGTCGACCGTCAGGGTCGCATCTGGTTCACCGCGCGCAACGGTTCGAACCGAAACCTGGGCTACGTGAATCCCTCGACCATGAGGTACACCGAGGTGGCGGCGGCGCCCTTCGCCCTGGGCGCGTACGGCGTGGCGTACTACCTCAGCATGGACGGCACGCAGGAGTTCATCTACGTCGCCGACTGGGACAACCGGCGCCTGCTTCGCTACAACATCAACGCCAACAACTGGACGTTTGTGAGCACGCCCGGAGGCATTCGCGGTCTCGCCGCGGACATCAACGGCAACGTCTGGGCTGCGCCTTGGACCAACTCGTCGGGTGGCTGCAACCGGAACTTGTGGCGATTCGATACCAGCCTCGGCGGCTTCACCCAATACCTCTCGCCGACCGCCAACTGCTACATGGGCGTCGGTGTCACCTTCGACAACGCCATCTGGGGCATCGCAGGGGGTGGCAGCAGGGCCGCGCGCCTCGCACCAAGCCGCACCTCGTGGATTGAGACGCCCTCGATCTTCGTGAGCCCCTACACCTACTCGGACTTCATCGGGTACGGCCTCAACGTCTTCGCGAACCCGCGTGGTCACCACCAGTTCACGGTGATGGGCGACACGAGCTGCGCACGCAATCGTTGGACGAATGTGATGTGGAACGCGACGACCCCGGTCGGCACGTCAGTGCAGATCTATGTGCGAGTCGCTGCGACGGCTGCCACGCTTTCCGCGCAGCCTTGGATTGGTCCCTTCGCGACCTCGCCAGCGAACCTGGCAGCAGCGCCCGGTCCGGTTCCGACAGGTCCCTTCATTGAGATCGATGTGCGCATGGAGACTGCGGATCGCCGCGTCACGCCACGCGTCACGAACGTCAACGCGACGGGTGTTTGTGACCCGCTCACGTTTGGCGCTGGCGGTACCTACACGCGTGTCTACGACTCGGTCTCGACCGAGGATGCCGTCCCCGCGGCAGACATCTGCGACCCGCTCATGGAGCGTCCGCGTTGGAATGCCTTCACGTTCGACCTTCAGGACAACGTCTCGGTGGGTGTGGATGCCGGTGGTGTCCCGCGTCGTCGTCCAAACACGTTCGTCGAGTTCCAGTTCCGCCAGGCGCGGTCCCGCGCGGGCTTGGCTGCGGCGCCGATGGTCTCGTTCCAGTCCACAAGCATCCCGGATGTTGGGGTTGGCATATCGCGCACCTATCCGAACGTCTCCGCACTCTTCCGAGCCGCAGGCTTGGCCGACACGGAGCCCTACATGGAAGTGCGCGCCATCCTGCGCAGCACGGTCACTCCAGCAGTGGAGACGGCCGTCGTACGAAGCTTCTCGATGAGCTTCGCCTGCGAGCCGCAAGGTTGATGCGCGGACTTTCGAACGGTTCGGGAACGAGGCTGAGGTGCACGACGCGAGTCGGCGCCCTCGGCCTTGTTCTTTTGTCGAGCCTGGGTAGCGCAGTCGTCGGCGCGCAGACGACGCCGTCCGCCTACGCGCGTGTCGCTCAGGACATCACGGAGCGAGTGGCGGAGGCCTTGCCGACCTCCCTTGAGGAACGTCAGCGTCGCGCGCAGATCGTTGCGCGCTCAGGCGAAGCGACCCTCACCGTCGGCGAGATCGAATACTACCTCGCGCATTCCGCGCCCTCGGAGAGCACACTCTTTCGGACCCCCGACGGCCAGGCGCGCATCGTGCGCGAGCTCCTTCGGGTGCACCTCTTGGCGCGGGCGGCGGTGGCGCGTGGCGCGGTGAGTGAGGCGACACGCTTCGCCGCGCGGCGTGCGGAGGACCTCGCACTTGTACGCGTCTACAGCGAGGATCTGCAGCGCCAGACTGCGCTCCGCTTGCGTACGGAAGCGGCGAACCTTCCGCCGGCGCAACACACGAATGAGCAACGCTACGGGGTTGTGTTCCGTGGCTCACGTGCGAATGCGCAGCGCTGGATCCAAGAGGTTGCCAGCCTGCCCTCGGACGGGGCGCTGAGTCTCGCCCAAGAGCTTGGGGAAGGCGTCGAGACGCCATGGGCCGAACGTGATGCGACGCCACTGGAGGGCGCGGAACGCGACGCCCTCTGGAATCTCGCGGAGCCGAGCGCAGTATCCGGCCCGATCTCGATTGGGGCTGGACGTTTTGCGGTGGTGCGCCTGAGTTCGATTCAGCCTGGGATGGAGATTGGCGTCGGCGCAGAAGCGCAGGTCTATCTCGCCAGCGAAGAGGCGGTGCGGACGCAGGTGGAGTTGCTGCGTGCGGCGCACGTGACGAACTACGACTCTGCACGGGTCGATGGCGTCATGTTTCGTCTGCCACGTGAGCTGTCACGCGAGTCGATGGAGGCCATTGCGACGGAGTTGGAGCAAACGGCCGCAGAGGTCGCACGCGCCGCGGCGGAGGCCTCCGACGAGCCGCCTCAGCCATTGGAAGAAGCGCCGCCCGCCGAGGAGCCCCATTGATGTTGGCGCCCCATTGGACAAGTACGCTGATCATCGTCTCGCTCCTCGCCACATCGTGCACCTGCGACGAGCCAGACCGCCCTGCGCCAACCTCGGAGGAAACACCGCCGGAAGCGATGGCTTCGGTGGACCCGGAGGTGCTCCTTGGCCTTGAGCCCGAGGTCGCCAACCGGGTGCTTGCGGAGATTGATGGTGAGGCACTCACGGTGCTGGACGTCGCGCGTGAGCTTGAGCGTGTCGGTCCCGCATTGGCCCCGCGCCTGGCCGACGCCACGGAGAGGCGCGCGCTCGTGGAATCGCTCGTCCGCGATCGCATCGTGGCTGCAGAAGCGCGCCGCACAGGTTGGGCCGACGAGCCCGAGGTCCGCCACGCAGGAGATGAACAGATCGCGCGCGCGCTCGTCGCGCAGGCGACTGCCGATGTGCTCCCTCCGACAGACGAGGAGGTCCGCGCCTACTTCGATGCGCACCTCGATGACTACCGGCAGCCAGAGCGCGTGACGTTGGGGCTTATCTTCACGCGCGATCGTGAGCGTGGCGAAGAGGGGCTTCGTGCGCTCGAAGCCGATCGGCATCATCGAAGCGAGACATGGATCCATCTCGCCGAAGAGATTGGGTTCGCGGGGCCGCGCACACAGCCCGTGCAGACCACGGGCGCATT
This sequence comes from Sandaracinaceae bacterium, assembly GCA_044373065.1. Taxonomy (GTDB): domain Bacteria; phylum Myxococcota_A; class Polyangia; order Polyangiales; family Sandaracinaceae; genus JAFLCL01. The sequence goes on from JBILQT010000137.1 coordinate 4,522, forward strand.
CGCCGCCGTGCCGACGGTGGGTGACGCCTTTGTTCCTGAGCCCGTGCGTGCCTTGGCATTTGAGACGACACCGGGCGAACTCTTCCCCGAGCTTGTTCCCTACGAGGATGGCTTCTTGATAGGCCAGGTCTACCAGCGCTTCCCCGCGATGGATTTGTCCTTCGAGGAGGTGCGCGAGGGCGTGCGTGCGCTGCTGCATGAGCGTGCTGTGCTCGCGCGCACCGATACGATCATCGCCGAGGGGCTGGCGTCGATTGAGGTCGATGAGGCCGCGATGCGCAACGTCCGCCTCCCCACCGAGCCGCAGCGCCCCGAGTAGCCATGCTGAGGCGACGCACGCTCCTGCAGTCTGGCGCGGTGCTCTCGGGGACTTTCCTCTTCGGTTGCCCCAAAGACGCTCCTCCCATTGGCGACTCGCCGTTTCAGCTCGGCGTGGCGAGCGGTGACCCGACGACCACATCGGTCATCTTGTGGACGCACGCGCGGGTCAGCGCAGCGACGGAGGTGGAAGTCGAAGTCTTCGCGGACGAGGCCGCGACCGAGCTTGTGTTGCGTGAGCTTGCCCTCGCCGAGCCCGCGCGCTTTGGCTGCGTGAAGGTCGACATCGAGGGCCTTGAGCCTGGCACGGCCTACTTCTATCGCTTCACCCTCAACGGCCATGCAAGCCCGCTCGGTCGCACACAGACCTTGCCTGAGGGGCGCGTGGAGCGCGCACGCATCGCCGTCGTGAGCTGCTCGAACTTTGCGAATGGGTACTTCCACGCTTACGCGCGCATCGCCGAGATGCAGGACCTCGCCTTCGTGCTTCACCTTGGCGACACGATCTACGAGTACGCCGATGGCGTGTACGGCGACCTGCGCGCGCTCGAGCCACGCAGTGAGCTGCACACGCTCGCCGACTACCATGCACGCTATGCGCAGGTGCGCAGCGATGTCGACTTTCAAGCCATGCTCGCGCGTCATCCTTTCCTTCCGATCTGGGATGATCACGAGTTCGCGAACAACGCGCATTGGCTCGGCGCACAGGCGCATGATCCGCGCACCGAGGGCGATTGGGCCATGCGTCGCGATGCGGCGATTCACGCGTTCTTTGCGTGGAACCCTGTGCGTGAACGGGGCTCGATGACGACGACCTGCGCGCGCACGTTTGTGCTCGGAGACCTCGCGCGTTTTGTCCTTCTCGACACGCGCATGGATGGCCGCGAGGAGCCGCCTTGGGATGACGTGGAGCGAGTGCGCGAGACCCGTACGATGATCTCCAGTGCGCAAGAGAACACCCTGCGTGAGGCGCTCAGCGCACGCGATGTTGAGCACACCGTCATTGCCAATCAGGTCGTCTTCTCGCCCTTTCCCATCGTGACAAACGACGACGCCTGGGATGGCTTTCCCGCGCAGCGCGCACGCATCACGGGCCTGCTCGCCGCCTCACCGACGCTGCCCGTCATCCTCACCGGCGACACACACAGCGCGCTCGCCTTCGATGTGCCGAGCTCGGGCTACGACCCAACGAACCAACGCGGCTCGGTCGCAGTCGAGTGGGGAACGACGACGGTGAGCTCACCCGACATCGCGTTTGGCGACCCCATCGGACACGCCCAGCGATTGCTCGCGGCAACGCCGCATCTGCGTTGGACGGAGCAATCTGCGAAGGGCTACCTGCTGCTCGATCTCGACCGCCTGCGCGCGCGCGCGGAGTGGGTGTTCGTCGAGGACATCACGCGCCTGGATGGCGGTGCTGCACGGCTTGCGGCGGTTTACGAGGCGACATCGCGCGAGCGCTTCTCACGTGAGATGCCGCCTCGTGGGGTGTGACCTCAAGAAGCCTCACGTCATGTCGGGGCCCACGCCCTCGATGAGGCACTCGTCCGGCACGTCGAATGCGAGCGGGTAGAGGAAGCCCTCGGGCTGAAAGCTCATCGGCAGCGGGTCGCCGTCGAGGTCGAGGTCGCCGCCCGTGGCGTCCCACTCCTCCCAGACGCGGTTGTTCCACATGGCCGCGCGCTCAAGCTGTTCCACCCAAGCACGCGCGTCATCCGCGGGCGCAATGCCCTCAGGGAGGATGAGTGCGAGCACGCGGCGACGAGCCTCGGTGACCCAGGCCGCATCGAATACCGCCACGTTGAGCTCGCCCTCGTAGACGACGCCGCGGTTGTTCTTGTTGCAGGAGCCGACGCTGAGAAAGACGTCATCCACGATGAGCAGCTTCGAGTGCACATCCATGTCGACGAAGCGCGCCTCGGTCTCCTGGAAACCGAACACGATCTCGGTGTCGAAGCTGCGCAGCTGGAAGGTGTGAAAGCGCGTTGGGAAGCGCGTACGAAGCTCTTGCGCCATCAGGTACGTCTGCTCGCAGCCGGGGTCGGTGAGCTCGTTGATCGGCTTGGTGATCACCACGAGCTCAAGGGTCGGGACTTCGGTCATGCGTGCCGTCAGCGCCTCGAGGAACATCGGCATGCGGAAGTACTGGTCCTCCACGAAGATGTAGCGCTCGGCGTTCTGGATTGCGTTGAGCCAGGTCTCCGCGATCGCGTGCTCTGAGAAGGGCTCGGGGAGGGTCGCAGTGACCTGCGCCTGCACGCCATCCGCAAAGCCCGGCAGGTCGCGCACCACCTCGTAGTCGGTGGTGTTGCCGCTGTAGTCCACGCCCTCGGTGCGCTGGTGCGACCAGCGTGCATGGAAGATCTCCTCGGCGTCCTCGACGATCGGGCCCTCGATGCGCGCCATGTAGTCCTTGCGCGGGCCGTAGCTCGGCATCGCGTCGCGTGCGGCCACAGTCATGCGGTCGCTCGTCGAGGCACCCATCGCCATGCGGCGTGGCTCAAAGACGAGGTGCGCGTCCGTATCCCAGTCGACAGGGCGCAGGTTCATCCCACCGATGAACGCAATGCGGCCGTCGATGACGGCGAACTTCTGGTGGTAGCTCGCATGCGGGACATCGAGGCTGATGGGCCATGCGGTCAAGTCGACGGGTCGGGTCGCGATCTCGGAGGGGATGTCTGCGCTGGGCGCCAGGGTGCGTCCCGCGGCATCCGCCCAGCGCTGCGTGACGCGCTCACCGAACGAGAAGGGTGCCACTTCGAATGCGAGCATTCCGTCGGTCTCGTTGGCCTGCCCCATGAACTCGAAGTCATCGCCAGCTGCAGTTCCGCGCGCACGAAGGTCTGCGTCGGTGGTGAGCCAAGAGAGGCTGCCGTCCTGGGCTACGAGCTGTCCGACGAGCACGCGCTTGCTCGGGAAGATGTCGTCGAGGATGCCGAGAATGGAGTTCGCCTCGCGCGCCGTACGGGTGCTCGTCACATGCGTGGCCTCGCTGCGCACGAGCTCGAAGTCGGAGTCCCACCACCATGTCGCCATGTGAACGCGGTCGGTGGCCATCACGAGATCTTGAGCGACGCGGCCCCATGCTTCTTCGCCGCTCGTGAGCAACTCGATGCGGTTGCCTCGACGCGCGGGGCGCCCCTGCGCGGAGAACCAGCGATGCCGCAAGCCCGTGAAGAACGCATGCACGGCAAGCCCGCGTCCCGAGACCATCCGCACGTCATGGCTCTCGACGAGCCCCGCAAGCGCAGCCCCCGGGCTACGCCGCACCGTCGTTGCGGTGAGCGCGTTTGTGCCGTCGAAGGTGATGGCGAAGCCCAAGGTCTCGTGCCCCTCCGCCGACAGCTCGACGTCATAGGTCGCCGCCCCAAGCACCGGAAACGAAGCCACCGGCCAGCCAACGGTCGGCACCAAGAGGCCATCACGTCGAACGACCAAACGGGCTGACGCGGGCAGTGGCTGCGCCCAGAGGTCGAGCGCGTGAATCTCGATCAGCGCCATCGTGCTCGGCGGCAGCGGCGCATCAGGCGTCACGAGCGCGTCTGGCAGTGGCCCCGCATCGACACCGGGTGGAAACGGCGCGTCCGCACCCGAAGGGAACGCTGCATCCACGCTTGCGCCATCGGGATCATCCACCCCACCGCCGCACGCGGGAAGAAGGCCGAAGAGAGCGGTAGCAAGTACAGGGCGAAGCCAGCGAGGGTCGGAGAAGCGCATGGTGGGTTGGGTCCTTTTGCGCGACTGGAGTTCACCGAGGAAGAAAGCGCAAGGGCGCTTTTCAACGACGCCTCAATCCGTCGGCACCTGCAGCAGCCAAGCCGTCCCACGCGACGTATCCGGCCACACATCGCCCTCGTGCATGCGCGCAAGCTTGCGGGCCAGGGCGAGCGAGAGACCCAGGCCGAGAATGCGACGCCCTGAGGCATCGTGAAGCTCGCTGAAGGGGTCGAAGGCGGCCTCGGCTTCTTCTTGATCGCTCTGCCGCTCGCGGTCCGTCACCGTGAGAAGAATCGAGCGCTCACCGGGCACGCTTGGGGCACGCAGCGAGACCTCAAGCGTGGTCGGTGTGCCTGTGCGCAGCGCGTGTCGAACGAGACAAAGCGTGGCCTGCACAATGCGACGCGCATCGACACGCGCGATCGGAAACGTAGTGTGGCCATGGGTGCTGACGAAAATGGTGCACGGTGGATCCAGGTGCTCAACGTAGGCGCGTGAGGCCGCGACGATGTCCTCCAAGAGGACGAGCGGGTCGACCGGGCCCTTCACCAGCGCGATGCGTCCCACATCGGCCTTGGCCGTATCGAGGATGTCGTTGAGCGAGGCGATGAGGCTCTCTGCACTCTGTCGAATGCGTTGCACGCTGAGCCGCTGCGCCTCGGTGAGCGGCCCCTCGATCTCCGCATCGAGCAAGCTCGCAAAGCCCGAGATGGAGCCCAGCGGCGCGCGAAGTTCGTGGCTCATCGCAGCGACGAAATGCGTGCGCGAGGGCATCGAAGCTTCATTGGGCGAGGGCCCCAAGCGCTTGCCGAGCTTGGTCGGGATGAGCAGCGCAAAGGTCGTCTCCGCGTGGTCGCCCACCATCTTGCTGCGCATGTCGATCGCGCCCGCCATGCGCGCTGCAAGCTCGCTCGCGATGGCCAGGCCAAGACCCCAACCCTCACTCGTGCTGTCATCCGCGCCACGCGCGAAGGCATCAAAGGGCGCATCGTCCGGATGCAGCAGCGTGAGCGAGCGGTTCGTCACGCCAAGCTCAAGCACGTCGCCCACGCAGTGTGCGTGGATGCGAATCGGCCCTGGCGCGCCGTGCTTCACCGCATTGCCCACAAGGTTCAAGAGCACCTGCCGCGTGGCCCGCGTGCTGCCAAAAACGCGCGGCAAATCGGGCACCACGCGCACCTCGATCTCCATCCGACTCTTGCGCGCCTCGGGCCCAAACAAGCGCGCGGCATCGCTCGCAATCGCCGAGAAGTTGAGCGGGCCAAAGGCTTCAAACTCCGCGGTGTTCTCGGCCGAGGTCTCCAGCACTTCGCGCACCAGTGTCGAGAGATAAGAGCCCGCACTCTCGATGGCCTCGACATCCTCCTTCTGCCCATCGTTGAGCGGCCCATCGAGCTCCGAGAGGAGCACTTGCGAGAAGCCGAGAATCGAGTTGAGCGGCGTGCGCAGCTCATGGCTCATCGCAGCAAGGAACTCTTCGCGGGCAAGGTGCGTCACCCAGCGAGCTTAGTGCGAAGTGATCGGACGCCGGAACGCAAAGCGCCCTCCTCGTTGCGAGAGAAGGGCGCCATCGCGAGAGTCTTGAGGTCAGCTCAGCGCATCGTGTGGCGATAGACGAAGAGCCCCGAGAGAATCTTCGGCGCGAAGAAGGTGCTCTTCTCTGGCATCACAATGTTGCTGTCGGAGAGGCCCGCATTGGCCACCGAGACGAGCTCTTCGATCGAGACGGGATGGAGCGCAATCGCAAGCTCGTACTCGCCCGCATCGACCACGCGCCTCATCTCGCCGAGCTGCGACTCGGGGTAGTAGTCGAAGTGCTTGCTGTCGACGATCATGTCGTGGGTGAGGCCAAGGTGTGGATAGAGCTCGCGCTCCAAGATGGAGCAGTCGAGCTTGCCGACGACATCACTCGGGACGTCCTTCGCACGCAGCATGTAGGTGCCCTGCTTGGTGTAGAGGCAGAAGGCATTCTTTTGTGGCGTGATGAACTCGGGCACCGCTTCCAGTGCGAGCTTCGACTTCACATCCTCGAACGAGACCTTGCCGTTCACGACGCGGTTGTAGGCCTGAATGCGCGCGCTCTCGGTGACGTAGACGAGCGTGTGCGACTGTCCGTTCTTGAGCGCTGCGTGATAGCGATGATGGCCATCAGCGATGTAGAGCGGGTCCTTTGCGAGGACGTTCTGAATGGCCTGTCCGCGCTCGCTGGCTTGCGGAATGCGGAACACGCGCGAGTGAATGCCGTGAAGGTCGTTCAAGCCGCGGAGGTCTGTCTCAAAGGCGTAGACGGGCGTGCCTTCGAGACACGTCGCGAGCACCTCAAGCAGGGGCGCGCGGGTGAGCGTGAAGACGGGGCCGAAGGTGTGACCGGTGGCGCGTGCGAGGGCGATGCGGCCCTTCACCTTGTCGTCGAAGGTCTTCTCGTGGCGGATGACCTGGTGCTGCTCGTAGGGCGTGACTTCGGCCGCGACGTAGACACCAAGACGCGTCTCGGGCTGACCCGTGGGCCCCGTATAGCGCTGCTCGTAGACGTAGTAGCAAGGCTCATCATCGGGGATCAGCGCGGCTTCTTCGCGGAGCCTGTCGAAGGCCTTTGCAGGCTCGTCGCCGAGGATGATGTGGAAGAGCGATTTGGGCTCTGCCGAGAGCATCGCGTGAAGCTCTGTGCCGGGCTTGATCACGTCGTAGGGCGGCGATGTGACGCGCGCGACGAGGGAGGGTTCAGGGCGAAAACCAATGAGTCCGAGCGTTGCAACCATGCTCTCGCTTCTAACACAGGGGGCGGGCCTCTCCGCGTGAGACTCGGTCGAGGTCGCAGACTCGGTGCAGGAGCTTGCAGGCGGATGCAGCGGCAGAGGCCGGGGCAACGCGGAGAGGTTGTCTCAGCGCGCGAGAGGTTGTCTCAGCGAGAGAGGTCGGAGTCCACTTGCAACACAATCGCTATTGCAAGTGAGTTGCGATAATTGTAGAGCGACGTGGCGCACACAACTTCGCGCTGAACCCCGAGCCGAAAGGATTTACGAGATGACGAATCGAGTTTTCACCGACGCGTTGGTGACCGAAACCCTTCAGAGGTGGTGCGACAACGTCGTTCGGATTGGTGAGGTCTATGCGAGCGGCGGTGACTACAAGTCTGCCGCGCAGCAAGTGCTGACCGACAACTACGACTACGACCACGGTAAGGTGCTCTTCAAGCCGACGCTGGCCTACGGGGCCCACACCTTCCGCCCCACCAAAGAGGGTGGGCTTGCCTATTTCGTCGGCGCGAACCCGAGCTTCCCCGAGGACAAAGGTTTCAAGCTCAAGCCCTGGGTGAAGGTTTGGTACAACAAGCTTTCGTACGTCCTCCACGGCGACCTCGCAGTGCTGCAGTGCAACGTCCACCTGATCGGGGCCGACGACAGCCACATCTTCGTGAACAAGAGCTTTGTCTTTAAGCTCTGCGAGGACGGCAAGACGCGGATCATCCTTCACCAATCCTCGCTGCCCTTCCAGCCGAGCGCGGCGTGACCGTCGCACCACGCACGTAGCCGCACATGAGCCTGCCGACGGAAGCAAGCTCTCATCCGGGCTCCGCTTCGCCGACGGATTTCAGGGGCGCTGGAGCGGGCCCTTTCCGACGAAACCAAGACCCCGCCTGAACGATGTCCCGGGCTCGTGGGGCTGCCCGACCCATTTCAAAGCCGAGGTAGTGTCATGCGAACCTTCGTTGTGTTGCCTGCACGAGACGAGGCGAGATCCCTCGAGCGGGCCCGCGCGGATCTCTCCGCGAAGTTCCAGTTCATGAAGCGCCAGCACGCACTCTGGGTGCCGCAAGAGATGCTTGGGATGTGGGTCACACCCCGCGTATCTCTCTGCGCCGCGCTCGGCGAGTTTGCGCGTTCGACGGCCATCGCCTGCTCGATCCCTGGCCGGTGGACGATGCTCTCCATCGACGACGCCACGCTGACGCGCGCGCGACTGCTCGACGTGCTCGTCGAAGGCGACCGCGTGCGAGGCCCAAAGCCGCGCTTTGTCCCGGTCTTTCCGCAGTCGACCTCCGAAGCGGCGCTTCGTGATGAGCTCACGCAGCTCTTCGCGCGTCACCCGAGCGACGTCCGTGAGCCGCTGTTGATGAATCCGATGACGGGAGCACTCCGCCGAGCGGTTGTCTCAGCGTGAGACCCGCTCACTCCTCGGATTCAAAGAGACGCGCCTGCTCCTCATCCATCCCGCCCACGAGCGTGCGCACCCAAGGCGCGAGCGCCGGCAAGCGCGTCTCGCGGGCGTGCAGCGATTGACCAGGATCCGAAGCGCGGAACGCGTCGATCTGACCGAGTGCGCGCGCGATCGTGATCCACGCATCGAGCTTCTTCTTCGACTCCTCGCCCGCCTGAGCGCGTCGCTTGGTGAAGCCCCAGGCCTCCAGCACCGAGACACGAAGCTGCACCTCGTTGCGTCGTCGCACTGCACTTGCCGCCGCGAAACCAAACGCGATGAGCGCGAGGGCACTCACGATGAGCGGCTTCCAGAGGCTGCTGGCGAGCAGCACAAACGAGGCGACGGCGCCGAGTGAGAAGAGGAGGGTGACGAGCAGAAGCTGCGAGGCCTTGGGGAAGGGCGCTGTCGTCCAGTCGTTGCCGCTCACGCGCTTCACCTCACGCAGCGCTTGCTTGCCGCGCGCTGTGACCATCTCCATCGGAAGCTCTGCGGGGTCGTACTCGGGATAGGCCAGGCGCAGCTGCGTGACGAGTGCCTCGGTCGGTGCGCTTAGCGTCAGCGGGTCTCTCGCATACGCAGCCGATGCCTTCTGCTCGCGCTCCACCACGTTGGCGAATGCTGTGCGCGAGGCGATGGGCTCTGGTGCACTACGCAAGAGATCGAGGAAGTAGAGCTCCAGCGTGCAGCGCTGACGTGCGAGCTCAACCCACTCCGAGAGTGCCGCGAGCTCATGTCCGGAGGCGCGCGAGTCTCCATCCGCTTTCATGCGCTCTGCTTGCGCTGTGAGCGCATCGATGCGCGGCTTGAGACCTGCGTGCGGAAGCCGCTCAAGCGCCTCCAGGGTCGCCGTTGCCGCAAGCCAGAGCCCGCCAGGCGTCTGCGCAAAACGCTCCTCCGCGTCACGCAGTGTGCGTTCGAGTTTCTGCAGCTGCGAGACCGGGCTCATCGGCTCTTGGCACGTGCGGCGAGCACTTGCTCGATGTCGGCCACGCTCTTGGGAATCGCCTTGGTGAGCACCTCAAAGCCGCTCTCGGTGACGAGCACATCGTCTTCAATGCGCACTCCGATGCCGAGGTACTCCGAGGGCGCCTCGCTGCGCATGCCGATGTAGAGGCCCGGCTCGATCGTCAGGATCATCCCGGCCTCCAGCGGCCTTGCGCGCGTCGCCGTTGACGTTTCGTCAACAGGGAGGAAATACGAGCCAACGTCATGCACATCCATCCCAAGCCAGTGCGAGGTGCGGTGCATGTAAAACTTCTTGAAGCGCCCTTCTTCCAGCGCCTTGTCGAGCGGGCCCTCGATGAGGCCAAGCGCGATGAGGCTCGTGGTGAGCGAGGTGATCGTCACTTGGTGGATGTCCTCGATCGTCACGCCGGGTCGCACGATCTCGATCGCGCGGAGTTGGGCCTCAAGCACGGCCTCGTAGATGGCGCGCTGCGGCTGGGTGAAGGTGCCGCTGATCGGAAAGGTGCGGGTGACATCGCCCGCCATGAAGCCGATCTCGGCGCCCGCATCGATGAGCAGAAGGTCTCCCGCTTCCATCAAGCGGTCGTTCTTTCGGTAGTGAAGGATCGTTGCATTCGCACCCGAGCCGACGATGGGCTCATAGGCTGGGCGCGGGCTTCCGTGCTTGCGAAAGACGCGCAGCATCTCGGCTTCGACATCGTGCTCGTGCATGCCTGGGAAGGCGCTTTGCATCGCGACGAGATGCGCCTCGGCCGTGGCCGCACATGCGCGGCGCATCTCCTCCAGCTCGAACGCCGTCTTGATCAGACGCATCGGATGAAGCGTCTCGGTGAGGTCGAGGATCGTGCTCGGCGCGAGCACACCCAGGCGCTGACGTCGCTTCACAAAGTCGCGTGAGGCGAGCACGACCGCATCGATCTTCGGGTCGCGTCCAAGCGCGAAGTGGAGACGTCGCGCGTTCTCCAAGCACGAGGGCAGGCGCTGCGCGAGCTCGCCCATCGGGAAGGCCGCATCGGCGCGGAAGTCTTGCTTGGCACCTTCCACACCGCTGCGGGGCCCATCCCAGGTCTCACGCTCCGGGTCACGCAAGCGTACAAAGAGGGTGAAGGCAGGCGCGCCCTCCACGCGACTCAGCACCGCAACACACTCGGGCTCGTCGTAGCCCGTCAGATAGTAAAAGTCGGAGTCCTGACGGTGATGATGCTCGACGTCGTTGTTGCGGATGTGCACGGGTGCCGCTGCGATGACGGCCACATCTCCTGGCATCAGGCGCGCGAGAAACGCTGTGCGCCTTTGGGCGAGTTCATCGGCGAAGGCAGCAGAGGGAGCGAGCGTGTTGGGCGAGGGGACGGCGTTCACGTCAGCATTGCGCCGCGAACGAGAGAGCGGAGTCAAGTCTCCGTCGAGCCTGTGGTGCTAGCGCCCATCGCGCCCCCAGAGCACGGCCGCATCCGTCGCATCTTTCGCCTCCGCGCCAAGCTCCTTCGCGAACTCCTCCAGCGTGAGCGAGCCACGCCGTGAGCTCATCCCCTGCACGACCTCAAAGACGCGCGGGTTGCGGATGTAGTCCTCGTTGAAGCGCTCCTTGAATCGCGCGTGCAGAAGCGGCGCAAGCATCGCGCTCTTGGCCCGCACTGCGAGCGCCTCGGTCGAGGCGTACGAGTCGAGAAAGGGCGTGAGCGGAAAGCGATCATGCGTCGTGAGCGCAAGCGAGGCGCGCGCGATGCTTTTGTCTGAGAAGGGCACATCGCCCGAGAGGCGCTGCGACAGGCGCGCAAGGTCGAGGCGCATCTGCACAAGCACGTTGAAGCTCGCCACCGCGTGCACCGCATCGGACGTGCTGCGATCGAGACCAAGCCCACGCTCGAGGTACGCCGCCTCACACATCGCAAGCATCAACACCTGCCCGAGCGCGCACGCGAGCTCATTCGAGGCGTGCTTCGATTCGAATGCGAGCGCATGCGTTCCAAGCACACGCGAGAAGCCTTCGCCAAGCGTCCTTAGGCTCAAAAGTGCGGAGGTTAAGCCTTGTTCGATGGGAGAGAGCGCGATGTGCACGCGCGTCGGGTCATCGAGCTGGATGCACTTCAAGTCGAAGTCGAGGTGCGCATGCTCGGTGACGCGGATGCGGCTTGCGATGCGTGTATCGAGGCCAATGGGCTCAAGGGGACGCGTGAGCTGACGAATGCGCGAGACACGCGGAAAGAGCGCATCGAAGGGCGCAGCACGCAGGGCCAAGAGCACCCGCAGGTGGACGTCGCGCTCTGTCTCCCTGAGCGCATGAAGGGCGCGAGCGAGGTGCTCTTGCAGCGCATCATCGGTCGCCCTCAACCACGCTTGGTCATCGAGCGATGCTGCATTGGGCGCAGAGCCAGCGGCCTCTTCTTTCGCCTCCGCACGCGCCATCACCTTGGCGTACGTCGCATCGGCCTCCGCCACACCATCCGCGCGCCGTGATGCCGTCTCGGAGAGCCAGCGACGCAGCACCGACTGCGCCTCCGGCGTGGTCCAGGTGCTCGGGCGTTGGAGGAGCGGAAAGAGCCGCACAGGTTTGCCCTCGGCATCGATCGAGCTCTCAAGCGAGGCGCCCGTCTGCGGCACCTGGCGTCGCGCGAGCACCTCATCGTGTGCCGCTTCCGCGAGCTGGCGCGTGAGCCGCGCGTAGTCACCCGGATCAAGCAGGCCGATGCTCTTGGACGTCTCAAGTAGCTCGCGCGCCTCCCCCGAGCCGAGCCTGCGGCGCGCATCCTCTACTGCACCCTTGCGATAGGCGAGGTCCGCCTTGGCCTCGACATCACTCTCCTCGACCGCGGACCAACTGAGCCGTGCGTACTCGCTCTTGGCATCGCGCCATGTGCGGAGAAGTCGACGAAGTCGCTGTAGTGGAGACATGCGCACGCACCTTAGGCCGGGTAGGTTGCGCAAACCATGTGGGTTTTCGGCATCTTCGTTGCGGTCTCCATCGTCGTGTTCATCGCGGGCTATCGTCTGATCTCCGCGGCTCCGGAGGATCCAGCCCCGCCGGACTTCAACGATGCAGAGGCGCCTCGTGGACGACGCGAGCCGAAGGCGGCGAGAGAGCGCTCTTCCGAGGATCCTGAGCCGATCAAGAGCCCAGTCAGCCCCGCCGCAGAGCGCTTTGACGCGATTCACATTCACTACAGCCGCGCGCTCGCCGCGTTCTTGTTCGTCTGCTCGCTCGTGATCCTCGCCGCCTCGTTCATGGTGGGCGTCTCACTGAACTCGATTGCGGGAGCCATCCTCCTCTTCGCCTCCGTCGCCTACTTCGTGCAACCGGCCTTTGTGGTGCAGCGCGCGAAGGTCGAGTTTCGCAACGTGGCCGGGATGACCGTGCGCGAGACGCCTTTTGAGTCGCTCGGCGACTTCGCCTTTGAGGACGGTGCCGTCTGGATCAAGCGCGGCGAAACACGCGTGAAGGTGATCGGTCTGCGCATGCTCTACAGCGGTGGTGATCTCGCCAAGCTGGAAGCGGCCGTGCGTCAGTCGAAGGCGTAGCGCGATATGATTTCGAACTTATTGCAATCGTATTGAATCGTTTCGTGGGCGACGATTCTTGCTGCGAAGTTGCCTGAGGCGCGCCTGGTCTCGCTACGATCAGGCGATGGAGCCTCGGCTCGTACTCAAGCCACCTGTTCGCATTCGGCCTCAGTCGCTACTCAAGCGCGTGGAGATGACCGTGCTGGGGCCGCGTGCCGAGGAGGAGCTCTTTCGCATGGCGGAGGTGATGAGCGAGGGCAGCGTCCACGACTCCAGCTTCTTTGGTTCGACGCTCATCACCATCGATCTGGCGCGCCTTGGCATCACGAGCGAGGAGGAGCGCATGCGTCTCTTCGCAGCGACCGAGCGCTCGGTGCGCGTGCGACTTCGTGCGATGCGGTTGGCGCAAGCCGATGCGATGCGACGCTTGCCAGACAAGCGCTTGGGCACGGCGTCGGTCGAGACCAAGATGCGCATTGACGGCACGCGCCTGCTCATCGACGTCGACCTTGAGCTTCCCTTCGAACTACGTTTGGAACGCGGCGCAAGCGCCTAAGGCACTTATCTTTTGGTTTGATCGCGGCTTACGTCCTCAGTCGCTCCCTGCGACGTGGCTCTGCCACGCCTCAGTCGCTCCTTCCGGGCGCGCTCGCGCTGAAACCAAAATCTTGCGTGCCGAATGAGCGAACTAGTTGAACTGAAATTGCCCTAGTCAGCCTTCTCGAACCCTTCTTGGAAACCATGGCAGCCCGCCCCTCGACCAACGTCATCCACGTCAATTTCGCTGACCGCAAGAAGGCGCTCGGAACTCCAGCGCGCGGCAAGCGCGGTGTGATTGCGCCCTCTGCGCCACCGGTGGAGACGTTCGATGCGCACAAGCAGGCGCTCGAGCAGCAAGCCCTTGAGAAGCGTGAGGCGCGTGAGGCGCGTCGCGCGATTGCACCGGCGCCCCAGCCAGCCCCTGAGGTGCCATCGCGCACGCTGCAGGAGGTGCAGACCAAGAAGCGCGACCCGACGGGCGACCTCTTCTCGCGCGCTGAGGTGAGCCGCCTTTTCAGCATCCCGGAGAGCCGCCTTCGCTACTGGGACAAGACGGGCTTCATGGCGCCCTCGGGTGAGGCGAATGGCAAGCAGCTCTACACCTTTCAAGACCTGATCGGTGTGCGCACGGCCAAGGCTTTGCTTGAGCGCGGAACGCCACTGCGTCGTGTGCGGGCCTCCGTCGAGTCGCTGAAAAACTCGCTGCCGCATGTGATTCGTCCACTCGCAGAGCTGCGCATCTCCGCCGATGGCGAGCAGCTCGTGGTGCATACCGAGCGCGCGAAGTGGGAGCCCACGAGCGGTCAGCTGGTGCTCGACTTTGATGTGCGTGACCTGCGCGATGAGGTCGTGCGCGTGCTGCGCCCGGATGCGACCGACCCGGCGCGTCGTCGTGCTGCCTACGAGGCCTATCTTGAAGGCGCGCGTCTCGACGAAGAGCCCACAACCTACGACCGCGCCGAGGCCGCCTACCAGCGTGCGATTCAGCTCGACCCAACGCTCGGTCATGCGCTGACGAACCTTGGCAACCTGCGCTT
>JBILQT010000138.1:0-18739 GCA_044373065.1 Sandaracinaceae bacterium
ACCGGCTGCGCCACGTTCGTGTAGTCACCGAAGCGGTCGGAGGTGATGCCGAATGCCTGCTGCATCGTGACGCAGAGGTTGTGGTTGCCGGGCTGCGAGGCCTCGCCGTACGAGCTTTCGGGGTTGGTGGCGTAGTTGACGTGACGACCGAGCGCGACGCCGCCTGCATTGCCGGCGAAGGTGATCGGCAGGTTGTCGCTTCCGTGTCCGCCGCCGTGTCCGAAGTCGCTCACCCAGACGAGCATCGTGTTGTCGAGCGCGGTTCCGTCGCCCTCATCGACCTCGTTGAGACGCTGCATCAGGCGCGCGAAGAGGGTCCCGAACCAAGTGTCGATGGCGGTGAACGCGCGGCGGGCGGAGGCCACCCGCATGTCGGACGCGCGGTGCCAGGCACCGTGGTAATTCTCGCCTGCGAAGGTGGAGGCGAGATCGGGATGCGTGATGTGTCCCCACGCGGCTTCTTCGAGATCGAACGCCTTGAAGGTGCCGACATCGGCGCGGTTGCAGGCCATCGCGAGCGCGAGTGTGTCGACCAGAATCTCTGCGGCGCGCGCGTGCGTTGCGGGTGACTCGAAGGTGGGCCGCGTGCACGAGGGGCCGACGGGCCCGACCATGCCGCCAAGCGAGGTCTCAATCGAGCGGAGATGATCGGCGTGCCGATCAAGACGTGATCGGTCGCTGGCAGAGACGCGACCACGGAGCCTGTCGAACTGCGCCAGCGCACCATCGAGCACACTGCGACGGCGCACAAGACGGGCATCGACCGAGGGCGTCCCTGGCTCCGAGCCCATCGGGAAGGCTCTATCGAGTGCGAAGTGAGGGTGGACAATCGACGAGATGTGCTCGTCGTCGCCGCTCCAGAACATCTGCGAGTGGTCGCCAGAAAGGCTCGATGCCGAGAGGTTCGTGCTCGAATCCTCGATGCCCACGTCGAAGCGTCGCGGCGCGCCGCCGTCCTGCATATGGCGCGCGATCAGGTGATCGACCGACTGCGTGGTGGGATGCGTGATGCCGTACATGTCGGCGATCATGGGGGTGCACGTGAGCACCGAGGGCGCACCAGGATGGCCGCTCTGCACCTTGGAGTTCACGCCGGTGACGACGAGCATCTTCGAGGCGAGGCCCGCATCGGCCACAGGTCGAAGGATGGCGCCCTGCGCGAACCCCGCGCGCGGGACGTAGTCCTCCATGATGAGCCCGTGCCCGTTGAAGAACATGATGAGGCGCTTGGGCATGCCCGCTGCGGGTGCCCACGCACGGGCGGGTGAGGGACGCGCGAGCGACTCGAGGAAGGGCAGTGCGACGAGACCCGCCGAGCCCGCAAGAAAGAGGCGACGGCCTTTGCGCACCACCAGTGAGTCAGGCTTGTGAGTCATCGTGCGAGCTCCGCGCGGGTAAGAAACCAAGGTGAGGTGAGGGTGCGAAGAAGCACTTCGCGGATGCTGATGTCGGGCGTCCTTGAGATGAGCTCAAGCTGAGCGCGCTGCGCAGGGTTGGGGGGCGCACCTGTCAGCCACTCCGACCACTTCGACGCGTAACAGAGGTGCACACGCGGCGAGTTGGCCAGCGACGACATCAAATCCGCTGCGTCGGTGTAGTTGATGGTCTGCGAGGTGAAGGTCGCCTCCAGCGAGCCTGCCGGTCGGATGGCCACGCCGTCGGGATAGGACATGCGAAATTCACCGATCGCATCGAAGCTCTCGAAGGCCACGCCGATGGGGTCGATCGTGTCGTGGCACGAGGCGCATGCGGGCTTGGATGCGCGGTCAAGCACGGCGGCCATCTTCCCGGAGGTCGCATCGGGGGGAATGGGCAGCGCCTCCAGGGTCGCGTTGTCGGGCACCGTGAGCACATGACAGAGCAGGTGCTCGATCACTGCGACGCCGCGATGGATCAGTGCCGACTCGCCGCGACCTGCCGTCGTCGCGAGGTAGAGCGGACGTGTGAGCACGCCCGCACGCTCCGGGCCCAGCTCACGCCAATGCCAATCGTCATTGCCTGTCGACATCGGAGCGAGGCCATAGAGCTCCTCAAGCGGGCGATTCACGTAGGCATCGCGACTCTCGAAGAGCTCCGAGATGGGCCGGTCCTCGAGCACGGCGCGGGTGACGAAGGCATCGAACTCGACATCGAGTGCGGCGGCCGTCTCGGCGTTGAAATCCGGATAGCGCGCTGGGTCTTTGTCGAGCAACTCGGATTGCGCGAGGTTCAGCCAGTCGTGATGAAAGCGGGCCACGGTCGCTGTGGCACGTGGGTCATCGAGCATCTCGTCGGCAATCGCCCGCACCATCTCGGGTGTCGTCAGCTGAGCCGTGCGCGCACGAAGCCACGGGTCAGGCATCGTGCCCCAGAGGCCGTACGAGAGCTGGCTCGCCATCGCCTCCGGCGTGAGCTGTGAGCCGTCGGGCACCGTCTCGGCGGACACATACCAAAAGTCGGGCGAGGTCAGCGCCATCTCCCAAAGCGTCCGCACGCCATCGGTCGGCGTCGTCTCCGCGCTCACGGCGAGGTAGGCGGCCTCGAAGCGCGCGAGTTCATCAGCCCCGAGCGGACGCCGATAGGCGAGGCGAGTCAGCTCCGTGGCGTAGTCCCGCACGCAGGAATCCCAGACTGCAGTTGGCGTGCAGCGCATGGAGCCTGCGACATCGGCCGTGGCGATCGCCGAGAGCGACTCCGCCCAGTCCAACATACCGCGCACCTCTTCCAAGCTGAGCTGCCCCGGGTCGAGCGGATTCTGAAAGCCGTGACGGTTCTGAGGCACCGGCAGCGGCGCGCGCGGCGCCCCGGTCGCATCGGCGTCGAGCTCTTCGAGCAGGTCCGCGACCGTGGTCTCAGCCTCCAACGGTGAGAGTCGGCGCAAGCCACCCGTCCCAATCGGATCGCCCGCTGGCACAGGGGAGGGCCCCGTACTGCGGCGGGTCGCCACCCCGCCGTCGAGCTCTCCCTGGCAACCCGAGAGCATGCCGAGGACGAGCCATAGAGGGATGCCAAGCTGAGCGAGTTGACGCGTCATGTGGGGTCGGTACCGCTGCCTCAGCCAAACGGCTCACGCTGGCCTGAACATCGGCATCCGTTGCTTGCGCACCCCACGCGCCGTAGCACTCGGCCGAAATGAGCGCCGAAGCCTGGAATGTCCGCAAAGTCATCAAGTTTTGCGCGGACGATTTTGCCCAGCGAGGCCTCCCCTCGCCGCGCCTCGATGCCGAGCTCGTCGTCGGCCACGCGCTCTCGATGACGCGCGTGAAGCTCTACATGGAGCTCGACAAAGAGCTGACGCCTGAAGAACTCGCAGCCATCCGCGCGCTCATTCAGCGGCGTCGCAAGCACGAGCCCGTGGCCTACCTCACGGGCACGCGTGAGTTCTGGGGGCGGCCCTTTCATGTGAGCGCGGCCGTGCTCATCCCGAGGCCCGACACCGAGACCTTGGTCGAGCGCGCGCTCGAGCTCCTGGGCCCCGCGCCACGCAAGCCACGCGTCTCCGATCGCTTTGCGAAGCCGCTGGAAGACGAGGGCGCGGAGGTGATGGAAGCGCAGCGTGAGTTCGTCCCAGGCGTCGAGACGGTCGTGGTCGAAGCGGCTCCGCAAGTCGTCGATGCATCGGCGGAGGCCACGCCAAGTGCGCCAGTGGAAGCCGGGCGTCGCAAGGTGCTCGACCTCTGCACGGGGAGTGGCTGCATCGGCCTCACGCTCGCGCTGGAGCGCGACGTGGACGTGACGCTCACCGATGTCTCCAGCGAGGCGCTCGCGGTCGCAAAGAAGAATGCGGAGTCCATCGCGAGCACACGCGCGGAGCGTCTGCACTTCGCGGAGGGCAGCCTCTTTGCGGCCCTCGCAAGTGGGATGAAGTTCGACCTCATCGCCTCGAACCCGCCCTACTTGGCGGCGCACGAGATGAATGAGATCGACCGTGACGTGCGCGACCACGAACCCACGCTTGCGCTTGTCGGTGGAGAGCAAGGCACCGAGCTCATCGCGCGCATCGTGCAGGAGGCACCGCGCTGGCTTGCGAAGGACGGCACATTGCTGATCGAGATGGGGCCGACGCAGGGCGAGGAGGTCTCGCGACTCTTCACGCAGGCGGGCTTTGCGGAGGTGCGCGTGCTGCAGGATTTGGGCGGGCGTGAGCGTGTGGTGGAGGGGCGTTGGATGCGGTGAGCACGGTGAGCGTCCCGCGGTGCACGACCGCGCTCGACCGAACTGCGCTGCCGAAACTGGAACGGGCTGCCGCCCAACTCTCAGGCGCACTGCAACGCTTGCCGGAGTCCGAGTGGCCCTCCATCGAGCGTCTGCTTCCGATGATTGAACTGGCGTGTCCACTCGCGTGGGATCAGCGCGCCACTTCTGGGTTCTACCTGCCGCACCTGCGTCCGTTGGTCGCCATGGTCCGCGTGCCTGGCGACGATGACGAACTGCGAAAGCTCTTCAACCTCTTCGACTCGTTCCCCTGGGGTCGTATCGGACTGGATTCGATTCTCGCGACCGGAACCCACCGCGGGAGCTGGTTCCGTCGAGAGTTGATGCGCGCGGCGACCTCAACGACGCTGAATGGCATCACGTTTCTTGATGAAGACGATGTCGAGCTGACGCGTGCTGAGAGCCTGCTTCACGGGATGCCGGATGTCGGTTCCGTTTGGCTGGGACGCACTCACGGAGTGACCCCGAGGGACCTCGAAGAGATGTCGTTGCGCATCGCGAAGGCTTCTCCAGCGGAAGTGGGCGCCGCGATTTGTCGCCAAATCGAGCGAGGCGTCGAGTTGTTCACACGAAGGTACCAGGCCCTGCCCTCGGCTCAGGCGGTTGGATCATTCGTCGCTGAACTGGACCCAGTCTCACTAGACGCGATTCGAGTCGCGAGCACGGAACGAGCGATGTGGGTTTTGGAGTTGATGCGCACGCGGTGAGCGCTCAAGCCCGCGCGACGCGCGGCTTTGCAAACCTCGCGAACCCTTCGATCAACGTCAGGAAGCCAACAAGCACGAAGAAGAGCGGTGCCATCGGAGTGCGCGCCTCGGAGGCTTCACGCGTGGCGCTGGAGGCGCGCTCGGTGGGCATCACCGGGACGAGGTTGCTCTCCGTTGCGGGCGGGACGATGACGAAGGTGCTGGGTGCGCTGTCGCCGATGGCGATGCGGTAGCCGCCGGGCTCGACGAAGCCTGAGAGGTCGAGCGTGCCCTCGTCGGCTTCGATCGAGACGAGCGCCCCGGAGGGCGAGGTGACCTCGGCGCTCGTGGTCTCGCCTGTGACGTTCACTGCCGGGACTTCACCGCCGTGGAAGGGCCGATGCGGCAGGGTGCCTGCGCGCTCAAGGGCATGTGCGAGCGAGAGCAGGAGTGGCACGAAGCCTACGCGCAGCGGTAGATCTGACATCGAGGGGTCGAGGCCGACGCTGAGCACAGCGCGTCGTTCTTCGCGCTGAACGACCGCGAAAGGAGCCCCATCGTCGAAGTGCAAGAGCTCGCTGGAGGGCTCGCCGTGGAGCGCGAGACGCAGGCGCGTATGCAGAGACTCCAGGCCCGTTGGGCCGGGCGGCAAGAGGTTCGTCGCCTCGGCCACATTGGTCTGCGTGACGGGCGAGGCGACTGCGACATCGCGCGTCTCCAGCGCGCCCATCGTGATGCCTGGGAAGTATTCAGCGAGCGTTGGAAGGTCGCGCACGTGCGCTGTCGCCGAGGGCGCAAAGACGAGCGCACCACCGGCCTCGGTGAAGCGCGTGAGTGCAGCGAGCGCGCCTGCGTTCGTCGGGATCACGCCGAGCAGGATGACGATGTCGGCGTGGCTCAGCGCCGCCTCTTGGGCATGCGCCGGGTCGATCACACCGCTGCGTCCATCGAGCCTGTCCGCATCCATCGTGCGCACGAGCAGCGCGTCTTCTTGCGGTGCCACACCCAGCGCGCGCGCGGCATGGCGCGCGAGGCCCGAGCCCGTCGGCTCGACGAGGACGACCTGCGTCGGCGTGGGCTGCGCGAGCGAGACGATGCGCGTGTCGTCGTCGGGCAACGCGTCGTCCTGCTGCTCCAATGCGAACGAGATGAAGGGCGCATTGGCCGGAGATCGGAAGCGCAGCGTGGCCCTTCCGTGGTGGGCTTCGAGCGTGATCACCGAGCGCGCGAGGTCGTCTGTGTTGGCCACATCGAGGAGGCGCGCATGCACGGTCAGCGAGGCTTCCTCGCTGGTGCTCTGCACATCCACGACGGCCACTTGGCTTCCTGTATCGAGCGGGTCGCGCGTCACGCGCACATCGACGATCGAGGCATTGGGCGCGGCCTCGGTGACGAGCGCTTCGAGGTCGATCTCGCCCGAGATGTCATCGAAGGCATGCTCGTCTTGGCCCGCGAAATCCGAGAGCACGAGCGTGCGACGCGTTGCGAAGCGCGCACTGCCCAGCTGACGCGAGGCGAGCTGCACGGCGGCGCGCAAATCCGTGCTGCGTGCGCCGAGCTCAAGCGCATCCAGTGCGGCAAGGACGACACTGCGATTCGTCGTGCGCGGCACAAGGATGCGCGCGGGTGAACCACCTCCAAGGAGCGCCACCTCCGAGCCCTCACCGAGCGAGAGCACGACCTCACGCGCACGCTCGCGCGCCTCTTCAAACGCGGTTGCATTGCTGGTGTGCTGGCCCATCGAGAGCGAGTCATCGATCACCACCGCGAGCGCCACGCTCGACCCATCGCCGTACGCCGAGGGGCGCGTGAAGAAGGGCGCGGCCGCTGCGAGCACGACGAGCGCAATCGCAAGGACACGCAGTGCAAGCAGCCAGGGCTCCGTCACGCGCGCACGATTGCGGTCTTGCACCGAGATGCGCGAGAGCAGCGCCACCGTCGGGAGCACACGACGCTTCACATCCGCGCGACGAATGAAGTGCGCGATGACGGGCAGCGCGATGAACGCTGCGAGGAAGAGCGAGAGCGGCGTACTCAGGCCCATCGGGCTCTCCCCGCTTGTGCGCCGCGCGCGCCTCCTCCGCCACGCTGCCCTTGCGTGAGCAGCGACTCGGTGATGACTTCGGCGAGCGGCTCGTCCGTGATCACAAGGCGATGGCGTGCACCGGCACTCGTGATGCGGCGACGACACGATTCGATATGCGCCTCGAGCTCAACCAAGTAGCGCGCGCGTACGTCATCCGCGTTCGCATCGATCTCACTCTCGCCCTCAAGCCCAACGAAGCGATGCGGGCCCTCGAAGGGAAGGGTGCGCTCATCCCGATGCAGGATCTGAAAGACACGCACGTCATGACCGCGCCTTGCGGCTGTCTCCATCGGGCGCAGCGCGTTCTCATCGAAGTCGAGCAGGTCACTCGCGCAGAGCACCACGCCCCTTCGCTTCATGCGCTCGATGCTCGGTCCCAGCGCCGCATCGATGCTCGTCTTGCTGCGTGCGGAGGGCGCCTGCGCGAGCTTGCCCTCGAGGGCGCGCATGTGCTGTGCGGAGGTGCGCGCGGGCAGCTCATCGAGGAGCGCGCTGTCGTAACGCGCGAGCCCAACTGCATCGCCCTGGCTCTGCGCGAGCGTGGCAAAGGTGGCCAAGAGCGTCGCGGCGTAGCGCGCTTTTTCGGTCTCGCCCTCGCCGTAGGCCATCGACGCAGACGCGTCTTGCCAGAGCGTGACGCTCAGCTCTGTCTCTTGCTCAAAGCGCTTGGTGACATGGCGATCATTGCGGGCAAAGGCGCGCCAATCGAGAAGGCGCAGGTCATCGCCTGGGCGGTAGTCACGATGCTCGACGAAGACGACGCTCGCGCCGCGATGCGGGCTGCGATGCAGGCCCGACATGATGCCGTCGACGACATGGCTCGTCGCAAGGCGCAGCGACGCAATGCGCTGCGCGAGCTCCGCATCGAAGTGCGCGGGCGCCTCGCTCTCGCTCACGTCAGGCCTTCACCGCAGCCAAGAGGCGCTGCACGAGGTCACTCGCACGCACACCCTCCGACTGCGCGCGGTAGCTCGGCACGATGCGATGACGCAGCACGGGCAACGCGAGCGCCCGCACGTCTTCCACCTCGGCCGCAAAGCGACCCTGCAGCACCGCGCGCGCCTTCGCGCCGAGGATGAGCGCCTGGCTCGCACGTGGTCCTGCGCCAAACGCCACAAAGCGCTTCACGTCCGCATCCGCACTCGCATCCTCGGGGCGGCTCGCACGCACAAGGTTCACGGCGTGCTCCAATACATGCGGCGCCACGGGCACGCGCGGCACGAGCTCTTGCACTGCGAGGATCTCTTCCTGCGAGAGCACTGCACGCGGCAGGTCGGTCATCGGCATCGTCGTGCGACGCACAATCTCGCGCTCCTCATCGAGGCTCGGGTAGCCGACATCGATCTGAAAGAGGAAGCGATCAAGCTGCGCCTCGGGCAGCGGATAGGTGCCCTCTTGCTCGATGGGGTTCTGCGTCGCGAAGACAACGTAGGGCTTCTCCAGCGCATGCGTGGTGCCACCCGCCGTGACGACACCCTCGGCCATCGATTGAAGGAGCGCAGCCTGCGTCTTGGGCGGCGTGCGGTTGATCTCATCGGCCAGGAGAATGTTGGTGAAGATGGGCCCGCGCACGAAGCGAAAGCGGCGCTGTCCGCTGACGGGATCCTCTTCGAGAATCTCGGTGCCCGTGATGTCCGTCGGCATCAGGTCGGGCGTGAACTGGATGCGGTTCGAGCGCAGCGAGAGCACCTCCGCGACGGTCGTGATGAGGAGTGTTTTGGCGAGGCCAGGCACGCCGACGAAGAGCCCATGGCCGCGCGCGAAGAGGGCGATGAGCATCAGCTCGATGACTTCATCCTGCCCAACGATGCGCAGCCGAACTTGCTCGACGAGCCGCGCGCGCGTGGCCTTCAGCGCGATGACGCGTTCTTCGTCGGAGGGCGGGCTGGATGCGACTTCGTCCGTGGGGGGGAGCATGCGTGGTCTGTACAACAGGTTGGTTTGGTTGGGGGCGTCTGTTTCTCTCTCTCTGGTCTCTGTCTCTTGGTCTTGGTGCGCTGCGTTGGTCTCGTTGGTCTGTCTGCCTCTTTGTTCTCCACCTGCTTTGGGGCTTTGGGACAGATAGCTTTTGTCCTCGCCGGACGGGCCCAAAGGACGGTTTGCGGACCGCCCTCTGGACTCCCGCCGCTTTCGATTTGTCACGTCGCTGGATGTGTCTGCGCCAGAGAACTTGATCGTGTTTCCGCTGGCTGGCTGAGCCTCGGTGTGGCGGTCCCTCTGCTGCTTGCGGCAGCGATGGCTGGCGAGCGTTGCGTGCCCACTTGCTTGCGTATCTCCTAGCGACCCGGTCCGTTTCGAGGGTGGTGGGAGCGCGGTGGGCGTGACTTTGTGGCTTGTGCGTTGTGGTCGGTGTGTCGGTCTCGTGGTGTTGCTTGCTGCGTCTCGTTGGTCTCGGTTGCTGCTTCCGTGTCGGTCTCTGCCTCGGTCTCTGCCTCGGTCTCTGCCTCGGTCTCTGCCTCGGTCTCTGCCTCGGTCTCTGCCTCCGTGTCTCTCTCCGCCTCGGGTTACCCTCTCTGCATGCGCGCTCCACTCGCTCTCGTCTTCTTCATCACCGCGTGCGGAAGCACGGCGCCTGCGCCTCATCAGGAGCCGCCTCTGCAGCAGACGCCGCCGCACGAGAGTGCTCCTCCGCCTCCTCTGCAGCCGCCCGCCGAGTCGACGATGGTTGAGGGCGTCTACTTCTCGATGCCCGGTGCGCCTGAGCCGCGTGCTTGCACTGCGAGTACGGATTGCATCATCGATACGGCGGTCTCTTCGGATGGTTGTTGCGTGCGCGAGTTCGGCCTCCATCCGCAGTCTTGGCCTTGGCATACGTGGGTTTCGCAGCATCGGATGTCGGCTACGTGTGCGAGCGCTGCGTGTCCGCCTCCGCCCAATCCGGTGCCGCCCGAGCCGGGCGATTGCCACATGGTGGCGCAGTGTGTTGCGGGGCGGTGCGGGGATGCGTGCATGCCGGTGCCACCGGCTTCTTGAGCCCCGTCCGCGCTTGGGTAGGCGTTGCGGAGCGCAGCGCGTTGCCTCTATACAGGCGCGATGTCAGCGACACCGTCACGCATCGTTCGCATGTCCGGCGCGCTCGCTTGCGATGAGCTGCTCGTCCTTCGAAGGCAGATTGGCGATGCGGCCTACACGCAGACGCTCGCCGCGCTCGCACCCGATGTGCGTGAAGATGTGCTCGCGCTGACGTCCGTCGCGACGATCAACGTCGAGCACATCAAGGCGGTCTTTGTCGCTGCGGCGAAGGTCACAGGGCGCATGCCGGAGGAGGTGCATCGCGACGCGGTGTTCGCCGGCACCGAGCACACCTTCCGCAATGTCTGGCGGCTCTTGCTCCGCGTGACGACCGACAACGCAATCATCACGCGCGTGCCCGCCATCTACGCCAAATCCTACGACATCGGCACCCTCACCGCGCGCATCACCGCGCCTGGCCGCGCAGAGTTCGTGCTCGACGGCTGGCCCGACGGCGAAGAGTTCTCGATGCGCGGCGTCGGCATCGCGACCGAGGCAACGCTGACGTTGGCCGGGCGCAAGGACGTGAAGGCGACGTTCTACCGAACCGCGAACGGGGCGCGGTACTTGGTGTCTTGGGCGGTCTGAGAGGGCAACTCTCGCCAAGCGTGCGTGGCGCATCCCTTGCGCGATCGCGTCATCACACCGTCTGCCCCGTGTCACCGAACTGTCTTTGGTTGAGAATGGCCAATCTTTTTGTGCCGCGAGTCAACTAGACTGACATGTCAGTGCATTTCTGACGGGGCGCTGCTAGAAGCGGTCTCCCTCTCGGAAGGAAGCACGTGGCGACGTCATCCAACACCTCCGACCCAGCCCCCTCGCGGTCTGATTCGTCCCCACATCGGGCCGCATTTTTCCGGCTTGAAGGCACCCTCCACGAGGGCGCGGCGTGGAGTGCAGCGCTCTACCTCGCATCGAATGCGGCCTCGATGCGGCAGCGCCTCTTCGCATCGAGCGGCGCCCTCCTCGGAGGCCTCTTTCGCAGCACGCGCGTCACGGGCGCAGAGGCCACGCGTCTCTCCTTTGCGCCGCTCGCAGGCTTCACGAGGGACAGGCTCGATGTGCTCTGCGAGGACTACGCGAGGGAAGTGCTCCTGCCGGCGTTGCGTCCCGAGGCGCGCGCGTTGCTCGCAGGTGCACGTGCCGATGGGTTCAAGACCGTGCTCGTGACCGAGTCACTCGACTTGATCGGCGAAAGCCTCTCGCGCGCACTTGGTGAGGGGCAGGGCTTCGACTTCGTGCTTGCGAATCGTCTCGAGTTCGATGGGAAGGATCGCTGCACAGGCGACCTCATCACCCCCGTGCTTGCGCCCGAACTTGACCCAAAACGTCTGCGCGAATTCGCGCTCCTGAACAACATCGATCTTGGTGCGAGCCGTGCGTACGGCAGCGCGCGCGAAGACCTCGTCTTGCTTGGTGCCGTTGGGCATCCGTGTGCGCTCGAACCCTCACGCGAACTCGCCCGCGTCGCGCGCGACCTTGAGTGGCCCATCGTCCGAGTCCGCGCCGAATTCGAAACTACCGAAGGAGCATCCCGCTGATGACGATGACGTCTGCACTGCCTCTCCGCGAGACGCTTCGCGGAAAGAACATCCTCCTCACAGGCTTCACAGGCTTCGTCGGAAAAGTCTTTGTCGCGATGCTCTTGGACAGGGCGCCCGAGATCGGCCGCATCATCATCCTCGCGCGCGGCAAGCGCTCGCAGCCCGCACACGCGCGCGTGCGGCATCTCTTCGAGCGAAGCCCTGGCCTGCGCTCGCTGCGCGAGAAGCACGGCGAGGACTTCGGCGTCTTCCTCAGCAAGAAGATCGAGGTCGTTCAAGGCGATGTGCGCGACCCGCTCTGCGGCGTAGACCCACGCATCGTGGACCGGCTCGGAGGCCAGATTGACTGCGTTGTGCATGTCGCTGGCCTCACCGATTTCGCGCCCGACCCCAACGAGAGCCTTGCCGTCAATGTGCGCGGCGCCCTTCACGCAGCCGACCTCGCAGCGCGTACACGCGGGCGAAAGCTGCTTCACGTTTCGACGTGCTTTGTCGCCGGCAATGTCTCCGGTGATGTGCCTGAGCGCATCGAAGTCGGCCTCTCTGCGAACGGAACACGCTTCTCACCGCGCGATGAACTCGGCTCGATCGAGTCCCTCTGCGATGCCGTCTCGAAGCGCAACCCCGACCCAGTCGAAGCGAAGAAGGCACGCGTCGCAGCAGGAACACTGCGCGCGCAAGCCCTCGGTTGGCCGAACCTCTACACGTACAGCAAGGCCCTCGCGGAGCACCTCCTCGCAAGCCGCGGCGATGTCGCGACGTGCATGGTGCGACCGTCGATTGTGGAGTGCGCACGTGAGACGCCCTTCCGCGGTTGGAACGAGGGCATCAACACCTCCGGGCCTCTCGTCTGGCTTACGGGCACCTTGCATCGAAGGCTCCCGTTCGCGGAAGACCACTGCTTCGACATCGTGCCCGTCGACTCCGTCGCACGTGGGATGACCATCGCGCTTGCGGAGCTTCTGCGTGGTGAGCACGTGCCCGTTGTGCAGCTCGCCTCGGGCGATCACAACCCGTTCACCTTCGGCCGCGCCATCGACCTCACCTCGCTCGTCCGTCGTCGCGAGTACGCCAAATCCGACGACCCGTTCGAGCGCCTCGTCCTTCGTCACCTCGACTCGGTCGCCCACGATGCCGCAGCCTCTGACGACCCTTGGCTACCGGCAGCGAGGAAGGCCACGCGCGCCGTGCGCGACGTCTTCTCCGCCTTCAAGCCTGAGCATCATCTGCCCTCCAGCGTGCGTGAAAAGTGGGGCGACAAGATCGGCAAATGGGCCGGAAAGCAAGCCAAAGAGTGGGGCAACGCGAGTCGCGTCGTCGGCCAAGTCGATGAATTGCTGCGCATGTACCAGCCCTTCGTCTTCGACAACAACGTCTGCCTCGAGACGGCCCACGTGCGTGCCGCCACCGAGCGCCTCGACGCCGAAGAGCGCGCGCTTTTTGGCTGGGATGTCGGCTCGCTCGACTGGCGAGACTATTGGATGAAGGTGCAGATTCCTGGCCTCGACAAGTGGTCGCTGCCGCTCCTGCACGGAGAGCGCATCCCCGAGGACCCGGCATTCGACCTGGGTGTCGACCTGCACGAGTACGTCTACGACGTGGCCCGCGATGAGCCCGCCAATGGCCGCGTGCGTCCGCTGCGCAGTATCTCGAACGACGCCGAATAGGGCGCGTCTCAACGACCTTTCGAAGAGCGAGCGAGGGCTCGCGAAGAGGATCTATGTCGCTTGTATTTGTAACCGGTGGCACCGGCTATCTCGGCTCCTATGCCGTGACACGCTTGGTCGAGAAGCACGACAAAAAGCTCGCGCTCCTCGTGCGCGCGAAGAACCGCAAAGACGCCGTCGCGAAGCTCTGGAACGGCCTCCAAATGCACATGGATGCATCGCGCTTCGAGCGCATCCTGGAGAACGTCACCTTCATCGCGGGAGACCTCACGGCGCCTCAACTCGGTCTCGATCCACGTGTACGCGGAGAGCTCACCGAGCGTGCGACCTCGGTCCTCCACATCGCCGCATCGCTCAACCGGAAGTCCGAGAAGGCGTGTCTCAACGCGAACCTTCGCGGCACCCTCAGCGTCATTCAGGTCGCGCAGGAGATGAAGGCCAAGGGTCGTCTTGAGCGCTTTACAGACGTCTCGACGGTCGCTGTTGCCGGCAAGCGTGATCGCGAAGTCGTCATGGAAGACAAGGCGATTGACTGGGATCGCTCGGACTACGACCCCTACGCACGCACGAAGAAATTCTGCGAGCACATGGTCAATGAGTTGCTCCCGGACACCTCGAAGGTCTTCCTCCGCCCTTCGATCGTGATGGGCGACTCACGCTTCCCGCAGACGACGCAGT
Organism: Sandaracinaceae bacterium; assembly: GCA_044373065.1. Classification (GTDB taxonomy): domain Bacteria; phylum Myxococcota_A; class Polyangia; order Polyangiales; family Sandaracinaceae; genus JAFLCL01. The sequence goes on from JBILQT010000138.1 coordinate 13,868, forward strand.
TCGACATGGTGCGCTCGTTCTGCGTGCTCGCAGACTTGCCCGTCTTGCCGATGCGCGGAGAGACACGTCTCGACATCGTGAACGCGGATTACGTCGGTCGCGCCATCGCCGATGTGCATCTCAAAGAGAAGCCGAAGTACAGCATCTACCACCTCGCGAGCGGCACAGCGTCGCGCAACGCAGCCGAGATTGGCGAGGCGCTTCTCTCGAAGTTCCCGGAGCGACGACCGCCGCGTTTTGTGCCCCAAGCGAGCGGCGCATTTGAGTCGGTGATGAACCGCATGGCGGGCCTCCCGAAGGGCACGCTCGCGCTCTACGGCTCGCTGATGAAAGTGTTCTGGCCGTACATCGTCTACGACACGGTCTTCGATCATTCGCGCATCTGCGAGGAGCTCGGCGAAAACCCGATTCCGTTCACGTCGTATTGCGGCGACCTCTACAAATGGTCGAAGTCGGTCGACTACAAATATCCGTACGTCGCCCTTCCAGAGCGACTCGCAACGGCGGCGGGTACGGGCGAGGTGACGTCATGGGTCTAGCTTCGATTCTGCTTGAGCGCGGTGCGCGTTCCCTTCTGAACACGGCCAAAGACGCACTCGATGCCGACAAGGCGTTGCAGACGACGATGGGCGCGCTCATCGATGCGCGACGTCGTGAGCATGAGAAGAATCCACGTCCGACATGGCGTCACGGCGACACCTTCGAGATGCTTCTCGCGGGCTATGTCGGCACGCGCAACACCGGCGCCGATGTGCGCACCGAAGAGATGGTGAAGCAGTTTCGTCATCTGCTTGGCGATGAGCACGCGAGCCTCTCGATCCTCACGATCGACCCGGAGTGGACGCGCGGCTACTTCAAGACGCTCAAGCAACTGCACGTGCCGCAACTCTTCCCGACCTTCCTCTACGACCAGGTGAAGCGCTTCGATGGCGTGGTCGCGTGCGAGGGCTCGATGTTCAAGAGCAAGTTCGCATCGGCGCTGACGACGATGATGGTCGGCGCACTTGGCCTCGCGCGCGCCGAAGACAACCTCGCGATTGGCTACGGCGGTGAGGCCGGCGCGATGGACGCGAGCCTCGAAGAGATGGTCGAGACCTACGTGAAGGGTTCGCTCATCATCACGCGCAACCCCGAGTCGAGCAGCGTGCTCTCGCGCCTTGGTATCGACTCGCGCGTGGGCACCGACACGGCATGGACCTTCGGCAGCGAGGCTGTCGATGCGCCTCACGGCTTGAGCGAGAAGCTTCTCCGACGCGCGGGCTGGGATGGCCAGAAGCAGGTCGTCGTCGTCTGCCCGATTCATCCCTTCTGGTGGCCCGTCAAGCCCGACCCGTGGAAGGCGCTCGTGCATCAGGTCTCAGGCGCACACGCGAAGAGCCACTTCCGCTCCATCTACTTCCATCATGATGCGCCCGAGGTGGAGAAGCGCTTTGTCGCCTATCTGCAGAAGCTCTCCGGCGCGATGATCGACATTGCCCGCAGCCGCGATGTCTTCCCGATCATTGTCGGCATGGAGGCCCTCGATCGCGGCGCATGCGAGCGCTTGGCGGACATGGTCGAGATCAAGACGCATCAGAAGTGGCCTGTGTTCTCCAGCGATGAGCACGACATGTTCGAGATGGTCTCCTTGCTGCGTCGCGCCTCGCTCGTTGTCTCCTCGCGCTACCACGCCCTGGTCTGCTCGATGCCGGCCTCGGTGCCTTCGATTGGCATCACGATGGACGAACGCATTCGCAACTTGATGAAGGATCGGGGAACGCCCGAGCTCTCCTTCGAAGTCGACGAAGCAGGCCTCGACACGAAGGTGCGCGATGCCGCTCTCAAGCTGCTCGATGACCGCGAAGCCGCCGCCGAATCGATCGAGCGCTCGGTCGCGCGCAACCTTCGCGTGATGGGCAAGATGGGCGCGATGTTCGTGAACCACGTGCGCGCCGCGCACCCACGGTATCCGTTCCGCGCAGGCCTCGGTGACGAGTCGAACCCGCTCATCCACCTGCCCGCCTTGCCCGCACTTCAGACACGCATCCTGGAGCGCTTTGGAGGCTCGTTGTGACGCAGTTTGTTCAGCGCTTTCTTTCCAACTTGGAGGCCTGGCCAGACCGCCTCTTCTCGGTCGAAGTGCACGGCAAGAAGCTCATCTCCACAGAGGGGAAACGACTTCGCGCGATGATCGAGATTGCGCGGCATGCGCTGCGCAAAGAGGGCGTCGAGGCGGGCAGTCGCGTGGTCTTCGTTGCATCGAATTCCACGAAGTGGATCGCCACGGACCTCGCGATTTTGGCCGAAGGCGCAACCGTGGTTCCGATGTACGCAAGGCAGTCTCCGAAAGAGCTCGCGGGGATGATCGCGGATGCGGATCCAGCGCTGCTCATCGTCGAGAACGAGGCGCTGGAGACCGCGATCAGCAAGGCGCTACAGAAGCCACTTCGCACCATTCGCATGGCCGCTCTCTTCGAAGGTGCAGCGCACAAAGACCTTGAGCCCGCGCGCGCACTCGCCTCGGATCACCCCGTCACCATCATCTACACCTCGGGCTCATCGGGTGAGCCCAAGGGCGTCCTCACGAGCGTCGCAAACGTCGAACACATGCTTCCCGTGCTCGACGTCAAGATGCGCGAACTCGCTGGCGTGCCCGGTGGAAGCGACCGTGTCTTTCACTATCTGCCTTTCTGTTTCGCAGGATCACGCATGGTGCTCTGGGCGTGCCTCTACCGCGCCAACGGCATCTTCCTCTCCACCTCGCTCGACAACCTTCGCGAAGAGCTGACGACCGCGCGCCCGGAGTATTTTCTCAACGTGCCGGCCCTCTTGGAGCGTCTCAAGAGCGGCGTCGAGAAGAGCATCAGCACACGCGCGATGCCGATCCGTGTGGCCTATGCGAGGGCCATCGAGGCGTGGCGACGCATTCGTAGCGGACAGCCACGCATCGGCGATGAGGCCATCGTCTTCGCTGCGAAGAAGATCATCTTCAAGCCCATCCGCGCGCAGATTGGACCGCTCTTGAAGGGGCTCATCTGCGGCTCTGCGCCACTGCCAGAGGAAGTGCAGCGCTGGTTCATCGACCTGCTGGAAGTGCCGATTTTTCAGGTCTACGGCCTCACCGAGACCACTGCGATTGTGACCATCGATCGCAAGGATGCGGTCGTCTCCGGGCGCGTCGGCCATGCCATTCGCGACTGCGAGATCAAGCTCGGTGACGAGAGCGAGTTGCTCATCCGCGGGCCCAACATCTTCCCCGGATACTTCCGTCGTGAGGAGGCGACACGCGCCTCATTCACCGAGGACGGATGGTTCCGTACGGGCGACCAATGCACCCTCGATGAGCGCGGCAACCTCGCGGTGGTCGGCCGCGTAAAGAACCTGCTGGTCCCCACCTCGGGCCACAACATTGCGCCTGAGCCGCTGGAAGAGCGCGTGCTGCTCCGCGTCCCCGGTGTCGAACAAGCCGTCGTGCTCGGTCACGGAAAGCCCTTCCTCACCGTGCTCGTGACTGGCGCGGAGATCACGCAGAGCGCGCTGGATGCCTCGCTTGACCAAGTCAACGAGGGCCTTCCGCATTACCGCCGCATCCGAAAGGGCTTCATCGCGAAAGAGAAGCTCACGCCTGAGAACGGGCTGCTCACAGCGAACCAGAAGCTGCGTCGCAGCGTCATCGAGCAACATTTTCGCGCTGAGATCACAGCGCTCTACGCGTCATGAGCGAGCCCACACCCACAAGCGTGCGCGTGCACCAGGGGCCGTGCCTCTCGATCGATCTCGTCGGGCATTCGCTCGAGGTCGTGCTGCACAGCGAGCCCGCCAACGAGATCGGTCGCGCGATGCTCGAGGACCTCGAAGTCGTCGCGCGCTACTGCGCTCAGGGGCGCGTTGAGAACGTCGAGATTCGATCACTGCTGACGTACTCGACACTTCGTCGTGGCTTCTGTGCAGGTGCAGACTTGCGTGAGCTTCATCGCGCCAACGCCGACGCCATCGCACGCGGGCTCAAGAGCACAGAGCGCATGCGCGAGGTCCGCACGTTTCTCGATCGGATTCACGTCGTGATGGACGCCATCGACGCTGCGCCGTTTCCCACCGTCGCCGCGGTGCACGGTGTCGTCTTCGGCGGTGGCCTTGAGTTGATGCTCACGCACGACGTCGTCGTCGCCGACAAGACAGCCCGGTTCGCCTTCCCCGAATTGCGCCTCGGTCTCATCCCGGGCTTCGGTGGCATCCCACGCTTGAAGCGCGACGTCGGCAACGCTGTCGTGCGCGACTTGCTCTTCACCGGACGCAGCCTTGGTGCTGAGCGGGCGAATCAAGTGGGCCTCGTCGCGCAGCTCGCTGGTGAGGGCCAAGCCGAGCGCGTCGCACGCCGCGTATGCGAGCAGATGGAGCGCTTCGATGGTGAGACCACACGCGTCGCCAAGCGCTTCATGAAGCCGATTCCGAAGGATGAGCTCGCACAAGAAAAGGCACTCTTTTGCTCGCTTTTCACATCCGACACGGTGGTCGAAGCGCTGCGTCGCTTTGATGCGTCGAAGGACGCGATGCCCTATCTGCCTGCGCAGCGAACGACGCCCCAAGCATCACGAGAGACAGAGTGACCATGACCCGCGACACCATTGTCCCCAAGCTCCTCGACCTCGCCGCACGCAAGTTCGATAGGCCCCGTGATGGGCTCTCCGCCGAGCAGGATCTCTTCGACGCGCTCGGCATCGACAGTGTCGACGCGATGACCTTGCTCACCGCCTTGGAGACGGAATTCAAGGTCGAGATCCCCGACTACGAGGTCCAAGACGTGCGCACCTTCATCGCCCTCGCAGAAGTCATCGAGAGGCGACTCTGATGCTCGCCGCAGAGACGTACAGCTCGCTCGGCGCGCTGCTCTCG
>JBILQT010000471.1:0-4263 GCA_044373065.1 Sandaracinaceae bacterium
GAACGATCACGGTGCGCACGTCTTCGCGCGCTGCTTCCAGTGCGAGTCGCTCACGAAAGGGGCCGGTCACACCGCCCACAGCGATGAAGAAGCCGACCTGAGCGCGGTTGCGCATCTTCATCTTGTCGAGGAAGCGGCTCGCCTCATCCACGCCAACTGGCTTCGACCAATGCTTGCACTCCACGACGATGTACGCGCCCACCTTGCGCCAGAGTTCATCGGCGGAGCCATTGCGCACGAGGATGTCGATTTCCTCAATCTCGTTCTTCCGGCGAACGTCCACTTGCTCGAAGCCCGGCATGGTGCGGAAGAGGTCAGCGATCACGTCCTCAAGCAGCTTGCCCTTGCGGTTCGGGTCCGCGGTCGCCAGCGCCTCCGCCCAGTTTTCTTGAATAGCCTGTTCAATCGCTCGGGTGGCTAGCGATGCATTGCGACGCTCGCGGGCCAAGTCGAGCGCGTGGCGCAAGCGCGCCAACAGCAAGGTCTTGAGCACACCCGATTTCTCGACGTAGTCGAAGACGCCAGCATCAAACGCACGACGAATCGCGGCGTCCGATGCGAAGGCCGTCACCATCAAGACTCGCGCGCTTGGCGCCTTCGTGCGGCACTCGGCAGCGAGCTTGAGGCCCGCATCGGGCTCCTCGGCCTCGGCGACTTTCTGGTCGAGCAGAATCACGTCCCACCGGTCTTCGGCGATGCGGGCGCGCGCATCGTGAAGCGTCGCGGCGGTCTCCACCGCGTAGCCTTCATCCCCAAGAAGGTCGCGGTACATCGCGAGGAAGTCTTGGTCGTCATCGACAATCAGAATGCGGGTGGTCGTCATGAGGTCTTCAGCGTGCGCGGGAGGGTGAGGGTGAAGCGTGCCCCACCACGCGAACTCTTGCCGACGACGATGCGTCCGCCCATCTCTATTTCGACAATCTCCTTCACAAGAGCGAGCCCGTGTCCGCTGCTGTCGCGCTTGGAGAAGCCACGGACAAAGACGTGCGCCAAGTCCGAGCCATCGATCCCAGGGCCTTCATCCTCCACCTCAAGGACAACTTCGCGGCTCTTGCGATGCACCGTCACGAAGGTGGCATGGGGCTGCGCATTGCGTTGAAGCTCCGCCAGCACCGACTGCGCGAAACGCTCACGCACACCTTGCACGAAGACGCTCTCCGATAAGTCGCCAGCGCAGGTGATGTCCTTAAAGGTCTGCAGCAAGGCTGTCAGTTCGAACGTGCTGTTCGATGGGTCCAACGTCGCCGCTGCTTGGAGGCGCGCGTTCACATACTCAAAGACCCGCGTGATTCCGCGCTCGATCGGCTCTTGAAAAGGTGCCGTGTCGAACTCGGGATGGCTGCGACGGAGCGCCGTGTAGAGGCGGTCGAGCTGAATCGGCACCGGCACCAAGGCATTGCGAATCTCGTGCGCCAGCAGTCGCGCATCGCGTGCCCCCGTCTCGAGCGCACTCCGTATCTGCGCGCGCTCCATCGCAGGCGCGAGATTGGAGAGCGTGGCCCCACGCTCCTCGTTGAGAAGGGCCTGCGCCACAAGACGCCAAGGCGACGAGGGTGAGACGGTGTCGTTCAACACGGCGCGTCCCACTGGCGTGAGCTCGACAATCCGTGTGTTCCAGTCGGCAAACAACAGCCCCATCAACTCCAACCGCTCAAATCCAGGCGCTCGGTCCACCCAAACGCTTCCATCGGGTTCCAGGTACAAACCCTCGACAGGTTCGAGGAGTTCCAGTGCTTCCCCTTGGCTCAGCGCCAGGGCATCACGCTGACCAAGCGACTGCTCGTGCTCCAGCGCAAGCAGCAGCCTGAGCGCATCGGCACCGGGCAGCCCTAGCCACGAAATGCCGACGCTGGTGAGCGAAACACGACTCTGGGAATGTCGCGCAAGTCGAAGGTGGAAAGCATAGCGACGCTCAGTGCCGATGAGATGCGCGGTCTGCGAGATGAAAGGCAGGCTGCCAATGATTTCGAGAAGCTTTCCCAGTCTGACTGGCGACAAATCCCGAACCTCAATATGGAGTTGCAGGTCTATCGCTCGCTCGATCAGAAAAGCGACCTCGTCCTCAACCGTCGTCATTGAAATCATGATTCGAGGCCGAAGTGCGGCGACGAATCGGTCTATTCGAGCGTCGGGCCAACTGACGAGCATCAGGCGTGCGTGAGCATCGTCGCGATAGAACTCGTCCATCCGCCTCACGAAGTAGCGGCGATGTCGACCAAAGTCTTCGCTTGTGGTCGACGCCTCCTCGACACCGCCGCCAATGCCCTCGAGATACTGGCGCAACCCATCGATGAACTGAGACATGCGGAACGCGATGGTAGTCCGGTGACGAAGCCCTGATCGGAAAACCTCAGCACGCTCGACATCGTGCCGCTTGGCTCGTCGCCGCGTGGGGTCGGCTGCGGGCAGGAGTGGCGCTCGGCCGCTTTCAACAGCGCGCCGAAAGCGTGCTCTGACACCGGCTTGCTCTGGACACCGGCTTGCTCTGGTGATGACGGCCAACGTTGGCTGTGAGTCCGGCTCACCCCGGGTAGGGCACGACGCTCAGATTCGCGAGCGCGTTGCAGCGATGCTGCCAACAGCCGCGCACGTTGGGTGGGAGCACATCGGTTTGTACGGCGATGATCTGGTCGCCGCCGTAGAGGTAGACGCGACCGTCGATGTCGTGCGTGATGTAACCGAGCAGAGGGACAGAGAGTCGCCATGCCACTTCGCCGGTGGGCAACACCCGAGCGAGAGAATACTCGTCAGATGCAGAGATCTCGCGGACAAGGAAGCTCCCGTCTTCTCCAACCGGCGCTCCGTTGATGTAGGCAGTGAGTCGGCCAACGTCGACACCGTCCACGTGGTGCACCCAATCCGCTGTGCTCGGCCCAACCTGAACCCACGCGCCACCGAAGGGATCGGGACGCACAGGGCGGTCGCTCACGATGCGGTCCAACTCAACACCGCCAACGACCCGTCGATGGGTGACGGTCTCCCCGTCGGCGTCGAGCGTGCTTATCCACCGACTTGTTCCAGCAAAATCAACGTACCCGTCAACTGCTTCGACCACGCTTCCGTGTCGGTCCACCCTCACATTCACCTCATCCGGACCATCGGGCCGACGGATCCAAACTGAGTCATCGTCGTCGACCTGGAAGTACGTGGATGTAACGCCCGACAACTCCCACTGAAGTCGTCCGTCTGCGCAGTATTTGCGAAGCGTTCCATTCCCGTAGCCTCGATAGGCATACAAGCCGTCTGAGGTCGCCGCCATCGCGACCCCGATGGTGCGCTCGTCGGGATCTCCATTGTGGGGCCACCAGATGGATCGCGGAACCTCTCGCGGCGGAGACTCATCGATCCGAATGGAGGAATTCGACCACTCTGCCGCACTCTCGTCGGGGAGAATTGTCAGGGCCCCGCTTGGCCCTTTGGTTCGTTCGAACCCCGTGCCGTAGCCGAGCAGATCTCCCGTGCGACTCACCTCGCCGCCGCGCAGCTGCGCGGAGAGGACGCTGAAGTGCAGGTCTCCATTGTGGTCGACGGCGCCAATATTGAGATAGCCGCCGCCAATCCCGAGCTCACGAATGCTTCGGGTCCAGAGAATGCGCGGCGTGGAATCCGCGGGAAGCGCACGCGCCCGAGGAGGAAGTGGCGCGGGCGGCGTGCACGCGGAGGGATCGAGCTCGGTGAGAACCAGAGGCACGAATGCATCAGGCGGCGCGTACGCGTCGATCGGCGCATCACGGCCAACGTCGAAGCTCGCATCAGGAGTCGGCTCGCGAGCGTCGAAGTCCACAACGGGCTCACTGCAGGTGCAGCCTGCGAGGAGCGCGGTCACACAGGCTACGATGCGTCGCATGGCTGTGGGGGGCTGCAAGTGAGGGGATTAGTATACGGAGCAAAAGCGTGCTCTGACACCGGCTTGCTCTCGCAGGAGAGCCGATTTTTGTCCCTCGGAAAGCCGACTGCCCCGAGGGCGACGGGTTCGTGTTGAGCCTCGTCTACCGCGCAGAGGCGCGCCGAACCGACCTTGTTTGCCTGGACGCGACGACGCTGGAGACCGTGGCCATCGCGGCGCTTCCACATGCAATCCCCCCGGGCTTCCACGGGTGCTTTGTGCCCGCCGATGCCACTTGAGTGAACAGTCCTGGGTGGCGTTGCCGCCACGCCGCCGCCGCCACGTGCACCAGGGCGAGCCTTGATTCCCTACGAAATCATGACGATTTCACCGGCTCGCAACTTCCACACGCGCGCGCATGCGCAGGCTTCGCTACT
>JBILQT010000472.1:0-4254 GCA_044373065.1 Sandaracinaceae bacterium
AGCAAGCGCGCATCGAGCTTCGCGGAGATCTCGCGCGGCGAATAACCGCGTTCCATCAGCTCGACCAAAAGCGCATCGGCACCCGGCACATCGTCGAGCACGCCATCGAGGATCGCCTCCTCAGTCGGCCGTGTGCGTGAGGTAGGTGGTGGCTGCGCAGGCGGGGGCGGCGCGGGCGCGAGCACATCGGCGAGCACGCGACCCAGCGCATTGCCGCGTGCGATGCGCTTGAGCGAGGCACGCAGGTCGTAGTCGACCACGGGCTCCTCACGGGTGCCTGCGATCGTCACGGGCACATCGACATCGCCGGTGAAGGTGGCGGGCACAAAGAGCAGCGCGCTGCGACGAAGCCAATGGTCGCGAAGACGCACCTCGAACAAGCCATGGAGGCGCTGCGCCGCATCGAGCGTGAGCGAGCCGTTCGCAGCCGCATCCCCGATGTCGATCGAGAGCCGCTCCACACGCAGCGCACCAGAGGCGTAGTCCACGTCGGCGGTGATGGGCCTTCCACAGGCGAGCGAGGGCAAGGGAAGACCCAGCTGCGAGAGCTGCGCTTCTTGCCACTTGAGCGCGGGGAGCGAGGCCGACTCGATGCGGACGGATGCACTCACCACGGGCGCACCCGGTGATGTCTTCGAGATGCGCGCATCGGCGTGCAAGCGCCCTCGCACAGACGAACTCAGGGGCTGCCCATCGACCTGAATCGGCAAGCGCTCAAGGTCCACATCCGCGAGCTTCACCTCGCAGCGCAGGCCGGGCGTATGGCCCGACGCACTCCACATCCCAGAGGTCGTCAGGCGCCCGTCATAGCCGCGCAGCGAGGCGCCCTCCCAGGCGACTTTCTCCGCATCGATGAGTAGGCGAATCGCGATGTCTTCGAGCCTCAACGAGGCCGTTTTCGGAAGTGCATCGTGCTCGCAGATGAGCTCCGGAACGCGAAGCTGAATCGAGGCTGCGGGCTCATGCACAGGGCCTGCGAAGAGACCCTCGAGGTTCACCTTCAACGGCCTCTGCACGTACTGCTGGTTCGACCCGCCGGCATCGAGACAAGCCTGCAACTCGGCGCTCGCTCGCTGCAAGATTGCTTCGCTCGCGCCCTGTGTACGCAGACGCTGCAATGCCTGCTGAAGCGAGAGCGTCTCCTCTTGAAAGCGAAGGCTCTCCAATCCTGGGATGCGCTCCCAACACACCCACTGCGCAAGATCGATGTGGCCGGTGACGGTGCTTCCGCGAAGGCGCCCCTCCGAGCTCACCTTCATGTCGAAGGTCACATCCATAGAGCGTCCACGCAGGCGCATCTTGGCAAGCACAGCACCACTGGCCGCCCATGCGAGTTGCACCTCGCCCATCACATTTGGCACACGCAGGAAACGCGACACCTCATCAAGCGCGACTTGCGAAGACGATGACCATTCGACAGCGCGTTCGACCAAAAGGGCAGTCGCGTTGGAGACACTCATCGCAAGCCGTGGCGCCGAGGCCAGCGCCTTGGGCAGCACCTCCGCAAGCGGGATCGTGAGGTCACCGCGCAAGGAGCCGTGAAAGGCCCGCGCATAGATGGCGCGCAGCGTGAAGGCGTGGGCATCGAAGCGCATCACCGCGCTCGCATCCTCGATCGCAATCGGCGTTGCGTGGGGCCTCGCTTCCCAAGCCAATACAAGGGATTTCGTTGAGATGGGCCCCTCGATGACGAACGCGGAATCGCCCTTCTCATCGCGCGTCTCGGTGACCTCGAGGTCGCCGAAGACCACGCCCTGCGTGGGCAGCACAGGGCCCGGCCCGAAGAAGCCGAGCGCACGCGCATCACGCACCGAGAGCGTGCCGATGAGGCGCGATGTTTGAAGGCCTGTTGGGCCGAAGAGGAAGGGCTCGAGCGCGAGATCGGAGGTCACCGTCTTCACGCGCAACGCGCCGCGCATCCCTTCTTTCGCTGCGTCGCGCTCCAGCGTGAGCTCTGCATGCAGGCCATTCGCACTGCCGCGCAGCTCGACCTCAAGCATGGGCTCCTTCGTGGTGCCGCTCACCATCGCTTCCACCGCAAGCTGTTTCACACCGAAGGCAACGAGCCCCTCGCGCAGCGCGCGCGGAATGACCGCCTCCGATGCGTCGATCGTGCCGCGTGCTTTTGCCTCCACGGTCTCACCACCCGAGATGGCTCCTTCCATCGTAAGCGCGGAGCCGGCTTGTGTGCGCGCACGCAAGTCGATGCGCGAAGCACCGGCTTGCACGTAGGCGAGATCGCAATCGACGATCGCATCCCAAGGAAGGCTCGAGAGCGCAGGAGGCAGGGCGCCACTCAATGCTGCGAGCGCATCGACGAAATGCCCTGCGCGCGCTTCGGATGCGACAAGGCGCGCCTCGATCAAGCCTTGCGATGGGTCATCGACACGACCGCGCGCATCGAGTCGCACACGCGCTGCTGCGCAGGTGATGTCGCCGCGCGCCATCGACCAAGACTCCGAAGTGACGAGCAACGCCACCACGCCATCGAGCGGTGCTTGCGTGCCTTGCCCCGAGCGGACCGGCCACGTCGCGTTGCGCGTCGTGAGCAGTCCATCCACCCACGCATCACGCGATGCATTCTCGCTCGGTGCAAACGTGACCGGCGCACGAAAGGGCTCGGTGCCCTTGGGCGCGATCGACCGCAGCTCACCTTCGAGCTCACGCAGACGAACGGGCACACCACCGCGCACGAGCTCGGGTTGCAGCGCGAACACCGCACGCCTCACCTCAAGTTCCATCCCAGGGCCCAGCGGCAAGAGCGCGCCTTCGAGGCGCATCGTGCTTCCCTCCACCGTCATCTGCGCGACGGCCACCGAAGGGCCCAAGCGCGCGGTGAGCCAGGCGCGAATCGTCGGCAGCGTGCGCTCCAAGAGCGCATTCGCGAGGCCATTCAGAAAGCGGCTTGCCGCACTCGTTCGTTGCTCACTCACAGGGCACTTCGTGGGTCACGGGGCAGAGACCGCAGCGAGCGGCGCAGGTTTCAACACAACGAGCAAATCGCCCGCTTTGAGCACGTCGCCCTTGGCGATGACGACCCGCTCGATGAGGCCATCGCTTGGGCTCGCAACGACCGTCTCCATCTTCATCGCGGAGAGCACGCAGAGCGGCGCGCCCTTCTTCACCGCATCGCCTGACTTCACGCGCGCCTCCACGACCGTGCCCGGCATCGGCGCGCCCACATGGCTCGCATCGGAGGCATTCGCACGCTCGCGCTGCTTGCTCGTCGACTTCGCTTTTTTGTCCGCGACCGTGACCGCGCGGGGCTGACCATTGAGCTCCAAAAAGACGCGTCGATTGCCCTCCTCATCGAGCTCGCCCACGGCCCGCAAGACCACGACAAGTGTCTTGCCCTTCTCGATGTCGAACATGAGCTCTTCGCCACGCTCAAGCGCCTTGAGGAAGTAGCGCGTCGGCAAAAGCGAGACATCGCCGTTCTCTTTGCGGAAGCGCCGGTAGGCTTGAAAGACCTCGGGATAGAGCGCTGCGCTCATCACATCGGGCGCCTTGATCACAAGCCCATGCTCGTCGATGAGGCTCCTCTCAAGCGCCTCAAAATCAAGGGGTGCGAGCGTGGCGCCGGGGCGTCCGTCGATGGGCTTACGCCCGCGCAAGACTTGGGTCCGCAGTGGCTCGGGGAAGCCTCCGGGGGGCTGGCCCAAACGGCCTTCGAAGAACTCCACCACGCTCGATGGAAACGAGAGCGTGTCGGCGCGCTCGCGCACGAGCCTCGCGTCGAGATCGTTCTGCACCATGAACTGCGCGAGGTCGCCGACGACCTTCGACGAGGGCGTCACCTTGATGATGTCGCCGAGCAATTGATTCGCCTCGCGGTAGGCGCGCTTGATCGCCGTCCACCTATCACCAAGGCCATTCTCGCGCGCTTGAAAGAGCAGGTTCGTGTACTGCCCGCCCGGCATCTCATGGTCGTAGAGATCCGGCGCGTAGCCCGTCATGCCCGTCTCAAAAGGCGCGTAGAGCTGGCGTGCGCCCTCCCAGTACGCATCGAGAATCCCAATCGCATCCGGCTCAATTTGCGTGTCGCGTGGTGAGCCGCGGAGGGCACTGACGATCGCATTCATCGTCGGCTGCGAGGTGAGGCCGGCCATCGAAGGAAGCGCGAGATCGACGATGTCTGCATCGGCCTCTGCACAGGCGAGCATCGAGGCCACGCCGGTACCTGCCGTGTCATGCGCATGCACGTGAATCGGCAGATCGGGGAAGGCCCTTCGCAGGGTCGAGACGAGCATCGTC
>JBILQT010000473.1:0-4241 GCA_044373065.1 Sandaracinaceae bacterium
TACCGAGTTCGCGAGTCTCAAGATGGCGCGCAGAAGCGCAGAGACGACCGGAAGGTGCGAGGCAAATCGAAGGAGTGATCAGGCGAGGCGCGGTTCTCGGGTGTCCGATTTCCGCGCTTTGTGGCTTCCTGTTCGCGCGCTTTGGCCCGTCGGATTTCCGCGGTTTGTGGCTGCCGATTTCCGCGCTCCGCAGGTCTCGAAATCCGCGCCTTTGCCGCTCTCGAAACCCGCGCTTCGTCAGGCTCGGCAACAGTTGTGTGTCTGCAGCTCGGTTTTCGTGCCGAGGCAGGCATTTCTTGTCGGTTTTGTGTGCCTCGGGAGCGTCGTGGCGGGCTTGGCTATGCGAGCTCGGGCCCTCGTGGAGCCTTCCGGGAGGCATTTTGAGTCGGCGCCGAAGTGGTACTACCACTTCCCCAAAGCGTGCTCTGACACCGGCTTGCTCCGCGATGCGACTCTGAACTCACCGGCTTGCTCCACTATTCTTCGTCAACGTGCAGGCGCTGAATCCCGTCGGGCCCGACGCGAACAAAGCACGCGTCAGTCACGTCGAAAACGCCACAGAACGAATCCAGCGGTACAAACGTCAGCTTTAGTAAGTCGACTAGCGCTACCTGGGTCAATACAAAGCGACCGCGTGTAGAGGTGGCGAGAATCGCGCCGATTTGCGGGAGTCCCGACCGACACACACCGTCTCGCAAGTCCATAACAACCGTTATTCCATGCCTATTTCCGAAACGGGTGCCCAGTAACACTTGCCCATCGAGGCCCCAAGCCAAGTCGTCGAGCGAACCATGGATGAGCCATTCGCGCTCTGACAGAAACGTCGAGCTGAAGACCCGGACCTCTCCGTCTCTTGAGCAAGCGAGCGAGCCTCGCGCCGAAATGACCGCGGTGTCAGGGAGGCTGTACGGGAAGTTCCAGAGCGCAACACCGGCCTCAAGATCCCAACACGTAATCCCATCGTCAGATTGGAGAAGGAGCGTTGACGCGGATGGACTTGAAAAGATCTGGCGACCGTCCGGCAAGCTAGAGCTAGAGAACTCTTGAACTAGCACCCCCGACGTAGAAAACGCAACGAACCCGGCATTCACTACGAGCTGTCGTTTTGTGACTACTAGTTGGCGACCGACGAACAACATCTCCCCAAATTGCCAGTCTCCGCTTGGCACCATCGAGCAGAGCACCCTCCCGCGTTCGCCCCGAACGACGATGCTGTATTCGGAACCCCAGGCGACAACCCACTCGGCGTTGATGCGAGCAACGGCCTTTGGTTTCAACTGCATTTCATTCCCGTCCTCTCGTGTCAGGTTGAGCAGCGCGACCGGCTGCTGCGGTTCCGTTAGCCACTGTGCCCGCTTGCGTCTGTGGGATTGGAATGGGCGGCGCGCCCACGGCTCTTGCAAGCTGCGGGGAGGCACCACAAGTCGCACACGCGTGCATCTGGCCAGGTACAGCGGTTTGTAGGTGCGCGGGTATCTCGTTTGCACTCCTCCAAATCGTCTCGAATCCGGTGGCTCGCGACGTATTCCCCTGTGCGGCGCGCGCTGCAAACCACTCAGAACACCTCCCGGGCGGACTTGCGTTGGCCGCCTGAACTGCGCCGGCAGTGTCCACGGCCTGCGTGCCGACCGTATAGTTAGATGGAAGCCGCGCGCGGATCGCTTCAATTTGGGCGGGTGCACCACCAGAAATTCCCACCGACACAGAGCCGTCGGCGTGCGTAATCACGGTGACCGATTGGTGTCTTCTCGCGCCAACTCCCGCCGCGGCCATTGCGTCCTCAACATTCGCCGCGGCGATGCGTGCAGCTGGAGTGCCCCGCGTCAACGAGCCGAAGGCGCTCCGAGGCGGAGTAGCTGACGCCCGCATCCTTCCCGCTATCAGCGGTCCGGCCAGTGTCGAGAGCGCGTACCCGGCGTCGAACCCACGCTCACCGGCTTCATCTTCCTCGACCTCGTTCGGAGTGCGACGTTGCAGTCGAGACGGGGGAGTATCGCCTCGTACGAGCAGCATGGAAAATGCGAACCCACCGACTGCATGCGCGCAAGCGACCCCGAATTCAGCAAGGCCAAACAGAAACCCGCCGGCAGCACCCGAGCGCTCACGTGTTTCGACACGACGTGCGTGCTCCCGTTGTGTGTTGCTCTGCACGCCGCTTGGGCGACGACGATCGGTCGCGGCGCGCATCGTCGCCCCGGCTTGCCCGCACGGATTGCCTGGTTCACCGCACAGTCCAAACGGATCCCGCGCCTGCAGCAAGTTCCCACTCACATAGTGGTACGAATTCAGCGCCTCCCCACCCCCACTCGCATGCACATGCAGCGGGTCCGGACTCGCCCACCTCCCCAACCGAGGCATCAACCACCGCTCGCCAAAGTACGTGAGCCCAATCTCCTCATCGGCCTCCTTCCCAGTGAACCCCATCGGCTCAAGTGGCGCGTTGCTGTCCGACGCCCAGAGGTTCTCGCGGGCTCCATTCGGATAATATGTCGATAGTTCCAAAAGCTCGCCGCTAACGAGGTCGACGACGCCGCTGGAAGTCTGCAAGAGGTCAGTGAGCGCGTAGGTGATGCGCCGATTGCGGTCGAAGTTGGGCGAGGTTGCGCTCGTGGCTGGGTCCCAAACAATTCTCGCCCCCGCGACCATGTATTGCGTCTCGGTCGCGTCGACTCCGGTGGTGACGGCGTCGTACGTCGTCGTGTTGCGCACGAGGCCTCGGCGCTCGAAATCGCCCGGGTAGACGAAGAGGGCGACGCGCGATGCGGTGTTGATGCCGGTCGCTTCAAAGCTCTCTTTGACGGTGCGCTGGTTGGCTCCGTCGTAGCGGTAGCGCATGCGCGCGGCGTACGTCCACGCGCCGGTGCCGGAGCCTACGGAGCCGCCCACGCGGTCGAAGCGGCGGCCTTCGACGAGGCGGTTCAGCTCATCCCAACGGAGGCTGAAGTGCTGCTCGGTCGCGCATGTGCAGTTCGTTTGGAAGTTGCTGATGCGGTTGGCGAGCTTGTCATCGGTGTCCGAGCAGGAGCTCGGCTCTACGCGGTCTTGGCATTGGCCATGGACGGTGTAGTCCGAGACGTTGCCACCCTGGCCGTAGTTGACCTCGACCCAGCCAGCGCCGCCCCAGGTGGACTCGATGCCGCCGCTGCCAGGGATGTTCGTCGAGAGGTAGAGCGCGCCTGGGCGATTTCCTGTTTCGCGACCGTTGGTAATCTCGCCGATCGAACGTTCGAAGAAGGACGATTGGTCGTCGTGCCACTCGGTTTGGTTGCCGAGCCAGTCGTAGGCGTAGTTGATGTTCTCGACGCGATTGGCTGGAAGCGCTCCGACGCGCGGAGCCGGGCGCGGATGCATCGGGTCATTCGCGTTTGAGGGGGTGGCGTCGTTGCGCCAATCGGTCGTCGGGTCCGTCGTTGGGATATAGTAATATCCATATCGGAATTCGACGTTCGAGACGCGGTAGAGCGTGTCGTGCGAGATGACCATCGAGCGGCCGCGATGGCCAGGAGCGTTGATGCGTCCGGTAGACCAGGGCTCGGAGTTGACCACGGTGAGATTGTTCGCCGCGTCCCAGTTGTACCCCTCGTGAACGGGATAGACGACTGCCTGTAGGGAGCCGGGCGTGGCCATCGGGCTAACGACACGGCTGTAGGTCAGGCCCACAGGGCGACGACGCGCGTCATATTGCGATTGGCGATAGAGCGTGTTCGTCGGGCCCATGATGGCGAGTTGCTCCGACCCGTACTGGTCGTACTGCGCATAGCCCGTGACAGCGGTGGGCGTGGCGCCGCCGATGATGAGGTGGGCATTTTCCAGCAAGCCCATGCGGTTCACGCCCATCTCACCAACGACCAGCGGGCCTGGGCCTCCGCCAAAGTCAGGATCACGAGGCAAGGTCAACCTGCGCGCGGCGCCTGCGTGGTTGCTCGTCGTGGTCTCGACGTAGGTGTGCGCTTCGTCGAAGGCGACGCTGCCCGATGTCGGCGTAGGCTCCGTGATGGTCGGATAGGTCGCGCCCATCGCGCTCGTCGTCAGCGCGAGGCGATTGGGGATGAGCGCCATCTGGCGTGCAGTCCAAATCGCAAGCCCTCGACGGTCATATGCAACAGCGCTGCGTTGGCCACGGTCTGTGACGCCGGTGGCGCGTCCGAGGTAGCCGCCAACGGTGGGAGGCGAGGTGCCCGAAGGCAGCCATGTCGGGGCCGCGTCGTACTCGTAACGCACGTCGACCATCGCAGCGCTTG
>JBILQT010000139.1:0-18604 GCA_044373065.1 Sandaracinaceae bacterium
CGTCCCGCCAACAGTCCCAACGGCCAAGCCAACGCTCTTGGCAATCGCACGATGCGACCGCCTGAGCAGCAGTCGCTGCCGAACAATCTCTTTGATGCTTCTCATCGACACTCGCTCCGTAGCCATCACGCCTCTTCCGAGACGGTGGGTTGGGACGAGATGTCGCTGCGCCGACTCGACAGCCCAGAGTGGGCCGCCGAACGCCGATCACGATGACGTGAGATCAGTGATCACGATGGCGTGAAATCGGTGATCACGATGGCGTGAAATCGGTGATCACGATGGCGTGAAATCGGTGATCACGATGGGGCGAAACACGCAGTCGCGCCTCTGCGCGCGTAGTCACGGCTCGATTGCAAGCGCCGGGGGAAACTGAGGTGGAGGCATCATGGAAAAGATTTCGATCGCCCTGGACGAACCGCTCGGTTTCCCGCACTTCACTCTCGTCGTCGCACGCGCGCTCAACATGGTTAAGACGCCGTTTGAGACGTTTCAGGTCGAAACGGTCGACAAGGGCAGCGGCGCCGGAGCGCTCGCTTCCCTTCAAGAGGGCACGGCAAGCGCGGCAGTGGTGCGGAGCGTTGACTTCCTGCTCTGGCGTCAAGCGCAGGCCCAGTGCCGTGTCGCGTCCATCCTCTTCAGGGGCGTCGCCGGTATGCTCGTTCGTGACGATGGCTCGATACCGGACGACTGCGGGGTAGTTGGGAAGCGCATTGGTTATCCGGCTGGGGGAACGGGCATGGTGGAGCGGAAGGTCACTCGCGATTTCTGGGAGTTCTGCGCAGGCCCAGACGTGGCAGTGCCACTTGTTGCGATCACCGGCGACCCGATTGCGGCGCTCACCAGCGGTATCGTCGATGCACTCCCGATGGCTTGCGCGGCGTCTCACTACAGACGCATGAAGCTCTCCGGCGTTGCTTGTCGCTTCGTGCCCGTCGAACAGCGCCTCTCGGGGGCGGAACTCAACGACAAGGTGTTGTGTGTTCGCGATGACGCGACGGGGTCCTGGATCCAGACACTTCTGCGTGGCCTTCAAGACGCCGTGTACCTTCTCCACACCGATCCCGACGAGGCGATTCGCGCATGGAATCTTGCGATGAAGCCCCACACAAACGCTGCCTACTCGGAAGTCCTTCACGGTGTGCTTCGCGCCGTACCCGTACGAACTCGGCCTTGCGTGGAAGACCTGCGGCCCATTCGAAACTGGCTTGCGTTCGGCGGCATGGTCGACCCCACCCTCGATCTGGCTTCCGCGTTGTGGGTGGACGACTCGGTGGTCGACCCCAGCGCGCGATGAGCACCTCGCGTTGCCTTCCCCTCCGCCCGAACCGAAGGGCTCATCGGGCGGTGGAGCGAGGTGTTGCGTGGCCGTGACGAGAATGTCGATTTTGAAATCGATCGCGCTATCGCGCTGACTCCGGAATCGAGCGCGTCATCTCGCCGCGTTGCCGCGAACGAACAACGCCGACCGAGCGCTACACTCCGGCATGCGTTCGACCCTCCCTTGCCTCGGTGTTCTGCTCCTCGCCTCCTGCGGCCCCGCTCCTACCCGCTCGGCCACAACGCCGGCGGCCGCCAACGAGCCCACCCCGGCGCCCGTCCTCAGCGACCCACGCATGACGGCCATCCTCGAGGCCCACACGCGGGCGCGGGCCGAGCATTGTGCGCCGCCGCTGCGATGGTCGGAGGCGCTCGCAGCGCGCGCGCAATCCTGGGCCGATCACCTCGCGGCGAGCGGGTGCGGGCTCGTGCACAGCCAGAGCGGCTTGGGCGAGAACCTTGCCGCGGGCTCGTCAGGCGCCTTCTCGCCCGAGCGCATCGTCGGCCTTTGGTACGAGGAGGCCGCGCTCTATGACTTTGCGCGCGGTGGCTTCTCGATGGAGACCGGGCACTTCACGCAGCTTGTGTGGCTGAGCTCGACGCAGCTTGGATGCGGCATCGCGACCTGCGGAGGTCTCGACGTCTGGGTCTGCAACTACGACCCGCCGGGCAACTACGAGGGGCAGTATCAGCAAAACGTGCGGCCGACTTCCTGCCGCTAGCCAGCCACTTATTCTCTGGCTCGCAGAGGCGAACCGAATGGCTCATCGGGCGGTGGAGCGACGTGTTGCGTCGGCGTGACGCGATACTCGCCCGAACGTTGGAACTCGTTGTCATCCATGCGAACGTCGGCGCGTGAAGAAGGAAACTCCCCCCGCGCATGCGGCGCATCTTCGTCAGCTGGAAGTCGGTGACTTCAAGTCGCTGCGCGCGACGCGGATGGAGCTTGGCCAGGTGAACGTCTTCATCGGGACCAACGGCGCGGGAAAGAGCAATGTGCTCGAGGCGATTGGCGTGCTCGGTGCCGCGGCCGCGGGGATTGTCGATGACCAGGCGCTCCAACGTCGCGGGGTGCGGCCGAGTGCACCGCAGCTCTTCAAGAGCTCGTTCGCGGGGCACAAGATTGCGCCGAAAATCTCCATCAAGGCGCAGTCGAATGATGGCGCGAAGTACCACGCGTACCTGACGAACCCCGTGGAGGGCACGGCGGCGCAATGGAAGTTCGGCAACGAGACTGTGGCGATGGGTGACGACGTCTGCGCGAGCCGTGGACCCCGCGGAAACGCGACCCTGCTCGACAGCGCATTCCCTTTGGAAAACGTGCGATCGGTCGCCGCGATGGTGCGTGGAAGACAGGATGCGCCCGAGGGTGTGCGTCGCTTTCTCGCGGCGTTGGATGACTACGCCATCTTTGCGCCCGTGACTCCAATGCTGCGCGGCCTCGCGCCTGACCCAGCCACGCGCGCTCCCGTGGGGCTCTACGGCGGGCAACTGCCTGGCGCGCTCGAAGAAATCGCGCTCTCGGAGAAGGCGCAGAACGGCAAGCGACAGGGGCCGAGGCTCGTCGAGCTGGCGAGAGAGATCATCGATTGGGCGCAGGCGATTGAGACGGGCGCGCCGACCAAGAGCCTCTTGTCGGCGAGCGTCCCGACGATGCGGCTCGTGGTGAAGTTCAAGGATCGCTACATGGCGAACCTGCGCAATGAGCTCTCCGGCTACGACGCGAGCGAGGGCGCGCTCTACGTGCTCTTCATGCTTGTTCTCGCGATGCATCCCGCGTCGCCGACATGCATGGCCATCGACAACTTCGATCAAGCGCTGAACCCACGCACGGCGCGCCGCATGACGCAGATATTTGTCGAGCAGGTGCTGCGCAACGGTCGGCAAGTGCTGATGACGACGCACAACCCGCTCGTGCTCGACGGCCTGCCGCTCTGGGATGCGCGTGTGCGTCTCTTCGTCGTCGAGAGAGCCCCGGGCGGAGGCACCGATGTTCGCCAGGTGCCGATCAACGCGCCCGAGCGCCTCCGGGAGCAGCAGGAGAAAGGCGAGCTTCCGCTGAGCCGGATGTGGGTGATGGGGCAACTCGGCGGCGTGCCTGATGTCTAGAACGCAGCGTCCAGCCAACAAAACGCCCGTCGTTGGAATCGTCTGCGAGGGCCCCACCGACATCTACATCGCGCGTGCCTTCGTTGAGCGCATCTGGCCCAAAGGCACGCGCGTTTTGCCGATTCAGCCGGAGTTGGACGGGCAAGACAATCCCCTCGGGAAGAAGGGCGGCTGGACCGCGGTGAAGCAGTGGTGCGAGGCGACCGACGTCGCTGAGATTCTCGACCCGATCATCGGCGACAGCCTCGACGCATTGATCGTGATGGTCGACGTCGACATCGCCGTCCAAGCCGGCATCGTCGACCCACCGAGCACGGTGAACCAATACGCCACGAAGAGACTCTGCGTCGTCACGAAGCGCTGGCTCGACGCCAAGGCAGCCGCGATGAGGCGCGTCGTGATCGGGATCCCCGCGATGGCGACCGAGGCATGGGTCGTCGCCGCGCTCTATCCGAAAGAGCGAGCCCCCGAAGCGATTGCCGACCCCGCCGCGTACTTGGCCGACAAGGGCAAGCTCTGGCGAAAAGAAGACGGCAAGCCCTCGAAGTTCCCGCCCGCCTACCGCGACGAGTTCGCGCCCATCGTCAAGCGCAAGCTCAACGCCGTTCGCAAGAAGTGCGCGGAAGCCCAGCGCTTCGCCGAAAAGCTCGAAGCCATCGCACCCGCGTGATGCAACAACGCCTTCATCGGGCGGTGGAGCGAGGTGTTGCGTCGGCGTGACGCGAAAGTCGATTTTGAAATCGATCAGGTCGTTACGCTGACTCCCCTGCCGATTTTAAAATCGATGAGGTTGTTACGCTGACTCCCAAGTCGATTTTAAAATCGACCCGGTTGTTACGCTGACTCCCAAGCCGATTTTAAAATCGACCCGGTTGTTACGCTGACTCGAAACCGAATTTAAAATCGACCAGGTTGTTGCGCTGACTCCCCGATCGATTTTGAAATCGATCCCGTTGTTGCACTGACAAGCAGGGGCGATTTTAAAATCGACCAGGTTGTTACGCTGACTCCCCTGCCGATTCTAAAATCGATGAGGCTGTTGCGCTGACAGGCGGGGGCGATTTTAAAATCGATGAGGTTGTTACGCTGACTCCCCTGCCGATTTTAAAATCGATGAGGTTGTTGCGCTGACAGGCGGGGGCGATTTTAAAATCGATGAGGTTGTTACGCTGACTCCCCTGCCGATTTTGAAATCGGTGGGGACGAACCGGTGACGCGCTGCCCGGCTATGGGTTCGACGTGCCCAAGCGCCTCATGGGGTTGCCGAAGAGGACGAGCGTGTCGCCGTCGAGGCCGAAGCCTTCGAACGAGCAAGCGTTGTCCTCGGTGCCAAAGCAGTTCACGTGGCCGACCTCGACGGTGCGTCCGTTCGCGCTCTCAAAGATCACGAGCTGAGACCACACGCGGCGCTGTTCGCAGGAGTTGAACCAGCCGGATTGGCAGGCGGGGTCGACCTGCTCGGATTCGGCATCGAAGGTGGCGTAGTGGAAGTCCGCCGCGGTCCCGAAGGTGTCGAGCGTGTAGCCGTCGCGGATGCGGCGGACATTGCGCCCATCGATGGCGTAGATGCCGGACGCATAGGTCGAGACAAAGAGCTCTCCTCCCGCGCGTCGCATGCCCATGATCGTGTCGCCGAAATCATGCAGCAGCTCGGCGCGCCCGTCGGCGATGCGATAGAGGCGGTTCTCGCGGTCGGACATCAGGGGCATTCCATCGGTGCCAAGGGCCATCTGGAGCGTGACCGCACCCACGTTGGGCACCTCGACACACGGCTCGAGCACGCCGTGATCGATGTGACAGGCGCCATAGCCGAGCACGGAGTCGATGACGACATCCCACTTGGCAATCCAAAGGTCGTCGATGGAGTTGCCATCGAGCGCGGGCTCGGTGAATGTGACGAGCGGCAGGGTGACGGTCGCGCGGCCCACCGGAAAGAGCGCGACGGTCGAGTTGTTCATCAGCGCGAACGAGCCGTCCTCGAAGGCACGCAGTGCGACCGGGTCGGTGATAGAGGCGCGCACGGAGCGGTCTTGAAGCTCGACGCGCTCGCCACCGCGAAAGGCAACGACGCGGTCGCTGTCGACGTCGTACCAGACCAACTCGCGCTGCAGGAGGTCGCGCACGCCGACACCGATGGAGCTCCCGCTGGAGACGGGAAGGCTCACAAGCGCCGGTGAGCTGCGCGGCGGCGGCTGGCTGCGGTCGACTGCACAGCCAGTCGAAGCGATGGCGAGGAGCGTGGTGACAGCGAGCGTGAAGGGAGCCGAGTGCGTGTTCATGCAGCTGCTTGGTGCAGCCTGCGTGCCTTGCGAAACGCCTTGAAATGCAAGGTAACACGCGTGGTTGCGTGGTGATTGCGCAGGGTGTTGCGCGAGGCTCTGTGCAGGCGTCTGCACATGCGCTGCGAGGCAAGCCGACGCAGGCGTCGCGTCCGAGAGCGTCTTATCGCGAGCATCGAGAATGAGTCGGCTGCGCACCCCCGAGAGTTCGCCAGTGCGGATCCGCGTTTGACGCAACGGTGACCTAGGGCAAACTCGCGCCGCAATGAGCTCTACCAAAGCCGAAATCGACCTCTCGTACAGCGTCTCGAATGACTTCTTCGAGCTCTGGCTCGACGAGAACATGCACTACACGTCTGCCAGCTACCTCACGGGCAATGAGACCTTCGAGGAAGCGCAGTGGAACAAGTGCAAGATCCTCTACGACTACGCAGAGATGACCCCTGAGAAGCTCGTGCTCGACATCGGGTGCGGCTGGGGCAGCAACCTCGCCTACCACGCGATGCGCGGCACCAAGCGCGCGCACGGCATCACGCTCTCGACAGCGCAGGCCGAGTACGCGACCGCCAAGAACCACGCGGGCGTGACGGTGAAGATGCAGGACTTCTGGCTCTATGAGCCGGAGGAGAAGTACGACGCACTTCAGTCGATCGAGATGGTCGATCACGTCGTCTCGCCGCAGCAGGCCAACGAGGGCAAGGCCGTCGAGCTCTACCGCAACTACTTCAAGCGCTGCTCCGAGCTCTCCAAGCCCGGCGCCTACTTCGGCTTCCAGGCGATCCTTCGCGACCGCATTCCACGCGGCAAAAAGGACTTGGAGGATCTCAAGTTCACAGCCGACGTCATCTTCCCGGGCGGCCTCAACCCGCGCCTTGAAGAGCTCGTCATGGCCGTGCGCCCCTACTGGGAGATCGAAGAGCTCCGCATGCAGCGCACGAGCTACGGCCGCACAACGGCGGAGTGGCTTCGCAAGCTTCGTCTTCACGAGACGACGATCCGCAGCAAGTGGGGCGACCAAGTGTTCGTCGACTACGAGCGCTACCTCGACACCTGCGTGCGTGCGTTCGCGGCCGAGTGGTCGGGCGATGTGCAGATGAAGCTTCGCCGCTGCGGCTGAGGCATTCGACAGGTGATGCGATGAGCCCGGTTGCCAAGTGCAGCTGGGCTCTTTGCTTTCCGTCCGCAGCAGCCCAGCTGATAGGCTGCCGCCTGTGAAGATCCACGAGATGAGCGCGCTCGAGCTTCGCCGAGCGTTGAACGATCGAACGCTGTCTTCTGTCGACATCGTCGAGGCCTTGTTGGCGCGGCGGCGCAGCGTTGACCCGAAGATCGGCGCCTTCGTCATCGACCTCGGTGCGAGCGCACGCGAGGCGGCAGCGCGCTGCGATGCGGAGCGCAAGGCAGACCCGTCCAAGTGCGGCCCGCTGCACGGCCTTCCCATCTCGGTGAAAGAGAACATCGAGATCGCGGGCACGGCCTGCACGCTGGGTGTCGAGAAGCGGCGCGGCATCGTCTCGCAGAACGACGCGGTCACGGTGAAGCTCGCGAAGGCCGCGGGCGCGATTGTGATCGGCAAGACGAACATCCCGCAGACCTTGCTGGCGATGGAGTCGACAAACTTCGTCTACGGGACGACGAAGAACCCCTGGGCGCTCGACCGCACGCCAGGCGGCTCAAGCGGCGGGGAGTCGGCAGCGATTGCGTCCGGTCAGAGCGTGCTGGGCATCGGCACCGACATCGGTGGCTCTGTGCGCATTCCAGCCGCGTACACAGGCATCGCGGCGATCAAGCCCTCGCTCCATCGTTGGTCGAACCGTGGCTCGGTCGGGCTTCTTCTTGGGCAAGAAGTCGTGCGCTCGCAGATTGGCCCGCTCGCCCGCACGACGGAGGAACTCGCCTTCTTCCTGCGCGCCCTCGACACACCGATGCACGCGCCCTTCGACCCGGAGGTCGCGCCCTTCCCCATCGGCGACCCGGCAGACGTTTCCCTCAAGGGCATGCGCATCGGCGTCTACGAGGACGACGGATTCTTCACGCCCTGCGTGAGCTCCAAGCGCGCCGTGCGCGAGGCCGCAGAGGCCCTTGAGCGTGCCGGCGCCATCCTCGTTCCCTTCACGCCGCCTCGTGCGCGCGACCACTACGCGATGCTCGCCTGCGCCGTCTCCTCGGATGGCCTGCAGACACTCGAAGGCTGGCTCGGAGACGACGAGGTCATCGCGCCTGTCGCGCTGAACAGGCGCCTCATCAACACGCCCAAGCGTGCACGTCAGGTACTCGCACGCGCGCTTGAGCTGATGGGTGAGTCACGCATCGCACGCACGCTCAGCATCGTGGGTGAGCGCACCGTCGCCGAGTATTGGAAGCTCACCTGGGACCGCACCTCGCTCCTTCGTGCCGAGCACGACAAGTGGCTTGAGACGAAGATCGACGCGCTCATCTGCCCCGCCACCGCCACGCCCGCGCCGCAACACGGCACCACGGCAGACTTCACGCCCGCAGCGGCCTACACGACCCGCTACAACGTCCTCAACCTCCCCGCCGGCGTCTGCCCCGCAACGAGCGTGCGCAGCGACGAGACAGAGCGCCCCGAGCGCAGCGACCGACTCGACAAGCGCGCCGCATCCATTCAGCGCGGCAGCGCAGGCTTGCCCATCGGCGTGCAGGTCGTCGGGCGCCCCTACCGCGAAGACGTCGTCCTGCGCGTGATGATGGAAGTCGAGGACAGCGCGCGCCGTCGCGGCGAGCTTCCGAAGCTTCCCGTGCAGGGCTGAGGCTAAGCGCGTCGAAGGCGAATGCGCGCGCGCGAGACCCATTCATCCCAACTGGCCTCGAAGCCCTCGTAGTGAATGCGGTGGATGCCGAGGCGCGCTTCCAGCACGACCGCGGGAAACCACTCGCCATGCCAGCGCACATCCACCGCGCTGCCGACGGCGTGCATCTCAGGCGCATAGGGACGAATGCGATCGAGCGGGACGACCTCATCGCTTGTGCTCTCGAAGCCCACGTAGTGAACGAGAAAGCCCTCGCTCTGCTGCGCGAGAATTTTCGCCGGCCACCAGCGCCTTCGCCACTGCACTTCCACGTGCTCGCCAAAGCGCGCGAAGGGCAATGCGGATGCGGGCGCGAGCAAGAACTGGCTCGGGAAGCGCGCGGTGCAGGCGTAGGTGGCGAGCTGCCCGTCGGCGAAGGCGAGCTCGGATTCGGCGTAGTCCGCCAGGTTCGCAAGCGTGACGGCGCCGTCGTGATCGGCATCGCAATGCGCCGCGCCATTCAACCCTTCGATGACGGCATCGGTGAACGTCCACGCGCCGGTCGAGAGCTCGCTCGCGAGCGACGAGGCGAGCACAGCATAGGGCTGTGTTGCATGCGCCCGCAGCACCGTCTCTCCGAGCGCGCCGGAGTAGCAACAGTCGATCAAAAAGAGCGCGCGTCGCCCGCTTGCATCGAGCCGCGCGAGCACCTCGTCATGCCCCACGCCGCTCGATGATTCCTCACCCGTGTCGTAGGCCGCGAAGTACGTGCTCCCCGCGTCGTCGCGGTAGCCGTGCCCCGCGTAGTAGAAAACGAAATCGGCACCGAGAGGCAGACGCGCGAGCATCGCGTCGAGCGCCGCCAGGATGCCCGCGCGTGTCGCCATCGCATCGCGCACACGAACGACCTGCTGCGTCGGAACACCACGCACGATGAAGGTCTCGACGAGCACATCATCACGTCGCCCCTCGCTCGGAAACGACGAGAACATTTCCTCATGCTGAAAGGCGAGCACACCGATCGAGAGCACGTACGTCTCAGCGGGCGCGAACGCGGTGCGCGCGGCTTCCTCAAGCACCTCGACCGGCGGCGGAGGTTCATCGGGCCCTGGAGCCATCGGCTCAACCGGCGAGCCGAAACAGCAGCCGGCGGTGCTGGTCGCGAGGAGTTGAAGAAGCGAGCGTCGAGTCAGCGTCACCCGTGGAGCGTCGCACCTCCATCGTCCCCCGACTGCAGAAAGTTCACATCCGGGTTTGACACATCGAGAGCCCATGATACTTACGCGCCCTCTTCACTTCCTGGTTACGAAGAAAGCTTCAAACTGGGGTGGTAGTTAAGTTGGTTATAACGCCGGCCTGTCACGCCGGAGGCCGCGGGTTCAAGTCCCGTCCACCCCGAAGAAAATGAATCGGCCCCGCTATCGAAAGATGGCGGGGCCGATTCGCTTGGGTCCAACCGGTCGCGCACGGAAAAAAAGATGCGTCACATGCACTTCGTTGCAGACGAGTCCCGTGTCGTGTTGTAGAAGGTCGGCCTCGCTCGAGGTTGCTCGGTCGAGGTGCCACTGGGGTGGTAGTTAAGTTGGTTATAACGCCGGCCTGTCACGCCGGAGGCCGCGGGTTCAAGTCCCGTCCACCCCGTAGAGACAGCAAGAGCCCGAAGACGAAAGTCTCCGGGCTCTCTGCTTTCCGTCTGGTCTTTCAAGCGATGAGAGTGCCCCGTCAGGCGACGCGT
The DNA here is from genome assembly GCA_044373065.1 of Sandaracinaceae bacterium. GTDB lineage: Bacteria > Myxococcota_A > Polyangia > Polyangiales > Sandaracinaceae > JAFLCL01. The sequence goes on from JBILQT010000139.1 coordinate 10,194, forward strand.
CGCTTTATGCGGCAAGCACGCTCGCGCATATCGCCGGTGCGCGTCTCTGGGGTGCAAGCTCAGAGGAGATCGAGGCGCGCCTGGAGGTCGAACTTGGACCGCTGGGAGAAGACGATGGCGTTTGTCGAGAGGTCGGTGCGACGGTGTCGGAGAGACCGCGAACCCAAGTAGGCTCCCTCGGATGACACCCCCACGAAGTCTGTGGCTCCTCCTCTTCATCCTCGCTGCATGCGCAGCCTCGGCCTGCGCGACCGGACGCCCGCTTGAGCCTGATGCCCCGAGGCGCGATGCCTCCGCAGGCGATGCGGCGTCCCTCCCCGATGCACCGAGCGACGACGCCTTTCTCGCGCCAGGGACGGATGCTTCGATCGACGCGGCCCTCGAGCCCCCCGACGCCTTCACGCCTGCCGTCGACACGGGCACGCCAGCACCAAGCGCCTGGGCCTGCGGTGAGGCGCGCTTTCGCGATGCGCTTTGCGACTGCGGCTGCGGCGCACCGGACCCGGCGTGCGAAGGCCTTGGGCCACACGCGATCGGGATGGGGCCAGGCATTGATGCTTGTCGCGTCTGCGGCGTCTCCGCGGCGACGTGTACGGTCGTCGGTGCGCCGCGCGCGGGCACCTACCGAGGCGCCGTGACGAACAACGGCTTCCGCTGGTGCATCGACAGGCCTTACGAGCCCGCAACCCACGCGTGGTGCACGGGCCATTTGGGCTACCAGCTTGGCGGCACCTTCGTCATCCGCTTGGATGCTGCCCGCAACATGACGGGAAGCGCCGAGCTCTACGGCTTTCCGGTCGAGATCTGCAGGGCCACCGTGTCGCCAAGCGGGCGCGCAGACTTCGCGTTCTGCAGCGGGGGCACCCCGGGCGTTCCGGGGTTCGGTTGGTTCACGGCCGATGGCTTTGTCGGCGAGATCTGGGAGGGCGGCGAGCGCTACAAGAACGGCTACCTCCATGCGAGCCGAAGCGCGTGCGGCGTTCTCGCAAGCGGTGAGCGTCTGACACCCGGACAGACGTTGAGTTCGTGCGGCGGCACAGGAAGCTTTGCCCATCAAGGCGATGGAAACGTCGTCGCGTATCGCGGAACAACACCCACTTGGAACTCGGGCACAAGCGGCCGCGCGACCACGCAGCTCGTGATGCAGACCGACGGCAACCTCGTGCTCTACGGCCCCGGCGATATTGCGGTTTGGTCCTCCGTCACCGCGGGCAACCCAGGCGCGAGCCTCTTCATCGCAGACGATGGCATCGCCGAGATTCGCGCGAGCTCAGGCGCCCGTCTCTGGCCCTAGGCCATGCGCGACCTTGAAGCCCTCGAAGCTGCCCTCGCTCGGCTCGCCTTCCCCGACGCGCTGACCTTCCTCGTCGCACCGCCCGATAGGTTCGATGCCTTCACGCGGCTCGACATCGAGCTTGTGCGCCGTGCACTTGGACATGGCGATTCGCGCTTTCGCGCGGAGCGTGTTTGCAGTCCGCGTACGCCCGACATGGAGACCGAGCGCGCCTTCATGGAGCGCATCGAGACAAGGGCCAAGGAGCTCGACATCGGTGTCGTCGTGCGTGCCCGCGTGCCTGGCGGTCTCCTCCATTTTGGCGAGTGGCTCGCGCAACATGGACCTGCGCCAGAGCGTCCCTATCGCGCTGAGACGACGGCACGTTGGTACACGCACGATGGCGTGCTTCACACGCGCAGCGAGACCTTCTGTGTGGAGGCAACCTCGGGCTGGGAGGCAGACAGGAAGGCCCGCGCGTGCGTCTTGCCGGCAGCGGATGCGGCCTATGCGTACAGCCACGCCGTGCACCTGCTCGACCTGGAGGAGCGACGTGTTTCGGAGGGCCACATGGTCTCGCGGGAGCAGCCCGAAAACGCCTCGACCCTTCGCCAAGCGATGCTCACGCATGCGGGCACGGAGGGCCTGCTCATGCTCACCGTGTACACGACGCCCTTCGAGGCGATGCGGGCCTGGAGCCAGGCCTTGCAAGTGCCACTCGAAGAGGTCGCGATGGTCGGCGCGTACCTGCGTGGCGAGGTCGATGCGCACGAGGCCGATCGCATGCTCTTGGCCTTGCACACGCGCATCCATATCGAGCTTGAGTTCGCAGGCTTGCTGGAGGAGTCGCTGGCAACCGGCACGCTGACCGATGAGCTCATCACGCTTGGCCGAAGCCGAACCTTCTCGGCGATTTGCTGGCTCATGGCGCTCGCGAAAATCGGCCTCGGCGATGCGAAGCAAACGCTCGGCGTCATCGACAACCTGGGCGATGGCGCGCTTACACCCGGCGCGTTTGGACGCTTGCTCGACGATGTGCGCAGGCGGTCCCGCGGTTGAAGCGAACCCGTCCGTTCGGCCACCTCGGCGTTGACATCGCCCTCCCCAGTCGCGATCCCAGGCACTCCATTCCTACCCGCCCAAGCGCGTGAAGAGAGCCATCCCATGAAGGCAGTCGTCGTCGAATCCGGTCGCATCGCCAAGCTCGTGGACAACCATCCGCGTCCCACCATCACCGCCGATGAGGTGCTCGTGCGGGTGCGCGCCGCTGGGCAAAACCCCACGGATTGGAAGCACGTGAAGTTCATCGCCGCGCCTGGCACCGTGGTGGGCTGCGACTTCGCGGGCGAGGTGGTGGAGGTCGGCGCGAATGTCGAGAGCATCCAGGTGGGTGATCGCCTCGCGGGCTGCGTGCACGGCTCGGATGGCGCTGGCTACGGCTCGTTCGCCGAGTTCACGCCCGTCGACCCGAACGTCGCGTTTCATGTTCCTGCGCGCATGAGCGATGAGGAAGCTGGCGTGTTCGGTGTCTCCGCAGGCACGGCGGCCATCGCACTCTTTCAACACCTTGGGCTGCGCACGCCCGATGCTCCCTACGCCGCGAGCGAGGCTCCGAAGCTGCTCGTCTGGGGTGCTTCTTCGGCGGCGGGAATCTTCGCGATTCAGCTCGCAAAGCTGGCTGGCATTCGCACGGTCGCGACGGCCTCACCCGAGTCGCACGCGATGCTGACCTCGCACGGCGCAGAGGCCGTCTTCGACTACCGAGACCCAGGCGCTGGCGAGAAGATCCTCGCATGGGCAGGCGGCGAGCTCGTGCATGGCCTCGACTGCATCTCCGAGGATTCAACCGTCCCGCTCGCGAGCAACGCCATGTCTGGCGGCACGTTGGTGCTCCTCTTGTCGATGTCCGCGCAGCACAAAGACAACAACCCGAAGGTCACGATGAAGCCGATGCTGCTCTACACGAGCATGGGCAAAGCCTTCACGAAGTTCGGCCAGACCTTCCCGCGCTCGCAGGTGGATTACGAGTGGGGCTGCCGCTGGAACGAGCTCTGCTCACGCCTCGTCGCCGAGGACAAGCTCCACGCGCCCAAGCGCAACAACACGGGCGGCCTGGAGAGCTTTCAGGTGGGCTTCGACTTGCTCGAGCAGCGAAAGGTGCGCGCCGAGAAGGTTGTGATGACCTGGTAGGCGCATCGAGACGTCAGTCGACCTGCGACAACACGCGCGCGAGCAGCACGCGCTCCTGATCCGCGAAGGCGACGCGCAGCATCGGCGGGTCGCCTGGGAGTTCATCGAGGACGACGCCTTCTCCGAACTTCACGTGCCGCACCCGCCGCCCTCCGCCTCGCGAGGGTGCGAGCACGATGGCCGTGCCATCCGCATCGTGATTCGGCGCGAGCGGGTCCGGTCCGCTTCCACAAAGGCGGCTGATCGCTCGAATCGCAGACGTGCCTTTGGCGAGCGCCGCGCGCATCGCATCGGTGGCCGGCACGATCAGAAAGCGAGGCGTCGTGCCGTCCTTGCCCGCGCGCGGATCCAGGCGGTCTTCGATAGGCCCCTCGCTCAAATCCCCCGAGCCCGTCGCGCGCCACTGTCCGTTGCCGTCCGCCTCGACAAGCAGCATCTCCGCGCCGTCGTGGATCGCGAGGCAGAAGATCACGCACCCAAGGTGCTTGGCCAACGTCGCGATGCGCGGCCCGTGCGCGTCGTCAGGGCGATCGAGAAGAAGCCACGGAGGATGCGTCTCCAGCATCGTCCAGCCTGGCGCGCCCTTCCGCCACCAGCCGATCTGCCTGAGCGTGAGCGGCTTGGTCTCCGCGAGCAGGATGGCCGTGAGCGCGCGCGCGACCGATTCTCCATCGTCTGTGGCGAGGTAGTACGTCGTCGCGGTGTGACCCATCCGTAGACGATCGCCGTTCTGTGATCGGATGTCGAACGAGAGACGAACTCTCCGATCGCCATGTGTCATTGTCGCCGCGTGACACGCCTCTACGAACGCCTCCCCGCCCGCGCCGACGTCACGCCCGACCTGCTCTTGGAGCGCTTTGTCGAGCACGTCGAGCACACCGGGCTCACGCTCTATCCCGCGCAAGAAGAGGCGATTCTCTCGCTGCTCGCCGACCAGCACGTGATCCTCAATACGCCTACCGGATCAGGCAAATCGCTCGTTGCACTTGCCCTCCATTGGAAGTCGCTCGCCGAGGGAAAGCGCACCTTCTACACGGCACCGATCAAGGCGCTCGTCTCCGAGAAATTCTTCGCGCTCTGCGATGAGCTCGGTGCCGAGAACGTCGGCTTGATGACGGGCGATGCCTCGGTGAACCGCGATGCAAAGGTCATCTGCTGCACCGCCGAGATCCTCTCCAACATGGCGCTGCGGGATGGACGCAAAGCGGATGTCGATACCGTCGTCATCGACGAGTTTCACTTCTACGGCGACCGCGACCGCGGCGTGGCTTGGCAGATCCCGCTGCTCGTTCTGCGCGATGTGCAGTTCCTCCTGATGAGCGCGACGCTCGGTGAGGTCGACTTCTTCGCGAAGGATCTGGAGACCCGCACAGGCCGCGATGTCGCGATCGTCAAATCTGCGATTCGTCCTGTCCCCTTGGAGTTTCTCTACAAAGAGGTGCCGCTCCACGAGACCTTGAACGAGCTCGTCACGACGGGTCGCTCGCCCGTCTACATCGTGCACTTCACGCAGCGCTCGGCCTCGGAGCTCGCGCAGGATCTGATGAGCGTCGACCTCATCAGCAAAGATCAGAAGTTCCAGATCAAGCAGCTCACGCGCGGCTTTCGCTGGGACACGCCCTTCGGCAAAGACCTCTCGCGCTACGTGCACCACGGCATCGGCATTCATCACGCCGGCCTCCTGCCGAAGTACCGCCTGCTTATCGAGAAGCTCGCGCAGAAGGGCCTGCTCGCCGTCATCTGCGGCACCGACACGCTCGGCGTCGGCGTGAACGTTCCCATCCGCAGCGTGCTCTTTACGAAACTATGTAAATATGACGGAAAGAAAACCGTCATTCTCTCCGTGCGCGACTTCCAGCAGATTGCCGGACGTGCAGGCCGCAAGGGTTTCGACGTTGCAGGGACGGTCGTTGCGCTCGCACCCGAGCACGCGATCGAGAATCGCGTCGCGCGCATGAAGGCCGAGGGCGACCCAAAAAAGATGCGCAAGCTCGTGGTGAAGAAGCCGCCCGACAAGGGCTATGCGCACTGGGATGAGCAGACCTTCCTGCGCCTCTCCACCGGCACACCCGAGACGCTCGAATCACGCTTTCAGATCACGCACGGCATGCTGATCGACTCGCTCGATGGCGCCTACCAGCGCTACGACGACGGCTGCCTCTTCGTTGAGAATCTGATCCGCGAGAGCCACGAGTCGAAGAAGCTGAAGTACGTCCACGCCTTCCACGCGATCAACCTCTTCCGCTCGCTCGAGTCGGCGAAAATCATCGAGACGGCCACCGAAGAAGGCAAGCGCGTCGTGCGCGTCAACCGCGACCTCCAGGTGGACTTCTCCCTCCACTACGCGCTCTCGCTTTTTGTCGTCGAGGTGGCCCGCAAGCTCGACCAAGAGGACCTCCTCTATGCACTCGACATCCTCACGCTCGTCGAGGCCACACTCGAAGACCCGACCACGCTCTTGCTTCGTCAGCTCGATCTCTTGAAGACCGAGAAGATGAACGAGATGAAGGCCGATGGCGTGCCCTTCGAGGAGCGGATGATCGAGCTCGAGAAGATCATCAACCCGCAGCCGCGCATCGAGTTGCTCGTCACCGAGCTCGACCTCTTCAAGAAGGTGCATCCCTGGGTCACCGACAAAGACTTGCGTCCGAAGTCGATCGCGCGCGACATGTTTGAGCGCGGTTGTTCCTTCAACGACTACGTGAAGGAGTACGGCCTGGAGCGCGCCGAGGGCTTGCTCCTTCGCTACCTCTCGGAGGCCTACAAGGGCCTCGCGCAGAACATCCCAGAGAGCCTCAAAACCGAGGATGTGCTCGACCTCGAAGACTGGCTGCGGACCGTCGTGCGCGCCGTCGACTCGTCACTGCTCGATGAGTGGGAAAGGATGAAGAACGGCGAGAACGCCATCTTGCTCCGGCCGACCGATGACATCGGTGAGGACAAAGATATCGATATTACCGAAAACGCCCGCGCGTTCGGTGTGCTCGTGCGCAACATGGCCTTCCGCTTCGTCACGATGCTCTCGCGAAGGCGCTTTGGAGAGGCGAGCCGGATGCTCACAGCGAGCGAGGGAGACCCGCCGACCGATGGCGCAATCGCCGAGGCGCTGCGTCCTTATTGGGAGGAGCACAAGCGCATCGCGACCGACGGCGTCGCGCGCGCACCAACGCACTCCAGGCTCACGCGCGACAATGTCGGCGTGCTCGTGCAGGTGACGCTGATCGACGAAGAAGAGACGGAGTGGAGCGTCGACCTATTCGCGCCCTTCGAGCGCTCGCGGAGAGAAGTCGCGCTGGAGTTCGTGCGCATCGGGCCTGCGTCGATGTGATCAGAGGTGGATGAGACCAAACGCCGCAAACGTGACCGCACCGAGCAATGCGAAGAGCCCGGTGAGGGCAATGCGGCGTGAAGCGAATTGCACGTAGGCCTCGCGTGCTTGAGCGAGCGAGCCAGGGACGACGCGAACGTCTTTGGGTGGCGGCGTCTGCGCATCTCGAAAGGGCGAGCCCTGCTGGCCTCGCAGCGTCGTGATGATCGAGAGCAAGCTGCCGGGAACGAGCGTGGCGGGTTCGCGCACGGGATGGAGGAGCGTGAGCGTGCCGTCGGGAGGCAGTGTAAGCACGCCGTGCTCGCCCAGGTCGACGCGCAGCCCACTCGGCGTGTGGAGTGTGCCGCCCCGCGTGAACGCCACGCCCTCCCCGACAATCCGCCCCTCAAGCGCAACGGTGCCGAGCAGCTCCTTCGAGGTCGCATCGAGGTTGCGGGCACGCCCGAGCCAGCGGAGTTGGTCGAAGGCCGCGAGCGCTGCGAGGAGTGCAACCAGCAGCGCGACCCAGACGCCAACGCTGCCCCCCCAACGCTGCGTGATGCGGTCGGAGGTCGTGTCGTCGAGGCGGACGCCTTCGTCGTTGAACGAGACACGGTTCTCGCAGGTCGCAGTGGTGAGGCGGTAGGTCCAGACTTGCTGGCCGCGATACGTCTCGCGAAAGGCCGTCTCGTCGGGTGCCTCGGGGGTGAGGCTGGACACGCATGGAAGACGAACCTCACCAGCCCCGCCACCGTCCGCGGTGGAGATCGCAAGGAGACCCGGACGAGGGCGTTCGGTTCGTAGCCCCGAGTTCGTTGGGAACTGCACCGCGCGGTCCTGGTCAGGGTGGAGATCCGATGCTCGTACCGGGCGCGTCTGAACCGTCGAAGTTCGGGCGGGCGCGGGTGCCAGGATGGCGAGAAGGAGTGTGCAGGTGACCACTGCCACCGGGGTCAACGCGAGCGCGAGCGCGCCCGCAAGACGACGACGCATCGAGCCCTCGAGTGCCACCTCTGGCGTGCGGTCGATCCGCGGTGTGCGTGCGGCGCCAAAGCGCTCCGTCCCGTCGCTCCAAGCGTGTGCGACCAGCGCCACTGTCAGCGTCGGAGACGCGACGAAAAAGAGGAGCGCCGCGAGCAGGGCCAGGAGCGGGAAGTGATCTGCGAACGCCATGGTGGACCAAGGCAGGGCTCCCGCGCAGGCGACGGCGACCGCGCGAACCACCATACGCTGCAAAGGCGCTCGCGAGCTCCTTGCGGCCGACGAAACAAAGCCATCGAGGAGACCGGCGTCTCTATCGAGCATCTCAAGGGGCGCGGCGTAGAGCGGGTAGAGGACAACCGAGGCGGCCAGCCAAGCCATCACGCCGATGACCAAGCGCAAGGGAAATGGGAGGTGCTCATCGAGCGAGTGGACGGTCGCAAAACCAAGCAGAGGCAGAGCCCGTGGAGCGCCCAGGATCAGCGTACCGGCGATGCCGACCTTGGCGCGGGCAACCATGCCCGTTCGCAGGCCCATGAAGCGCTCGAATGACCCGCCCAAGTACCAGGGAATGAAGGGCCAAAAGATTGGGATGAAGAACGCAAAGGTCGCGTCGAGCGTCAGCCGCGCGGGCACGTCCATCAGCACACGCCACAACGG
>JBILQT010000474.1:0-4183 GCA_044373065.1 Sandaracinaceae bacterium
CAACTCCGTGATTGAAGTGAGCATCGCAAAGGGCGTAGCGCAGGGGCGCGTCGAAGGGCGCGTCGAAGGGCGCGTCGAAGGCGCGCGCGCGATGCTTCGCAAGCTGATGCAGCTGAAGTTCGGCAGCGTGAGCGCGCCCGTCGATGCCAAGGTCGAGGGTGCGTCGATGGAACAGCTGGAGATGTGGATCGAGCGCGTGCTGACGAGTCAGAGCGCCGACGATGTTGTTGGCTGAGGACGCCTGATCGATCGCGTCGCCCTGGTTTGTGGTGCGCGATGCGAAGAGGGGGATCCTAGGCAGGCGCAACGCAGAGCGGGACGCTTCGCCGAGCTAGCGATAGACGTAAACGGCGCCGCTTCCGAGGGCGCTCTCGTCGGAGGCGGGGTTGACTCCGGTGCCAGAGCCGTCTTCCGGGGAGGCAGCGACGGCGAGGGTGGTGCCATCGCCGCTGAGCGCCACACTGAACCCGAACTCGTCGTTTGCGCCCGTATTGCTGGCTTTGATGTAGGCCTCGAATGCCCAGGCTGCGCCCGTTCGCCGGTAGATGTAGGAGGCGCCGCTCCCGGGGGCAGCCTCGTTCGAGGCAGGGTTGACGCCGGTGCCGGAGCCGCGCTCAGAGTAGGCCCCGACGGCGAGCAGGCTGCCGTCGCCGCTCAGCGCCACGCTCACGCCAAACTGGTCGAACGCGCCCGTGTTGCTGGCCTTGATGTAGGCCTCGAAGGCCCACGTGGCGCCCGTTCGACGGTAAGTGTACGCGGCGCCGCTGTTAGGCATGGTCTCATCGGAGGCAGGGTTGATGCCCGTGCCGGAGCCGTCCTCTTGGAAGGGCCCGACGGCGAGCGTGCTGCCATCGCCGCTCAGCGCCACGCTCCACCCGAACTGGTCGCCCGCGTCTGCATTGCTGGCCTTGATGTAGGCCTCGAAGGCCCAGGCGGGCGTTCGACGGTAGATGTAGACGGCGCCGCTGTTGTCGGCTCGCTCGTCGGAGGCGGGGTTCACGCCGGTGCCGGAGCCATCCTCGAACGCGGCCCCGACGGCAAGGGTGTTGCCATCGCCGCTCAGCGCGACACTCAAGCCGAAGAGGTCGCCCCGGCCTGTGGTGCTGGCCTTCACGTACGCCTCGAATGCCCAGACGGCGCCCGCTCGCCGGTAGACGTAGACGGCACCGCTGTCAGGCGCGGCCTCGTCCGAGGCAGGGCTGACGCCAGTGCCAGAGCCGCTTTCCTGGCTGGCCCCGACGGCGAGGGTATTGCCGTCTCCGCTCAGTGCCACGCTCCACCCGAAGTGGTCGTCCGCGCCAGCGTTACTGGCTTTGATGTAGGCCTCAAGAGCCCACGTGGCGCCCGTTCGCCGGTAGACGTAGACGGCGCCACTGTCACTGGCTCTCTCGTCGGAGGCGGGGTTGACTCCGGTGCCAGAGCCGTCCTCCCGGCGGGCTCCGACGGCGAGTGTGTTGCCGTCCTGGCTCAGCGCCACGCTTCGGCCGAACCAATCGCCCGCGCCTGTATTGCTGGCCTTGATGTAGGCCTCGAAGGCCCAGAGGGTGCCCGCGCGTCGGTAGACGTACACCGCGCCACTGCTAGCCGCTGCCTCGTTGGAGGCAGGGTTGACGCCCGCGCCAGAGCCATCCTCAAACGCAGCTCCGACGGCGAGTGTGTTGCCATCGCCGCTCAGCGCCACGCTGTATCCGAAAGCGTCTTCGAAGCCGGTATTGCTGGCCTTGATATAGGCCTGGAGTCCGGTGAATCCGACGACGGTCGGCAAACATGTGAGGCCGTCCCCAACAAAGCCCACATTGCAGGCGCATGTACCCATCGCGCAGGTGGCGTTCATGGAACATCGCGCGCACGGGTCGTGAGCGTCCGTCCCAGCGTCTAGGGCGGGGGCGTCATCCACACGAGCGTCTTGGAGGGGAGCATCGCGGTCTTCGACTTCGGTCGCATCCGCGCCGCCCGCATCCGGAGGCGACTGCGCGTCGAGTTGAAGCCCCCCGTCTGTTGCGTCCGGTTCCGCAGTCGGCGAGCACGCCGCCGTCATCACCAACCAAGCCGTCAGGCTCAACCATCCACAAGTGTTCCGTGCGTACATCGCCGCGCGGGTACCACGGGTGGTCACGCTGGCCATCGCCTACGCAGGCTTGTCTGTAGCTATCGGAGCGCCGCGACGAGCGCGCATTCGCAACCTGCCGCGTCACGGGGTGACGCCCATCGCGGCGAGCATCGCCTGCAGTTCAGCCTCCGCGGCGCTGACCGGGAGGTCCCATCGGATCTCCACGATCTCGCCATCGCCGCGAAGGACCACCTCACGACGCACACCGGACGCGAAGAACGACCAGCGCGTCGTGCCGTCGCCCTGCGGCGAGCCCGCCGTCAGGCCCTCGTACGGGAGCCCGCGGGCGGCGCAGCCATCGCGCAGCGCTCGAACGGAGACATCGCTGCTTCGCTGGCCCGCGCAGCCTCGGCCTCGCGCTCGGTGCGGTCGGGCACCCGTTGGGTGCTTGGGCATCCAACATCGTCATCCTCGACGGCGAATCCATCGCCTACGCCGAGAACAACGTCGTTCACGTGTTCTCGAGCCGCTGATAGCGCGCGAGGTTCCTTCCGATGACACGCAGTTCGTTTAGGCGCGGCGACGGGACAAGCGGACGAGGATCGTAAGCACCACGAGATTGCACACGGACATCGTGGGGAACGCGAGCTCAGGGGAGTTGCAGAGGAGCACGTAGCTCGCGGCGAAGAGGAGCGCGGGCAGGAGGAAGAGCGCGTCGACGCCAACTGCGAGCCCCGCGGCGATGGCCGCCCAGAGCGGGAACTGGTTTACGGTCGTGGTGAGCGCGTCAACGCCCCGCAAGGCGTCGCCCACGCTAAACGTCAGCTGCAGCCCCAATGCGGTCAGAGCGCAAAGCTCGAGGCGGCGATTCACCATGCTCTGCGCGAGCCGCGTTCGGAAGTAGGCACCACCGCAGAGGAGGGCGACGAACCCGACGGTGTCCCAGATGATCGCAGCTTGGTGTGTGACCTCGCGGCCAGCGCTGCGGCGGACTTCGATGACGAGGGGAGCGGCGGTCCAAGCCACACCGATGAGGCCCGCGAGCCAGAAGCGGATTCGGCTTCCGGTCGCTGGATTGTGCGCTCGGTCGAGGCCTCGCAAGCGATCCACCTCAGCCTCGCGGGCAAGCACCGCAACCCGCACGCGCTCCGCGAGGTCGCCTTCAAAGGCATCGAGGGTCGCGAGCAGCGCCTGCGCGCTGGCCGGTTCTCCCCGACGCAGCTCACGCTCGGCCATCAAGAGGGTCGCATCGCGCAGCGCGACCTCGGCTTCGACGGCGCCCGGCCAGGCCAAGAGCGCCTGCTGGCAGGCAAATCGGCACTGCAAGAAGACGCGCTGAACCTCTGCGTCGTCACCCGCATCGCCCTGGGCCTCGCGCTCGATGAGGTTGTTGAGCATGGCAAGCGAGGCCTTCGCGCTCGCAGCCAGCCGCGCGGCCCCTCGGTGCTCAAGGAAAGCGCCGAGCGCGAGGCGCAGTTCTTCCGCCGAGCCATAGCGCTCGTGCGGATGAGGATGCATCGCGCGCCGGATGATGCTGGCGAGTTCTGGCGGGAGTTTCTCGGGCAGCTCCGGCTCGGACGCGGCGATTGCGAGCATCAGCTGCATCAGCGTCTCGCCGCGGTGCGGAGCACAACCCACCGCGACCTCGTAGAGGGTCGCGCCGAGCAAATAGACATCGGTCCAGGGCCCGACGCCCTCCGAGCCGTAGGCCTGCTCGGGCGCCATGTATGCGGGCGTGCCAGCGATGAAGCGAGCGCCAGACGTCGTCGGGATGCGCCCGCTGCCATCGTCCTTGCTGGCCAGAGCGAGGCCCCAGTCCACCACGTAAATCTCCCCGAACAGGCCGACCATGACGTTGGCCGGTTTGATGTCTCTGTGCACGATGCCGCGGCTGTGCGCGAAGCTGATCGCATTGCTGACCTGCATCAGGATGCGGATGTTCTGCTCAAGCACGTCCTCGACACCGAAGCGCCGGCGGATTGCGGATGGGTCATCCAGCAGAACGCTGTCAGGTCGCAGCGGGGTTTCCCCCGCTGCTCCCACAGATCCGGACGTGCGGATTTCCCGCATCCGGCTCTTCGTTTCATCGCTTCGCTACGTTCGGTAAAGCACGCTGTGCACGACGCGGGGCTT
>JBILQT010000140.1:0-18402 GCA_044373065.1 Sandaracinaceae bacterium
CGACCGCGCCGCCACGCATCAAGATCCGAGCGTTCCTCCGCAGCCGCGATGAACTTCTTGAGCTTCTTGCGCGCGGTCGCCGTGCGTCCCGACGCGCTGATTGCTTCGCCTGTCTTCGAACGAGTCATGACTCCTCCAGTGCGAGTGAGCGATGCTGATCCTCGTCGGATCAGCCGTCAACAGCACTGGATCGGGCTCTCAGTGATTCTGTTTAGTGAAGCCTGGGCGTGCACCTCGGAGGGCGCAATGGAGGCCTCCGTGCTGCGCTACTTCTCGACGTAGCCCTTCTTCGTCTTCTCGCGGATGAGCTTGGCCATCTCCTTCTCGGCCGCCTCGCTGCTGCCGAGGTCTTTGGTGCTCGCCTGGCCCGCTGTGCCGAGCTTGCCGAAGCGCGTGGTGAGTGCGCTCCCCGCGACCGAGACCTCCCAGAACTTCGCGCTGCTTCCCTCGACCATCTCGAAGTGGCGCGCGCCTGTGGCCTCGCTCTCTGGCGTAGCAATCGTCTTCGCAGGTGCGGCCTTCGGTGCTGCGGCAGCCTCGGTGGCTTTCGCAAGCTCGATCGACACGAGGCGCAAATGGCAATCGCCCTCGACGCGCTCGATCACAAGCGGCCAGCGTGCGTCGTTGAGCACCGTGACCTCCGCGCCATCGGCTCCGGCCTTCAGCGTCGCCACGGCGTGCGGTGCGCCATCGACGGTGATCATCACCGGGCCCTTGGACGAAGGCTCGAGCGACTTCGCCTCCGACCACTCGCTCTTCCACGGCGCACTCTTTCCTGCTGCGAGCTTCTTGTGCGAGGCACGCGGCAGCAGGATGGGAGGCACGGTGGCTGTCTGCTCGACCGTAAGGTCCACATCGGCGCCGCCCTGCTGAATCGAGACCTGCTTCTTCGCGGCATCGAGGGCCGCTTCGGAGAAGCGCGCGTGCGCAGCGACGAGCTCGCTCTCGTCCATGACAATCTTCAGCGCCAGGCCCGCCTCCGAGGCGAGCACCTCGAAGCGATAGGTATCGGCCGCATCGAAATCGGCGATGTCGTAGGTGAGTACAACACCTGCGCGCGCCCAGTGAAGCGGCGCTGTCTCGACGGGCGAGGGCGCGGCCTCGGCACGTGATGCGGAGTACGGCGCAATCACGGTCACAGGCACCTCAGGGTCACTGCCTGCAAGCACGAGCTGCCCTCTTGCGGCATCCCACGCGGCGTGGCGATTGTGCGGGCCACCTGGGATGGCGTAAGCGAACACCGGCGTGCCATCGGCCTGGAGGATTCGCTGGGAGGCTCGGTCGTATGCGCGCCGCTCGGGCCCACCGCGCACCCAGAGCGAGTCGGGTGTTGCGTCCACGCGCGGGACCTCGGTGAAGGTCTGTGTGGCGAGGTCGAGCTCGATGGTGCTGTAGTGACTGCCCTCGGCATCCTCACGCATCAGCTGCGCGTACAGCTTGCCGGGCGCAATCATCACGGGGTTCGAGATTTCGCCCGGCGCCGCGAACGTCGTGACCTCGCCCGTGCCGGTGATGCGCACGATGGCGTACTCGGTCTTCCAGTCGTTCTCGGTGGGGCCCGTCGAGAAGGTGCGTCGCGCGCCAAGCAACGCGCCCTCGCCCTCCCAGAGCCATTGGCTCGACGGATAGTCGAAGGGGATCGTGATCTCCTTGGAGGTGCGCGCTGCGACGTCATGCACCGCGATGCGCTGGTGCTTGGTGTCGTCCTTCTCGACCGGTTGGAAGTCGAGCTGGTTCACGATGAAGCCGAGGTCGTCGCGCATCGCGCATCCAAGCCGAACGCCGCCAATCTCCATCACTTGCGTGAAGGTCTTGGCGCCACGCGCGCACTCTGCGATGACGCCATGCGAGGTCAGCGCGCGCAGGGTTCCGTCTTCCACCTGGACGAGCCGATGCACGCCCGGCTTGTCTGCACCGCGTGCGGCCTTCTTGCCCGGCACCGTGAGGTCGCTGAGATGCGCGCCATCTTCCAGCGACCACACCGAGATGCGAAGCCCCTCCTCGATGGCGTAGACGCGCGCCTCCGTGCGGTCGACCAGCAGCCCCTGCACCCAGCGCTTGGGCTGCGCGCTCGCGGTGATGTTCACCCAAGGCGTGCTCGTGATCGCGCCCTCGGCCACGAGTGCGCGGGCCGCGACGTGAAGCGGTGCACTCGCTGGGAGTTCGAGCGCTGTCTGCACGAGAAGATCTGCCGGTGGGCCCCATTTGAAGAAGGCTGCGATGGGCGCAAACGCCTCCTTCAAGTCCTTCTTCTTCACGGTCGCAGCCCCGAGCTCTTTGCCTTCTTTCCAGTTGGTCTGCAGCGCAACCAGGATGGCGCGGAGCGCTTCGCGGACGGCGTCGTTCGTCATGCGGGGGAGGATACCGGATGCTCGCTGTAGACTCGCGGCGTGCCCAACAACGACCCGAACAACACGTGGAAGTACAACGTCCAATGGGCCGCGTTTCTCGCCGACTACGAGGAGGGGATGCGCACCTGGTGGGACAACTACGTCGACCTTGAGACAGGCGAGATCCTCGAGGGAACGGCTCCGCCAGGCGCGCGCTATGTCGCGTTGATGGGTGCCTCCACCGCGCACGCGGGCGAGGCGGCAACGTGGGCGCTTCACGGCGACCGAGACAAGTTGCGCGTCTTCTCGAAGCAGCCTCCCGCGCTTCGTCGACGCCTTGAGGATACGTGGTTCGCCCTCGCCGAGATGGACCGCGCCTCGCGGCAGGCGCGTCGTGCGGCGTATTGGGCTGCGCTGGAGGAGGCGACGGGCGTGAAGGAGTCGCTCGCACGTCAGGAGGAGCTCGCGCGCAAGTACGCGATGACATGCGCCTGTGCCGAGCTCTCGCTCGAGCCACCTCCCTTCGCCGAGGAGGCTTATGCGTGGTGGGATGAGGTGCAGAACGAGAATGCCGCGTACTGCAACGCGCTGATCGAGCGTCTCGACAGCTGGCTGCGCGTCCACGCGCCTCCTCTGCATGCGCAACTGCATCCCGGCCTCTCCAGAGAAGCGCTCACACATGCCGAGGCGCAATGGGGCGCGCCCTTCTCGCCAGGAATGCGTGCGCTCTACGCATGGCGAAACGGCTGCGCGCAGGCCGGCTTCTATTTGAACTTGGATTTCTTGTCGCTCAACGAAGCGATGCAGGAGGCCGCGCGCATGCGCGAGCTCGCGCGCCGTGGGCACATCGTCTTTCGCGATACGTGGCTGCCAATCCTCGACAAGCGCAACGGCGACTTGCTCTGTGTGGACACCGAGGGCTTCGACGGCGGCGTGCCCGGGCAGCTCATCGACTACAACGCGCACGCACACGGCAGAGCGCCAGCGACACCGCTCTACGGCGACATCGAGGCCTGGCTCGAGAGCTTCACCTTCGCCCTCGAGCGCGGCATGTTCACGTACGACGGCACATACCTCGAGTGCGTGGATATCCCGCGGTACTTCGAGTCTCGTGCGCGGTTTGCGGTGCGGCGGTTGAGTCCGTGAAGCTCGACGCCTACGTCCACGCGCCCTTCGAAGGCTCCCCGTGGCGTTGGGTCGATGGCCTCGAAGCGTTCGGCGTCGAGGTGATGCGCCTCGCTGCTCTCTCGGTCACCACGCCCACACTCGATGCGTGGGATGCCGCGGAGCGCGTGCTGCGTGGCGAGCCCACGTGGCCTGTGCGGGCGTACGTCGCGCCGCATGTCGACGCATGGCTCGCGGGCCATCGTGATGATGCGGCGCTCACGCAGGCTCGCGCTGCGATGGCGAAAGTCGTGGAGCACGCTGAGTTCGCGGCACAGGAGTGGGGCGGAGGAGCAGAGCAGCTCCGCGATGAACGCGCGGGGATGGCCAGAGCGCTCCACGCGGTGCTCTGTGCGCTCGACGCCTCAGCGACAGAGGAAGACGTCGTGATGGCGGGATGGGACGCGCTGCGCGGCTGTGGCGAGGCGGTGTCGGGCTTTGAGCGCGGGATGCCGGAGTTCGTTGGCGCGTTTGTGCTGCGGCATGCGGTGAATGGCGACGGCTAAGGGATGGGTCGTGTTCGTGCCGACGAAGCCAGTCGAGTTTGTTAGGGTCCGCCGCATGCGCTTTCGATGGCTTGGAGTGGCGGCAGTCTTCGCGATGCTCGGATGTGGCGGTCCGCCGATTGAAGGGCGAGCGCGCGTCGCACTTGGCTGCAGAAACGTGGCCGTCTACCGAACTGGCGCGGGCGGCTGGGTTGCCACTGGATGCGGGCGGCGCGCCGACTTTGTCTGCACGCACACGGGCATATGTGCGCTGGAGAGCACAAGCGGCCCGCCCGAAGCGCCTGTGCAGGAGATGGACGCGATCGACATCGCTGGCTTCCGCTGCATCGCGTTCGCGAGCCACCAAAACCGCGCCTTGTCGGTGTGCAGCGCGCTCGAACTCGCGGCGCTCAACCTCGCGCGTTGCCCCGAGCCTGCCGTCGCTCTGACATTCAACGCTAGCGGTCGACCCGAGACCATCGGGACGGTCCCGTCGACGTGCGTTGGATCCGCGCTGCTCTCGGTGCAGCCCGCACCGGAGTTCGCATCGATCGTTGTCCGCTTGGAGCGTCGCTAGAGCGTCACGCGGCGAAGCGTTCCGCGCCTCAGTCCGCACATCCGACGACCACGCGGACGATGCCCGCGGGTGCAACCGGGAGCGCCCTCGCGAAGGCCTCTGCAGCCTCACGCGTTGGGAAGTGGACCGAGACTGCATGCGCCGTCTCGCTTGCCTGCAGCCCTTCCCTCGCGCCCTGATCGCAGTCCAGCTCGCCGAGGCTCGCTTGCGCACCGCTCTCTGCCAAGCGGGTGAACTCGGCCTGCAGCGCGGGCGTCTCTGGCTCGCCGACCATCACGTAGACACCCCACTGCGCGTTCTCGGTGTCGGGCGCGAGTGCATCGATGATGGGAAACGCCGCGGGCGCTGCTGGAGGAACGGCCACCACTGGCGGCGGAGGCGCCGCGGCCACTGCGAGAGCGGGCACGTTCGTGGTTGGGGGGAGCACAGGTGGCTGCGCAGGCTCGACCGCGGGGCCGCTGCATGCGTTGGCGAGGGAGAGAACAGTGACCAAGCACGCGACCTTCGATGACTTCATCGCCGCAGTGTACCTGCGCCCTTGCATCGAGCGGTGCTACGCAGGGCCATGGCGCAGCGCCGAGCCTCCAAGGATCCGAATGCGCTTCTCTACGCGCGACGTACCGCTGTGCTGCGTGCGCACGAGAGCGCGCAAGACCTAGAGTCCTCGGCGAAGCGGCTGCTTCTGGACCTCGCCGCGAAGGGCGCGGGGCAAGAGCGTGTTCGGGCATTTCGCGCAGCGTTCGCAGCGCACACGGATGTGACGCGAAGGCGTCGCGTGGTGTCGGAGATGTTGGCGGCGTTGGAGCAGCTGGAGCGGCAGGGGCCAACGCGGGGTTGAGGGTTCTCAGAAGTGCAGCGCAAGCCCGAGCCCAGCATTGCCGGGCCCTGGCGTCAGCGAGAGCGCGAGCTCCGGGTGCTCACGCAGGAGCTTGCGACGACGACTCCCTGAGCCGAAGTCGACACCCATCCCGATGACCATCGTGAGGATGTGTCCGATGAGCAGCGGGCCAGCGTTCACCATCATCTCGAAGCCTCCACTGAAGCGAGGGCAGGCGTCGAAAAGCAGAGCACCGAGAACCAACAGCGTGGTGCCCTGAAGGCCGAAGGTGATCGACGTGGCGTAGAGCCCGTCCGCCATGCGTCGCTGATGGTGGATCGGCGCCAGCGCGCGCTGCACGGCGTCGGCCTCAGTCAGTGCCGCAGTCTCAGTCGCTGCCGCAGTCTCAGTCGCTGCCGCAGTCTCAGTCGCGGCCGCAGTCTCAGTCACTGCCGCAGCCTCAGTCGCCGCCGCAGCCTCAGTCACTGCCGCAGTCTCAGTCACTGCCTCCTGCGCCTGTCCCCTCGCCGCAGAACACAGGAGTGCGACCACCATCGCCACGACGTACTTCATCGAACGAGCGTCTCGTGAAGCGCGCGCGACCTCAAGCGCTCAGAAGTGAACCGCGAAGCCAAGCCCCGCCTCGCCCGGCCCGGGCGTGACTTCGACAGAGAGCTCGGGATGCGCACGCAAGAGCTTGCGGCGGTGGCTTGCGGAGCCGAGGTCGAGGCTGGCGCCGACGAGGGTCAGCACGAAGTTGATGAAGCTGAACGAGCCGCCGCCGATGACGAGGAAGAAGGCGACGATCGATTCCCCGGAGCTGTTGATGCCAGAGAGCGCCATCCCAAGCCCACTCGCGAGAGCCCCCGCGCCACCGACACCGAAGACGGCCGAGGCGATGTGGACGTCCATCGCAGTCCCGTGCTGCGCGTTCACGCCAGCCAGCTCGCGTTGAAGCGCTTCGAGGTCGGCCCCGTACGCCGGTGCGGTTGAGTCGGCGACTGGTGCCGCAGGAATGGTCTCGCGCGCGGCCTCCTGCGCATGTCCCGCGTTCGCAAAACACAAGAGTGCGACCACCATCGCCACGACGTACTTCATCGAACGAGCGTCTCGTGAAGCGCGCGCGACCTCAAGCGCTCAGAAGTGAACCGCAAAACCAAGCCCCGCCTCGCCCGGCCCGGGTGTGAGTTCAACGTTGAGCTCGGGATGCGCACGCAAGAGCTTGCGGCGGTGGCTTGCGGAGCCGAAGTCGAGGCCTGCGCCGATGCACGTCAGGATGAAGTTGACGATGCTGAGCGAGCCTCCGACGATGATCAGCACAGGGGGGATGACAACGACGTCACCACTGGGCGGCCCTGCAATCGCCGACCCCAGCGCGCCAAGGAGTGAGCCGACGCCTGCGACACCCACGACGGCCGAGACGATGTGGATGGTGACCGCCGTGTCGTGCTGCGCGTTCACGCTTGCGAGCTCGAGGCGGAGCGCCTGGGTTTCGGCGGTGGGTGCGGGCCGTTCTTCGGCGTGGGCGGTGGATGTGGTGAAGAGAAGGGAGATGGCGAGGAGAGTGGGAAGACCAGTGTTGGCTGGTTTCCCTCGCGGGAAAGGAGTCATGGGAGGAGCGTCGCTTGCGCGGGGGCCGGGCTCAAGCTTGGGCTGGGAAACAGCCTCCCGAGAACCGGCTTCAACCCTCGAGCGACGCGAACTCAGCATCGAGCTGTGCGATCAACGCGTCCGCACTGATCGGCTTCGAGACGTTCGCGAACTCCGGACCTTTGTCGTGCACAAGCAGCGTGGCGTTCTCAAGTGACTCTGCGTGCGCAGCAATGTGCCAATCGAGGTTGCCGTTCGTCTTGGCCGCCTTCCACGCATCGTCGTTCGGAAACCAAAGCGAAAGAACCGTCGCTACCTTCTCTGCAGCGGCGCTGTCCAGCGCCTCGATGACGACGCCTCGTTGTTGGAGCGGCCCCATCACTTGCTGTGCGTCAAAGCCGGCGCCCTTCTTCCTCCGCAGAGCAAAGACAATCTCCGTGTGGGCGATTGCAGGCACCACCAAGCGCAAATCCCTCCCCGCCTCACGAAGCCTCTGCACCATGCTCGCGATCTTGGCGAACGTAGGCCAGGAGCGGGCGACGCTGCTGTCAGCAAGGATGACGCGCGCGCTCACGCTTCCTCTTCATCAAGCCCAAGCCGCGTGAGGAAGTGCGCGTCGCTCTCGATGGAGGCGATGCCGCGCTCGTCACCCAGGTGCGCGAAGACGCTGCCGCCGCCCACGATGCCGAGATGCTCCATCACCTCCGCAGTCAAACGATGCACGCCGTCATGGCTCACCCAAGACGTCCCAGCGAGCTTCGGGATGGTCGTCGGTGCGTGCGCACCCACGGCGAGGGCCGCCTCGGAAGCAGGCCTCCGCGTCACCATCGGCGCGCCCGTGGCGCTGCGCGAGATGAAGTAGAACGAGTCGCTCACCTCGAAGAAGGGCGAGTGGCTCGTGAGGAAGATTTGGCTCGGCGCGCCGGTCGTCCCGGGGAGCTTTCGCAGGATGTCGCGCAGTCGCTCCTGTTGGTTGACCTTGAGGTGAAGCTCAGGCTCTTCGACTGCGACGATGCTCGTCCCTGAGACAAGAATCTCCGCAAGGATGGCGACGAGCTGCTGAATGCCCGAGCCGAGCAAATGCACGGGGATGAGCGCGCTCTCGGTGCGGAAGTCGAGCTGGTAGGGCTGGTTCGATGGATGCCTCGGCCAGAAACGGCCCACGCCAAGCAAGTCGCCGAACTCCGCCATCGCGGCGCCGAAGCGCTCCCACCTCTGCGCGGTCGGAAGGTCGCCTGCTTCCTTCGCATTGTAGAGCTTCTCCGCCAGCTCGGTGCTCGACTTCTCGTCGGTGCGCTTGGCCTTGATGCGCTGGAATGAGCGCTGGCGAGGCATGTACATGCCTGAGAGCAGCAAGAGCAACTGCATGGCCTCCGAAATGTCGATGTCCGCGCGTAGATTGGTGACGGAGTACTCAACACGGGATCCGACCCAAGTGAGGCGATGCTCCACTAGAATCAGTTCATTGGTCTGCCGCTCGGGAACTCCAGCCGCCTTCCAGTCCCCGGGCTCCACCTCCAGGTGAGCCGAAAGGACGATCGGCACCGGTGAGGCGAGGTTGAACACCTCGACCCGCTTCTGATCGAGCAACTGAAAGAACTTGTGGTCGTCCAGTAGAAAGGGCTCGTGAACCGGCGAGTGCCCAATCGCCAGCAACCGAAAGAACAAATCCATCGCCTTGAGGATGTTGCTCTTGCCGACGTTGTTGTCGCCGTGAAGCACGTTGAGCGGGCCCAGGTCTTCAAGGACGAGCGGCTCTGTAAGGTTCTTGAACCCCTGCACTTCAAAGCGGCGAATTAGCATGGTTGGTGTGTAACCGGCCTGTCACTGGGGCGTCAAACGTGCGCTCGCACCGCCGGGCTTCAGACGCGCGCGGCGCGAGTTCGTCACCCAGATGCCCCTTCGCAAGTCGTCTTCAGCGCAGCTGAACCACACAGCGCAGTGGACGCCTCCGAAGCGCTCCCGGCTCAGCTCGAGATGACCTCGGACATCGAAATCCATCTCCAGAACCCACCTCGGCTCGCTCCCCGACATCGAAATCCATCTCCAGAACCCACCTCGGCTCGCTCATCGACATCGAAATCCATCTCCGAGACCCATCTCGACCGGCTCATCGACATCGAAATCCATCTCCGAGACCCATCTCGACCGGCTCATCGACATCGAAATCCATCTCCGAGACCCATCTCGACTCGCTCATCGACATCGAAATCCATCTCTGAGACCCATCTCGACCCGCTCATCGACATCGAAATCCATCTCCGAGACCCAGCTCGACCTCCGATCGGAGTGTTCCTCTCCGCCCAAACCCATGAAAAGCCAGGCGTTGCGTTCATCGACGAGGAAAAAAACGACTCGCGAAAGAAATCACGCAACACGTTCGGACCGAGGCCGATGAATGGGCATGGAAAGCAAATCTGCTCTCCGAAGGAGAATGTGTTTTGGAAGCTCAGATTCAATCGTTGGATATCTTCTTGGCCGCCTACAACGCCACGGCGCCGCAAGCGCTGGCGCTGCGTCCTGACCAGCTTCAGCCCAATGTGATTGGGGTGATGGATTTGGTCGGGCTCGGGCTTCGTGCCCACGGAAACATTGCGCATCTGCGAGAGAAGTTCGCGCATCACAAGTTCGACCTGGAGGCGTTCGACGCACTCCGCACGCTGTCCCTCGCAACCGGCTATGCGCACATGGCGCACGCACCGTTCTTGGTGTCGGCACGTGTTCCCCAAAGCGAGAAGACAGACCTCGCGATCGGTCGCAAGCATCGCAAGACGTGCGCGTTCGAGGCGGTGCTCTGCGTCGACCGCGGGCTCATCACGCAAGACCAGTTCGATGGGATTGCAACCGGCGTTGGCTACGAGGACGTCGGTCGTGCGGTGCTCGGCTACATCCACGTGTTTCGTCGCAACTTCGCGCTCATCCAGGGCACGACGAAGCTGCGCGAGCACGACCTCGATGCGATGCAGTTGGTGGGTGAGCGGCTTGTCCTCGTGGGCAGCGACCGCAAGGTGACGCCGGTGGGGAACGCCACCGAGACCGCCGACATGCTGCTGCGCACCTACTCCCTGCTCCATCACGCCTACAAGCAAGTCCGCCGCGGGCTCAACTACATCTTCGACGACGAGCCTGAGCAAGTGCGTGCGCTCGCACCCACGGTGCAGCAGGTGCGGCTGACGAAGAGCAGCCCGGGCACGGTGGCCGCGCCCGACGACGAAGAAAAAGAGTCGCCCGACCAGGAGCGCTCGGCCGCCGAATGACCTCGGATAAGCGCTCGCCAGGCGCAACGAAGACGGGATGTGCATCGAACGGATGCGCATCCCGTTTTTCGTTGTCGCCCCAAAGTCCAAAACACGCCGCCGATGATACCGATCACGACAAGGACTCGCAGGCGTACGCCCCTCAGCCAGGTTCGCGTCCATGCAAACCAGCGCTGCCTTCGACGTCTACGAGTCCGCGAGCCAGGTCCTTCTGCGACGCTTCCTCATCCTCGGCGGCCTCGCCCTTGTGGGCTTCATCTTCGTCGTGATGTGCGGCATCGGCGGCGGCATCGGATTGGCCGCGGTGGCCATCGTCCTGCTCGGCCTCGCCGCCGTGCTTGCCCTCCTCGTGATGTCGCTCGACATCGTGCCCTTCCTCGACGCCCAGACCACCGGCAAGGTCGCGTTCGAGGGCGGCGTCCTCCGCCATGCCGAACAAGGCACCGCGATTGACTTCTCCCACCCCTACAACCTCCACGTGCTCGCAAGCCAGCGCATCGTGCGCACGCGCGTTCGACCGAAGTACGGAGGCGAGTGGGAGCAAAGCCTCAACTACGACTGGGTGGCATTCGTCATCGAGCAAGGCGCGACACGGCTGACCTTCACGCAGCCCCAAGTGAGCGCCTCCTGGGATTCGGGCGACGTCGCGCAGCGCCGCGCCAACCGCACGTTCCTTGGCCAAGCACCCACGCTGCGCCCGCAGATGCCCGAGGGAATCGTCGTCGACTTCACGCGCTTCGACGAGTTCGAGCGAGCCCTCGCCGTGGCCCAGGCGGACGGCTACCGCGCGCAGATTGCGCGTCGCTGATCTCGGCTGGACTTGCGCCGAGCGGCTTGGAAGCTTGTGCGCTGCGATGAAGCTGACCCCCGACCAGATTGCTCTCCTTGCGGAGTGGCGCGCCACGCTCCCACCGCTCGCCCCGGAGGAGATTCGCGTGAAGCTCCATGGCCGCTTTCCGACGTGGCTGCTGGTACTGAAAGGATCACAAGGAACCGTGTTCCGTTCCGAACCCGATTCCGACCCTGATCGCAGAGTCCTCTACGTGTGGGCGGAGTCCGCCCGTGGTTGGGACGACGGAAAGCGGATCCACAACGAGGAGCGAAGGGCACTGATGATCGACGTTTCGAGGCTCCTCAGCCCGGACCTCCAGGTCATCGCTAACGATCCTTCGCCGTGGAACGGCCGCAAGAACACCTTGGAGCGGTACGTCCTTGAACTCATCCTTTCCCGGGAACTCCTTGAGCACCCCTTCAGGCCCGAGGGGCTTCGCTTCGTGGAAGCCGGCGACGTCGTGGGCGAGGCCTCCTACGAGGGCGAGCTGAACGCGGTGTTTCGAGTCTCCGGCTTCAGCCTTCGCACGAACGGAACGTGGACTGACCATCTCTGGGAGGACGTAGAAGCGCCTCTACCTCCGTTCGATGCTGCCGGACCCAACCGCACTTTGCTCCAGATCGACCTCGTGGATGGTCAGGTAGTCAGCTTCGAGATGGACCACTTCGGTGGCTACTACTCGTTGTTCTCCCAGGTTGTGCGATGGCTTCGAACGGGCAGCGAAGCGGATTGGTGGAAGCGCTTTGAGGCGAGGAAATGGCTGCCGAAGCAGCAGCCACCACCCGACGGCGACGGGGCTTGAGGCGGAGGCGTGAACCTCGAGGTCTGAAGCGCTGGCGTCTACATTGCGAATCCGAATGCCAAACCAGAAGCCGCTAACCGAGAGCGACCTTGTGCGCATCGAGGCGCTTTGCGCAGCTGCGACGCCTGCACCGTGGCGCTCATGCGTGGAAGGACGTGATCACCTGTCAGGTTCGTCTTTTGTTCAGACGCCTCAGGCGGATATCGAACTCACGGGAGCATCCACTGCGGACCAGGATTTCATCGCAAGCGCGCGCCAGGATGTCCCTACGCTCGTGCAGGAGGTCCGTAGGCTCCAGGGACTGCTCCGGACGACTTGAGCCCCATGACAGTCCGCTTCCACATCTTCGAAGCTCCGCACGGTAGCGTTGGCTACGGGGGCATCGATCGCACCGCGCCTCCGTGGGATCCCAAGCTCTCCGACGCGTACAACGAAGCCATCACGGAGATCGCGGATCAGGAAGGCGGGTTTGTGCGAGTCGAAGACGCGCAGCGCGTCGCAGCCATCCTTCGAAGCGACGGTGTCGCTGTGGAGGTCGTTGGCATCGAGCGCGTGACATCGCCCAGGACGGGACCCTTGTTGGGCTACGACGTCACCTCATTCTCGCACCACTCGCTTCTGGTCATGCCCGGCGTGTTCGGCGCGCGAGTCGGCAACGACCCCTGGAGCCAGGTTCTGCGCTACGTCGAACAGACGGTGGAGAGCAGGCTCAACGAGCGAAGGCTCTTCACCACGTGGGACGACGCGCTCCAAGTCGTGACCGTTGTGTCTGCGGTTCAGCAACTCAAGCCTGCGTGGTTCGAGGAGGGCGACGGGTTTGTGCTGGAGGTTCACGCGGTGCTTCGGGTGGGATAGGACGCGGTTCCGGGCGATGTGCGCGCGCGAGCGCTATAGGCTCGTCATGACGCGCAGCCTTTTCGCTCTGGTACTGATGGGTCTGCTCGGGTGCAGCGAGAACAACGCGCCTGAAGATGCGTCACGTGCCGACGCGCAACGACCGCGTGACAGCGCAACAGACGATGCAGCGAACATCGACGACGCGGCTATCGATGATGCGCCCGACGGCGTGGGCATGTCGTGCAAGGCTCGAGTCGCGACCGGAAGCCAGGCTGTCGCCTATCAAGTCGACACGACGCACACCGGCGCGCAGTTGGGCGACACCATCCAGATGCCTCTGTGCCGACGATGGACGGCCAACCTTCACGGCGCCCCGTCGTACGCACTCGTCGCGGATGGTCGCGTGTTTGTCACTATCAACGATGGGTCATCCGGAGCGCTCTCCGTGTTCGCGCTCGATGCCTCGTCGGGCGCGATCCTCTGGGGCCCGGTCAATGTTCTTGGCGACAGCTTTCCTCGGGCCACTGCTGCGTATGACGCCGGGCGCGTTTTCGTTGTGAACACATCCGGCACGATGTTCGCGATCGATGCCTCGTCGGGTGTAGAGCGGTGGCGCACCGACCTTCCGGTTCAGTACAGCTTCACGGCACCTCCGACCGCACGAGACGGTCTCGTCTTTGTGGGGGGGTCGGGCTACGCCGGTACGCTCTACGCCATCAACCAAAGCGATGGCAGGATTGCTTGGTCCACATCCGTCGTGACGGGCGACATGAGCTCACCCGCAGTGACGGCCACGGATGTCTTCGTTTCGTATGCTTGCAACCATACGTACGCCTTCGACCCGACAACAGGAACGCTCCGGTGGCATCACAACCCCGAGTGCGTGGGCGGTGGCGGGCGCACCGTGAGCGTCGTTGGCAACCGTGTGTACGCGCGGGATTTTGTTGTCGGCAACCTGGTCCTCGACGCTGCGGATGGCTCCGAACAAGGCTCGTTCCGCGCAGATGCGATGCCGGCCATTGCCGATGGGATGATGTACGCCATCACCGCTGGCGTGTTGACAGCGACGCCGCTGGATGGACGCCCCGCGACGTGGTCGTTCGGCAGCGCAGAAAACGAACTTCTGGGTCCACCGTTGGTTGTGGGGGAACGCGTGTTCGTGACGTCCGCCATGGGTCTCTTCGCAATCAATCGAATCGACGGGACGCTCGTCTCGAGCGACCCTCTCGAAGACATTGCCGCCGTCGAGAAGGCGTACACCGGTGGTCTCGACATTGCGCTGGCGGCAGCGGATGGCCTTCTGCTCGTCCCCACGATGACGGGGCTCGTCGCATATTGAAGGCGTCGATCCGAGCCAGGGTCCCGCGGCCCGCTCCTGGCGCCTCGAACTAATCCGCCGCCCCCACACCGCAAACTTGCGACCTCCGCCCGCACCCTGCTAAGAGTCGGCGGAACTCGAGACTGAACGTCGGTGCAGCCGACAGGGCGCTCGAGATGTTGAGAGGCTGCTGCACGCGCCCGTGCACAGCTCGCTCGCCAGAAGGAAGGGCGGATGAACCGTCAGAGCCAGCTCACCTTCTTCGACCCCGCCGCCTCTGCGCCTGCAGAACCTGCTCCCCCGATGCCGCCGCCCCCTCCGCCGCCTTCCAAGAAGTCGGGTGGAGGTTCCGGAGATCCCCCTTCGATGCAGATCCAAAACGCCTCGCTCTCGGAAGAAACGCAAAAGCGCTACCTCAGCTACGCCCTCAGCGTCGTCACCTCCCGCGCCATCCCCGATGTGCGCGACGGCATGAAGCCGGTGCAGCGCCGCATCCTCTACGGCATGCACGACCTCGGCGTGCGGCACGACGAGAAGCACATGAAGTGCGCGCGCATCGTCGGCGACGTGATGGGCAAATACCACCCGCACGGCGACTCCGCGATCTACGAGGCGCTCGTCCGCATGGCGCAGAGCTGGTCGCTTCGTGCACCGCTCGTCGATGGACAGGGCAACTTCGGCTCGCCCGATGGCGACTCGGCCGCTGCCTTTCGTTATACCGAGGCGCGCCTCACCAAGATTGCGTCCGAGCTGCTCAGCGAGCTCAACAAGGACACGGTCGACTTCCGCCCGAACTACGACGGCAGCCAGGAGGAGCCTGTTGTTCTCCCGGCGCGCTTTCCGAACATGCTCGTCAACGGCTCGTCGGGCATTGCCGTCGGCATGGCGACCTCGATTCCGCCGCACAACCTCGGCGAGATTGTCGATGCGACGATTGCCCTCATCGATGAGCCCGAGCTGACGACCAAGCAGCTGCTCAAATACGTCAAAGGCCCGGATTTCCCAACCGGCGGGCAGCTTGTGGCGACGAAGAAGGAGCTCGAGGACGTCTACGAGACGGGCCAGGGCTCGCTCAAGCTTCAGGGCACGTGGAAGGTCGAGGATTCACCTGCGTCCTCGAAGAGCGGCGGCAATCCGCAGATTGTCCTGACGTCGATTCCGTACGCGGTGGAGCGCAAGGCCATCGTTGAGAAGATTGCCGAGATCATCATCGAGAAGAAGCTCCCGCAGCTCCTCGATGTGCGCGACGAGTCGACCGAGGACACGCGCATCGTCTGCGAGATCAAGAAGGGCACCGACCCGCAGCTCGTCATCGCCTACCTGTTCAAGCACACGCCCTTTCAGTCGGGCCTGGCCGTGAACATGACGTGCCTGATTCCGGTGAAGTCGAACGGCCAGACGGTGCCGACGCCCGCGCGCCTCGGGCTGCGCGACATCCTCAAGCACTTCCTCGATTTCCGTATGGAAGTCGTGATGCGGCGCCTCAACTTCGACCTCGCGGCCCTGCGCAAGCGCATCCACATCCTCGAAGGCTTCGTCGCCATCTTCGATGCGCTCGACGAGACGATTCGCATCATCCGTAAGAGCCAGGGCAAGGCCGACGCGGCGCAGAAGCTCATCGCGCGCTTTGAGCTGAGCGAGCCGCAGGTCGATGCGATCCTTGAGCTTCGCCTCTACCGATTGGCGCAGCTTGAGATCAACGTCATCCGCACGGAGCTTGAGGAGAAGCGCAAGGAAGAGAAGCGCCTGGCGCAGCTGCTCTCCAGCGAGACGGGCCGCTGGAAGCTGATTCGCAGCGAGCTCTTTGAGCTTCGAACGACCTACGGCGACAAGCGCGCGACCAAGCTCAATGGCGAAGAGGTCGAGTACAACGCTGAGGCGTTCATCTTCGATGAGGACCAGGTCGTGCTGCTCTCGAAGCAGGGCTGGATCAAGCGCCAGGGCAGCGTGAAAGACCTGGCCGCAACCCGCGTGCGCGACGGCGACAGCATCTTCGATGTGGCCGCAGGCTCCACCAAGCAATGCCTCGCGCTCTTCTCCACCACGGGCGCTTGCTACGTCTGTCGCATCGCCGACTTGCCGCAGACGACGGGCTACGGCGAGCCTGTGCAGACCATCTTCAAGATGGCCGACGGTGAGCGCATCGTCCGCATGCTCTCGTTCGACCCGCGCATCCTCGATGTGCCCGCACCCGTCGAGAGCGACGGACCCTTGCTGGGTGGCTCGGCCGAGCCCGAAGGCCCCTACGCTGCTGCCGTCACGAAGGGCGGCCTCATCGCGCGCTTCTCGTTGCGTGGACACCGCGAGCCCTCGACGCGCGCGGGACGCAAATACGTGCGCCTCAACGAGGGCGATGAGGTCGTGATGGTCGACACCTGCACGGCGGAAGACCGCATCGCGGTCGGCACGATTCAGGGCCATGCGCTTGTATGCACGCTTGAGGAAGTGCCTGTGCTCGCGGGCGCCGGCAAGGGCGTGAAGCTCATCAAGATCGAGGAGAAGGACGACGGCGTGCTCGGCGCGCGCATCACCTCGTCGGACACCGCGCACTCCGCCATCGAGCCGCTCGTCATCGAGCACGAGAACGGCAAGACCTTCGACATCGTCGCGACCAAGCGCGAGGTCGTCTCGCGTGGCGGCAAGGGCTCTGAGCTCTTCAAGCGCGGCAAAGCGGTGCGCGCCATCGACCGCGTGCCCGTCGTACCAGTCCTTAACCCGGACGAGCCCGAACCGAAGAAGCGCACTGAGCGCCCTGCGCAGAACTAAGGCAACGCCATGTCGACGACGCAACCCACCAAAGCCGCCTCCGTTCGCCCGCCCGCCGCTCCGAAGGGCAGCGGCGAGTACAGCTCGCAGAGCATCGACGTCCTCGAAGGCCTGGAGCCCGTCCGCAAGCGCCCGGCGATGTACATCGGCGGCACCGATGGCAACGGCTACCACCATCTTCTCTGGGAGATTGTCGACAACTGCGTCGACGAGGCCATCAACGGCCACGCCTCGCAGATCGACGTGACGATCGACGCCGACCGCAAGGGCGCGACGGTCACGGACAACGGCCGCGGCATCCCGGTCGATGTGCATCCGAAGCACAAGAAGACGGCGCTTGAGCTCGTGCTCACCGTGCTGCACGCAGGCGGCAAGTTCGAGGGCAAGAACTACCAAGTCTCGGGCGGCCTCCACGGCGTCGGCGCCTCGGTGGTGAACGCGCTCTCGGAGAAGCTCGTCGCGACGGTGCGCCGCGAGGGTGTGGAGTGGACGCAATCCTTCGTGCGCGGCACGCCCGAGGCGAAGCTCAAGTCGCTCGGCCCCACGCGCCGCAAGGGCACGACGATCCACTTCCGACCGGACTTCCAGATCTTCGGCAAGGCCCTCGCCTTCGATGTGGAGCGCATCCGCGAGCGCCTCGAAGCCAAGAGCTACCTACACCGCGGCCTCCGCGTGGCGCTCAAGGACGAGAAGACCGGCGAGAAGTGGGAGTTCCACCATCCGGGCGGCATCGTCGAGTACCTCGGCAAGCTCATCACCGAGCGCGGCAAGCCCGCGATTCATCCACAGCTCTTCTCGATCGACCGCGCAGCCGACCCACGCCTTGAGGTTGCCCTCGCGTGGACCGAGGGCACCGAGGAGCGCCTTCAGAGCTACGCCAACGGCATCCCCACGCC
Organism: Sandaracinaceae bacterium; assembly: GCA_044373065.1. Classification (GTDB taxonomy): domain Bacteria; phylum Myxococcota_A; class Polyangia; order Polyangiales; family Sandaracinaceae; genus JAFLCL01. The sequence goes on from JBILQT010000140.1 coordinate 17,672, forward strand.
GCAGGGCGGGACGCACGAGAACGGCCTCAAGGCCGGGATGAACAAGGCGATCCGCAACTTCATGGCGGCCAAGAAGATCGAGCCCAAGGGCGTGACGGTCGCCGCCGAAGACATCCGCGAGGGCGTGGTTGCGCTCTGCTCGATCTACGTCGAGGAGCCGCAGTTCCAGGGCCAGACGAAGGACCGCCTCAACAACACCGAGGTCTCGGCGCAGGTCGAGGGTGTGGTGCGCACCGCACTTGAGCAGTGGCTCCTTGAGAACTCCACGGTCGGTGAGGCGATTGTCGCGCGCGTGGTCGCGGCAGCCCGCGCACGTGAGGCGAGTCGTGCAGCGAGCCAGCAGGTGTCGCGCAAGACGGCGACGAGCCATCGACTCAACCTCCCAGGCAAGCTCAACGATTGTTCGAGCAGTGAGCCAAGCATCTGCGAGCTCTTCCTCGTCGAGGGTGACTCCGCCGGTGGCTCTGCGAAGTCCGGCCGTGACCGCAAGACGCAGGCGATTCTTCCCTTGCGCGGCAAGGTGCTCAACACGGAGCGCGCGAACCTCGCCACGATCACGCAGAACAAGGAGCTCACCGACATCGTCTCGGCGCTCGGCTGCGGCATCGGCAAGGACTTCGACATCACGCGTCTGCGCTACGGGAAGATCTTCCTCTTGATGGATGCCGACAGCGACGGTCATCACATCGCGACCCTGCTGCTGACGTTCTTCTACAGGCTCTTGCCCGGCC
>JBILQT010000141.1:0-18395 GCA_044373065.1 Sandaracinaceae bacterium
ACGACAGCCACGACGCTCTCGATCACATCGGCGCGCGCCGGTTGTGCTGGCGTGCTGGTGAGCGCTGCGATGCCGAGAATCACGCCACACAAGAGCGTCGAGAACGAGGCGAACGCGGCCCCACGAATTGCGTTTCGGTTCATCGCATCCCCGTGCCGCTCTGCGAGGGTGTCCCAGTGGGTGACGTCACAGGCGCCGGAACGACTGCCGATGGGTCAGTCACCTGGTGCTCATCGCCCGCCATGTCATCGGGGACGACCTCGGCGTAGTTGCCCTCGGGCACCTCGATGTGCACCTGATCGAGCAGGCTCAGATCCTCCTGCACGTCGGCCTCTGCGCGAAGGCGGGTGACCATCTCTTCGACGGCCGTCTCACGACGCTCACGCCACAGACGATGACGGATCGGACGCGCAGCTTCCTCAAGCGTTCGATGGAGCGGGGCACGACGCCCCGTGATTTTCATGATGTGAAAACCATCCTCGGCGCGCACGAGCTCCGTGTGCACAGCACCAATGGTATCGAGCGCAAACACCGCGTCGGCGACCTCGGCCGTCACGGTCGGCTCGCCTGCCTGGCGCTCTGCAGGTCGCGAGAAAAAGCCCATGTCTCCAAAACGATCCCGTGTGGCCGGGTCGCTGTTGTGCTGCTCCGCAAGCTGACGAAAGAGCCGCATATCGCTGGGATTCTGGAGAATCTGGCGAAGTACGCGCTGCGCGGTCGCCTGGTCGGCGATGACAATCTGGCTCGCACGCACCTGCTCGGGCTTGTTGAACTCGTCGAGATGCGCGTCGTAGTAGGCCTCAACGTCGGCGTCCGAGACGTCGGTGAGCTGAATGCGGTCTTCAAACTCCTGCTTCAGAAAACGGCGAATCAAGACCTGCTTACGCGCGCGCTGCACATCGGGGAGATCGTCGAGCCCACGGGCATCTGCTTCCTGCGCGAGAAGCTCGAAGCGAACCATCTGGTCCAGCAGCTCGCGACGGCGCTCGGGCGCGTTGTAGCGTGTGCGGAGAAAGGGCCCCTTCGAGGCGATCGACTCGGCAAATTCACCGACGGTGATCTCGCGGTCCCCAATCTTCGCAAGCACTTGGCTCGCCTCAGCTTCCGTCAAACCATGCGTACGCGTTTCCGACGTCGAGGTGCCCGGTTCGGGGTGCTCTGGGTTGTCTTCACCGCACGCGACGACGATGCATCCAAGGAGCGAGAGAAGCGCGAGAATCAGGGCTCTTCGTTGCATAAGCGGAGCATCGCTAGCATGCGTGGCCACGCATTGCGAGAGCGAGTCGGGCCTGAGCTCGAATGGGCTCGCGGGAGCACCAAGGAAAGAGGCTCCAAGGGAACCCTCGGAGCCTCTCATCCATGACCGACTGCGCTTCAGTTTTTGCGCAGCACCCGCTCCGCAAGCGGGCCGCGGGGCCCCGCCTTCAACTCGAACTCCACGGCGTCGCCCTCGCGCAGGGTACGGAAGCCGTCCCCCATGACCTGCGAGTAGTGAACGAAGACGTCGGGTCCGTCGCTCTGTTGGATGAATCCCCAGCCCTTCGCGTTGTTGAACCACTTCACCGTGCCGGACTTCGTGTCACCAGATTTGGTCTCGTCTTGCATGTACATCAGCCTCCCCCGCCACGAGGAGGCCTTTCGGACGGAAACCACCCCGTCCTACGCGCGTCCCTGTGACAGCACTTAGAGATTTAGGGAAGTGACTTCGAGAGTCAAGATCGTCCTGTGGAGCGTCGCATCTCACCCCCACCGTACCGCGAGGAAATGGGGCCTTCCGCCTCAGCGACGCGGCGGCGCGATGTCCACTCCCTCACGCTGGAGAATGCGAAGCACGGTTTTCACTGGTGCATCGCGGGTGAACATGAGGACGCCCGAGCGCGCCTCCGAGGGGACGAGCCACTTCGAGAAAGCCGCGAGCCCACGCAGCTCATCGGCGAGTGCAGGATCCAACTCGACAACGAGGCCGGTCTGAAACGCGGTGCCCTTCCCTCGCGGCTTTGGAAATGCATCGCGGAGGGCGATGAGGTCCGGGCATCCAAGACGCTCGAGCGCTTCCACCAGCTCCTTCTGCGCGGCGAGAGAGACGCGCATCGGGTCGATCTGCACCACCATGGTTGCGCCATCCGCAACGGCATCGGCGTAGCCTGCGAGCGGTAAGAGCGCGGCGAGCTCCGCATGCGGCGCGACACGAAAACGGAACGGGGATTCCCATGCCCAGGCAGGCGCCGCGAGATCGAGCGTGTCTTGCGCGTCGACCCACCGCGCGAGGCGCATGGAGGTATCGCGACCTGCATCGACAAGACCGAGCGCACGCAGCGAGACATCGAGGATGCGCACAAGCCCTTCTTCGAGCGTGAGCCCCGTCTTTTCGCGCGCACGATGCGCGTCATGCGCCCGCGCGATGCCCTCGTAGCGAAGGTCACTCTTCACCGCTGCGATGACGGCACTGCGCTCCGCAAAACGCCCTGGTGGCAAGGCGCGCAGGCTATCGATGACGCAGCTTCGCAGGAGCGCTATCGCAGGCGAGGGAACATCCGACTCGCGGATGCGCGGCTCCTCAGCGAGCTCATCCCAGAGCTGCCCGCGAAGCCACAAGCGAACGAGTGCGCGACCCAGGCTTGTCAGCGTTTGCGTGCGCAGCGGAATCGCTTGCGCGAGTGTGGCGAGCAGATGCGCTGCATCGAACGAGAGCCCCGCACGTCGTGAGGCCTTCGAGACGCTTGAGCGCGTTGGTCCCTTCTCGGTGTGACTCTCGAGGCGAATCGACATCGCCCGCGCACCAGGCGCCTCGCCGAGGGCGGCACGCTGCGGTTCATCTTCGCGCTCAGCGGTCTGATGAATCGCCTTGGCGCGCTGCTGATGAAGTGTTGCGCGACGCTCACGACCGACACGCGCGCCGACTTCCATGGGCATCACAATGCGGTCACCACGGACCACGACAAAGCCGTGGCTCATCAAGTGAAACGCCAAGCCGCGCTTCGGGATTCGCGCGCCCGACCAACGCGCAGGCTCCATGCAGAGGTCGAGGTAGGCACCGACCTCGATGTCACCACCACGCGCCTCAATCGCCGCGAGCGCGAGCATGCCCGGGCGGTCCAATGTGGAGAGCCGCACATCGAGTTGCTCCTCCGATTCGAGCTCGAGCAAGAGTGGCTCAAGGGCCAGTGGCCAGGGCGCGGCGGGCCTTCTGCCGTGGTAGGTCGTGAGCACCTCCTGGCGTGACTCTGGGTCGAGCGATGCGAACAGCGCGCGTGCCGAGTGCGGGTCCTCGGTGGCAGGCCCGGGCAGCTGAAGCCGGTAGACGGCGGGCAGCACAAGCACCTCGGGGCGTCCGGGATGCGCATGCAAAAGGCCCAGATCCACAAGGCGAAGCGCAACGCCACCGAGCTTCTGCCGCTCGATCATGCCTGGCGCGGGAATCAGCGCATCAAGCGCCGTGCGCGTGGCGGGGTCGAAGCTCTCGAAGAGGCGCGAAGGAAGAAGACAGAGAGCGCGTGCGGCTTGCTCGATTGCATCGAGTTGCTTCGCTGGGTCAATCGCGGCCTCACGCAATGCGAGCAGGCGCTCCAGTGTTCGCAGCGGTTGGACACGCAAGAGCCCGCGAAGCGAGAGAGGGCCCGGCGGGGGAGTAGCGGCACGCGTGATGGAAGCTTCAAGCATCAGAGCCTGCAAGCTTGCGACGCCAAGGGGTGGTAGCAAGCGCCGATGGCGTCGATTGCCGGTTTCCCTGAAGGGATGATTTCGCCGAGCGGAGCACTCGAAGAGGCGCTGCCTGCTTCAAGCCTCAATGATTCCGTCGCAGAACCACTGCCGAGCCTTTGGCAAAAGCCCTGGTCTGAGGTGGAGATTGTCGTCCTCGACTTGGAGATGACGGGGCGCGACTTCGCGCAGGACCGCATCTGCGAGATGGCTTTTGAGCGGCGAACGAGCGACGGAAAAACGCTCCGTCGTTTCGAGTCACTCGTGCGCCCGGGCGACGCAAAAGTGGGCGCCTCGGAGACCATCCACGGGATCAGCGACGCCGCGCTCGCCTCCGCACCCACCCTCTCCGAGCTTGCGCCAACGCTCCGCGAGGCATTCGAAGGCGCCATCTTGGTCGGGCACCGCATCGCGTATGACCTGAGCTTTCTCGCCAGCGCCGCGACGCGAGGTGAGATCGATGCTGCGCCGACGCACGCACTCGATACGAGCAAGCTCGCGCGACGTTGCTTTCACGGCCTTCCGAGCTCGCTGCGCGGCCTCTGCGAGGCGCTCAAGCTCTCGCTGCCGACGCATCGCGCGATGCCCGATGTGCAGGCCACGCTCGAGCTCTTCGATCGCCTCTCGCACGAGCTTGCACCGCGAACCGCCGGTGACCTCTGGGTGGCGCAGCAGGTCGAAGGCAAGGCCTGCATGCGTGACGACATTCACGACGCGCTGAGGCAAGCGTTCGAGAAGAAGTGCGCGATCGAGCTCACCTATCGCGTGCCCGGGCGTCCCCCGACGACGCAGGAGTTCGAGGTGTGGAAGCTTGGCGACGCGCACGTGGAGGGGCTGCTCGTGAGCGCTTCAGCGCATCGCGTGTTGCGTGGCGACCGCATCCTCCGCGTGAAGACACTCGCGCGAGAGTATGGCGTCCCGGAGCGTCGGCGTTCCGCGCTTCCGTAGGGCACTTATCTTTTGGTTTGATCGCGACTTCACCTACTGAAACGCGCTCGGCGCGAGCGATGTGGGTACATCGTCGCGCCGAACAACGTGAAACTGAACCGTGGTTCAACCAGCTCAGAGAATCGGGACCTCAGCGAAGCAGCGACCATCGACGCAGAACTCACCGGGGCATTCCGCGTTCGTCACGCAAGGCGCGCGCTCGACCGAGGTGACCCACTGCGCGATGTGATTGCTCGTCGCGATGTTCTGGAAAGGCAAGCGGAAGGGCGCGGTCACGCCCTCTTCGCCACGTGCGAGTGCCGAGGGATCGACCGCGGCCATCCAGAGTTGAGCCCGCACATCGGCTCCGACGCGAAGACCAAAGGCGCGACGACTCGACCAGGTGAGCCAGAAGAGGTCGTGGCTTCCGTCGCGATAGACGGTCGGGTCCCACTTCGCCCAGGAGTCTGCGAGACCCATCAGGCGCGAGAGACGAATCGGATCACCACCCGCGCTCGGCACAATCATGATCTGCGCATCGGGTACGCCGGTCATGCCGGAGTCTGGGTCGGCGCCTGCAGAGCCTGTGTTCGACGGCGAGTGGTTGTAGACGATGTAGTTTCCGTCGGGCGAGTACGCGGGGTAGTAGTTGTTCGCGCCAGGCGTGTTCACGAGTGTCGGTCCAAGCGTCCATGTATCGCCCACGCGATCGAGACGAACGATGCGGCCTGAGGAGACTCCGAGCGCGTCGTAGACGAGCACGGCGGGAGCGTCGTGCCGGACGAAGACGATGTGGTTTCCGTCGGCAGACCAGTCTGGCTGCGAGGCTGCCCCGCCACCGAGGTTGTCCACGATGATGCGGTCTTCCGTCGCACTGCGAATCGTCAGGCCCGTCAGCGCGCTCGTGACAATCTGCGTGGAGTCCGGCGAGAAGGAGCCGAAGTTCGGCTGCGAGGGGAAGAAGCCACCGGCGCCGCGATTCACAAGGCGCGTGCGCGTTGCGACATCGAAGATTTGCCAGGTCGTTGTTGGGATGTCGGTGCCCACGGCGATGCGTGTTCCATCGCGTGAGAGTGCGTGACAGCCAACGCAGGTTCCCGCTGTTGCGCGCGCGCGATCGATGAAGCGCTCTGCGCGTGCACCGGGCACGCCGAACTCGAAGCGATCGATCGAGCCCTCGCCAGCATTCCAGTAGTAGAGGCCGCCCGTGATGGGCTCCTCGACCACGCGCATCATCTGCGTCGCGGCCTCACCCATTTGACCCGCAGCATTCACGCCGCGAAGGCGGATCTCGATCGGACCCTGGCCGCGCGTCTGCATTGCGATCGCCTCCCACACATCGCGCGGAAGCGTGTACGCGCAGCCGCCGCCGACGCTCTCGGGGCAGCCCATGTAGATGCGGAACGTGCTCGCGCTCGTGCTCAGGCGCAGCTCAAAAAGCTCGCTTCCGTTCGGGCGGTAGTGGAACTCAAGCTCGCCCAGGTTCGGCGGAACGGCTGCGCCATCGAGGGGATAGACGAGTGCGGGCGCACGTGTCGGATCGACCGTGCCCTCGAAGCGGGTCGGTGCATCGGCAGGCGCGGGGTCGACAATGATGACGGTGTCGACGCGAATCGTGAGCGTCGTGGTTGTCGTGCGTGATCCAAGGCGCGCAACGATGTTCGTGAGGCCGCCGCGTCCCGCCGCGGAGGTGAAGACGTTGCCCGTGAAGGTTCCAAGACCAGGCAGCGTGGACGACCAAGTCACCTCGCTCGTCACGTCGCGCGATGTGCCATCGGCCTCAACGGAGAATGCCGTGTACGTCACGCTGACTGGCGACTCCGTGCGCACCTCATCCTGCGGCTCGATGCGAAGTGTCATCGGCATGGGCGTCGCGGAATCGATCAGGGTTCCGGTATCGACACGCGGACCGCCCGCATCGGGCTCCATCTCGCGGCGACACCCGAGCGACCAGAGCGCTGCGAGAAATGTAAGGACAACAAGCTTGCGATTCATGAACTCACCTCAGCACGCATCCTCTCAGGCTGCGCAAGGCTTCTCAACAGGTCTCACCAAAAGACGGAGGGCCTAAAGAGGCCCTCCGCGAAACAAATTCAACTGCGACATTCCGCCAGGCAAATTGACACTGCGTGTCAAAAGCTGGTGTCACTGCGGATCAGAACTCGAACTCGATCCCGAACGATGCGTAGGGGTTTCCGACGCGCACGGTGAGCGCGAAGGCCTCCGACAAATGCAGCCTTCCGCCGACTTGCGCGAGCACCCATGCCGAGGCGTTGTCTCCCCAATACCAATCGTTGTAGCGGAGGAAACCAGGCGGAATGTAGATGTTGACGCCAAGCTCGGCGAAGGCCGACCAGGTGTCGTCGAAGTAGAACTCCCAGTGCACACTCACCGGGATGCCAAAGCCCGCTCCGAACTCATCCGCGCACGCCACCGCGCCGCAGCCGCGCAGACGCGTGAAGTAGAAGTCGAAACCGAAGTTCAGGTAGAGCGCGTTGTCGATCGACGGGATGGGATTGTTGACGAGTGGAATCCCGAAACGCGCGCCTCCCGCGAACCCGAAGCCATGCCAGGTGAAGCCACCGTAGAGGTCGAGCTGGTAGGGACGCGTGCCCGAGTAGGGCGTGCCAATCCGATGGTCAGCGTGTGCGATCGGGGCGGAGAACGTGCTCGCAAAAGCGAGAGTCAGTGCGAGGGCGAGTGAGCTCGCAAGACGGCGCGAAAACAACATGAAGACTCCTTTCGTTGCGGGAGAGGAAAACACAGCAACCTCCCGAGAGGGAAACCAGCAACCTGCAGAAAGAGCGCTCAACAAAGCGCGCCCACCGTTCTGAGGTTAGTTTTCGATCCCTGCAATGATGAAGCCGACACCATGAACGAACCACGCGAGAAGAGCAGCACGAGTGTGCGTGCACACGCGCTCATCCCGGTGCGTTTTGCCTCGATGGCCACGGGCGCGTTTATGGCCATGCACATGGCGCGCATCACGCTTTCGAGTGCGCTTCCGATGCCCGCGCTTGTCGCGACGATTGCCTTCGTTGTGGCGCTCGGGCTCCTGGCGTTTGAGCATCCGATCTCACAGCGGATTGCACCGCGATCACGGCGCTTGCAGCTCGCGATGCGCTTTGGATTTGTGGCCTCGATCAGCATCGTCGGATTTGTTGCGACGGAGCGCCTCGGGATGATGGCCTTCGCGGGTGCGACGCTTGCGATCTTGCTCGCACTCGCGCTGCAAGAGGCACGCACGATGAGCCCGCGCGTCATCGGCCCGCCCGCCTTCATCGGAGCCGCCCTCGCCTTCGCATTTCACACGACGCTCTCGACGGGCAGAGCCTGGGGTGCCGTTGCCCTCGTCATCGTGGGGGCGAGCTTCGCGTGCATTGCCGCAGTGATGCGCGGCGGGCCAGGGCGCCCTCCAGCACGCCCCATCGATGTCGTTTGGCTCTTCGGACTTGGGGCCGTGTTCGCGCTCAGCCTCAAGCTCATGTCTTAACAAGATATCAATCAGCTCTATTTTCGAGCGCGTAGCTGGGCGAGCAGTGCAGCGCCGAATGCTGCGGATTCCTCCACCTTCGCCGGTGCGTCGTCGTCGCGCTCGTAGCGCTCCATGAGTTCTTCCGGCAGGCCCTGGAGAAAGCGTGACGCCGTTGTCTCGCTCACCTTGCCCCGCATCTCGCGGCGCAGGTAGCGACACAGATAGAGCCGCTCGCGGGCGCGTGTGACGCCGACATAGAAGAGCCGTCGCTCCTCCTCGACATCCGTGGGTGCAGCCTCGCTCGCCTTGGGATCAATCGTACGCAGGTGAGGCAGCGTGCCCTCGTTGAGCCCAATCATGAACACAACGGGCCACTCCAGACCTTTGGCGCTGTGCAGTGAGCTCAGCGTCACCTCGTTGCCCGGCTCGCCCTCTTCGTCGTCGCGGCGAATCGACATGCGCTGAAGGAACTTGCCCAGATCCGCCATCTCGCCATCACGTGCGACAGCGCGCTCGTAGCGATCGAGGCTGCGGAGCACGAACTCGACGTTGCCCCAGCGCTGCTGCTTTTCCGTCGCCGTCCCAGACTCTTGGATCTCCTTACGGAAGCCCGTCTCATCAAAGAGCTGAAGCGCGGCCGCGGGCAAGCGTGGGCGCTCGGCGTCGGGCTTCTGGTCGCCTATCACCTCGAAGCGCTCGCCCGCGCGCTGCAGCGCATCGCGCAGCGTACGTGCGCCGCGAATGGCCGCATCGGGCACATCGGGAATCGACTCGGGATGGAGGATGGCGCGCGTGAACGGGATGTTCTTCGCCATGCCGTAACGCTCCACGCGCGTGATGGTCGTGTCGCCAATTCCACGCGGCGGAGAGTTCACGATGCGACGCAATGCGAGCTCATCGCGGGGCTGAATCGCCGCGCGCAGATAGGCAATCGCGTCCTTCACTTCCTTGCGATCGTAGAACTGCGTGCCTCCGACAAGGCGATACGGGATGCCCTCGATGCGCAGCTCTTCCTCAATAAGACGTGCCTGCAGATTCGAGCGATAGAGGACGGCAATCTCGCCGTACTTGCGCCCCTCCTTCGCGATGCCGCGCACCTCCTTCGCGACAAACTTCGCCTCCTGATCGATGTCGCCGATGAGGCAGAGCCGCACCTTGTCGCCGCCCTGCTTGGTGGTGCGCAGCGTCTTGTCGTAGCGCTTGCCCGTGGAGCGCGCGATGGCGGCATTGGCCACGCCGAGGATGGGCTCGCGTGAGCGGTAGTTGTCCTCAAGCTTCACGACTTTTGCGCCAGGAAAGACGCTCTCGAAGGCGAGGATGTTGGCCACCTCTGCGCCGCGCCAGCCGTAGATCGATTGGTCGTCATCACCGACGACGCAGACGTTTCGCGCCTCGTTCGCGAGCAGCTTCACGAGGTCGAGTTGCACCGCGTTCGTGTCTTGAAACTCGTCGACGAGTAGGTGCTCGAAGCGCTCTTGCCACTTGAGGCGAATGTCTTCGCGCTCTTTCAGGACGCGCGCAGGGACACACACGAGATCATCGAAATCGAACGCACGCATCGCACGCAGGCCGGCCTCGTAGTGCGGGTACGCCTCGAGCGCGACTTGGTCGTAGTCGATGTCACTCGGCGGGATGTCTTGGGGGCCAAGTTGCTTGTTCTTCCAGAGGGAGATGCGTCCTTGAACTGCCCACAGATCCATGCGCTTTTCGCCATCTTTGCCTGACGGCAAGAGGTGCTCGCGCTTGATGATCTCGCGCAAAAGGCCGACGCAATCGGCTTGATCGAAGATGGAGAATTTCGTCTTGCCGCTCGCACCGAACGCGGCCCCGGCCTCTTCCGTGAGGAAGCGAACGCCGAAGCTGTGGAAGGTCGAGAGCCAGAGCTTCTTCGCGCGCTCTTTGCCGACGAGCGGCTCCATGCGCTCGACCATCTCCTCGGCCGCTTTGTTGGTGAAGCTCACGGCGAGAATGCGGCTCGGGCTCACACCGAGTTCGTTGACCAAGCGCGCAATGCGATGCGTGATGACACGCGTCTTGCCGGAGCCTGCCCCCGCCAGAACGAGCATCGAGCCCTTGTGATGGCGGACGGCTTCACTCTGCGAGGCGTTGAGCGAGTTGTCGTGCTTCATCGGGCGGCCGCTCTACCGGGCACGCTCCGTCTCCGCAAGCGCGCTTGATCAACTCTCGAGCTGAATGCGCAGCGACATGAGTGCGCGCGATTCTCGATCGACCTCGTTTACGCGCACCACGCGCGTCCGCGTGTTCAAGTCGATCTCACGGTCGCCGTCCGAAGAGGAGTTGTCGATGGCCGAAACGACCTGGCCCGCCTCCACCTCGCAGGGTGCGTAGCCCGCCTGCATCCCCTCGTCTGGATAGACGATCACGTCGTTGCACATCACGCGAAGCAGGCAGTTATAGCCAGCGGCCATCACCGGAAGCACACGCACCTCGCAGGGTGCCCCGGCATTCAAGCCCGCGACGCCCGACGTCGAGAGCAACGTGCCGCGGTGGTAGGCGATCGAGAACGGCTGCGAGACACCCGCGTCTTCATCGCCACGGTAGCTCTGATGAAAGGCGCGCATCTGCGGGTCGTCTTCGTCCTGAACGCCGTGCGCATAGGTGCCCAAGCCTCCGCGCGGAATTGTGATCAGCGGGGTCTCCTCGTGATGCACGGGCGTTGTGCCGGAGAGCCCCATCCAATCATCGACGCGCGAAGCAAGCGTCTCATGCAGGGCACCCGTGCCGGGCGCCGCCGGCGTATGAAACGCCTGCATCAGCAGGAGCCCTCCGAACGCCGCCGCACCCAAGCCAAGCAACCAGAGCAAGCCGCGCAGGTCTTCGTTGCTGTTCTTGTTGGCGTCCATGGCGTTCTTGAAGGGTAGACGTTTCTCGGAGGTGAAAGTTCCTCACCTCACGCTACGAGCAGGAGCCGGACAACCTTTCCATGCGCGTTCACCGCTTTCTTGGTTCCAGTTCGCGGAATGTCGCATGTTCTCGCGTGTGTCTGAGCCTAAGGCCCCGCGTCCCGTGAATCCCGCCCCCTCGAAGGATGAGGGCACTGTGCAGACGTGGGTCTGGCTCCTGCCGATGGGCCTTCTGATTCTCGCGATCGTGTCGGTGCCCTTGATGGTGCTTCAGCCGCAAGGCCTGCCCCGCTATCGCGCGCTCGAGGCCGAGCTTCGGCAGATGCGACGCGGCAATGAATCGCTCGCACACGAGGTGCGAAGGCTGGATGCGGAGGTGCGTCAGCTGCGCTCCGAGCCTGCAGCAATGGAGCGCATCGCGCGCGATGAACTGGGCATGGTTCGCGAGGGCGAAATCGTCTTTCAGTTTCCGCAGTGAACGGCCTCCTCGGAACACTCGCGCATGACCGACAAAGCCATCGCCGCCGAGATGAAGCAGCTTGCGGAAGACCTCGCGAACTCTGCGCCTGAGCTCGACTTTTCCATCGCCGCGCTGAGCGCATTGGAGAAGCTCGCGAAGAAGAAGCCGCGCACGCCGGCGCATACGCGGGCTTGTGGCGCGTACCTCGGCGAGACGCTGCGTCGACAAACGACGGAGCTTGTTTGGGTCTCGTTCGCGATGGCCTCACGGGCCAATGCGATAGTTGCGAAGCTTGCGCCTGGTCCAGATCTCGATGCGCTCATGCAAGCCGGTGAGACGTTTTGGTTTCCGCTCTCCAAGGTCGAGAAGTTCCAGACAAACGGTGCGGTAGACAGCCTCGGCCCTTTCGCACGCACGGTGCTCGCGACCCTTCCGCACAAGCGCTTTACGCCTGAGCAAGATGAGGCGGAACGTCTGCGTCTTCTTGCCGCCGCGGGGCAAGTCGAAGCGGCGATGAAAGCGTTTCAGAACGAGCCGACGGCGGAGACGATGGCGCACCTGGAGCACATGCTCTTTGGCAACGTCGCGCGTCGAGACATGCCGAAAACCTTTGCGCGGCTTGGCTTTGAGGCGAAGGCATTCACGCCCTTTCTCGGCGTACCGGCAGCGGGGCGAGGCTACAAGCGCACGGACTACGGGCGCGCAGCAGCAGCCGTCTTGATGCAGCTCATCGTGCAGGGTGCAGCGCCACGTGAGGCCACATTAAGCGCGCTGCGGACGATGCTGACGGGTGACTCCAAAGATGCGCGTCGCAATGCTGCCGAAGTGCTCGCGTATTGCGACCTCATGGAAGGCAGCACCGCGGTTCTGCTGGCCCTGACCGCCTCGCGGGACCGCAACACAGTCCTCGGGGCGCTTATGGGGTTGCGTTCCACAACGAGCGATTGGCGGATGGACCACGCAACGCCGAAGATTGCGATGAAGGACGTCGCGCCGCTGCTGCGCGCAGTGCTCGCGCCGAAGTCGCCGCATCTCGATGTTGCGCTGGGCATTGTGCGTACGTGGGGTTGGCATCGCGGGCAGCGCCATGAAGTTGCGTGCATCGCCGATGCGCTTCTCCCGCTGCTCGATCACCCCAAGCGCGATGTGACGCGGCAGACCTCGAATACGATTACGACGTACCTCCAGGCCATCCTTCACGGCGATGCACCGCGTGATCCGGCCTTCGAGGCAAAGCTCACGAAGCGCAAGGACGGGTTTGGTGGGCCGACGCTGCAGAAGATTCGCGCGAAGTGAGGCCGCGAAAAGTGGTCCTACCAGTTCGCCCTACGTCGCCTGCGCAGCGACATCGAGCGTCTCCAGCAACTCCACGAGCGCCGTTCGCACCTCGGGCGTGAGCGCTTGCACCTTCACTTGCTCACGCAGATGCACTGCCTCTTCCTGCGCGGCATCGTGGTCCACCGAGAGGCCTGCGCGCACGAGGAAGCGTGCGACATCGCGTGCGTGTGCGAGCGCTTCGAGGTCGAGGCCTTTGCTCGCGAGCATGCGGATCATCGAGGCGAGACGTGCACGTGCACTAGCTGCAAGCGCGCGATCACGCAGGGCCTTGGAGGCCCGCGGCGCGGACGGATCACGCGCCGTCACACCCGTCTCTTCAGCCTCCTCAAAAAGTGCCGCCAGGAGCGGCAAATCAATGTCGCGCTCCGAGGTCAACGCCTCACGGATGCGCTCGCGCAGGGTGAACTCGGCGGCGTACTGAAACGCTTGCGGCACAGGCTGCTTGAGGCCCGCGAGGTAGCGCATGAGCGGCGCCTGTTGCTCGTAGATGTTCGCGTACGACTGCGCGACGCCAGCCAACGTCGACTCGAGCACGAGGCGCAAGATGCGCTGCTGCTCATCCTTGAAGAGCGAGCGCAGCGAGTAGGTCCGTTCGGGAAAGTGTTTTTCAAGCGCGCGAAGGAGCTGCGTGAGGTCCGCCTCGGTGAACGCAAGACGTAGGTTCTCACGCATCGAGAGCGAGGCAGCTGCATCCACGGGAGGGCGCACGCCCACACCAATGTGATGGTCGCCGACATGCACGACCGCGTACTCAAAGCGCGCACGTGTGCGTGTCGCGCGCGTGGTCAGCGTAAGGGTTCCAAGGGCCAGGCGCGCACGGCCTGAGCTGCGGATCTCGCGGCCCTCGAAGACGACCTCAAAGGCCAGCAAGCGCTCCTCATCCGCGTAGCTGTTGAAGAGCGAAGCGACCGCGAAATGGGCGGCGGCACGCTCGAGCTGCACCGCGCGAGGCTTGACCAGCTCACGCCAAATCTTGGCGCCATCGCCGACGCCCTCGATGTTCGATTTGCCCTCGGAGAGGATGCGCACGAAGCCGTCTTCCCAATCTTGCCCCGTCAGGTTTTTGGCGAGCTCCAGCACGCGCGCTGCGTAGGCCAAGACCTGTGTCGTCTCGATGCCGGAGAGGTCGTCGAAGAACCAGCCGCAGCTTGTGTACATCGACATCGCGTGGCGCTGCAGCTCCATCCACGAGAGCGCTTGCTCGGCCCAGGGCTGGTCGCGAAGGGGTGTGCCCAATGCCTTCCATTCAGGGCGAATCGTGTGCTGAAGGAAGGTCTCAAGCGCCTCGTGCGAAGAGTGCGAAAAGACGACATCGATGTAGGCGTTGCGTGCAGCCCAGGGGTCAATGAAGAGCTTGCCTGCATCACGTTCAAATTGAGTCGCAGCACGATCGCGGAGGTGGTCGAGCGCGTTGCGCAGGGGCCCTCGCCAGGCTTGTTGCCACGTTGCATGCGCACCGGAGGAACACCCGCAGTTGGAGCGCCAACGCTCGATGCCATGGGCGCAGCTCCATGCGGTGTTCTCGACAATCTCGGCATCCCAGGTCGGCGGGTTGTCGCGCAGGAAGAGCTCGTAGCTGCCGACCTGCACCTCTGGGTTCTTCGCGAGCGATTCGAGCGCGTAGGCCAAGCCCATCTCACCGAA
This sequence comes from Sandaracinaceae bacterium, assembly GCA_044373065.1. Lineage (GTDB taxonomy): Bacteria > Myxococcota_A > Polyangia > Polyangiales > Sandaracinaceae > JAFLCL01. The sequence goes on from JBILQT010000141.1 coordinate 14,408, forward strand.
GCGATGATGGTGCCCGTAGCTCTCACCATCCGTTGCGATGTGGGCGATCTGAGGCTCGCGCGCGTTCGGATGAAAGAGCCCTGTGAGGCGATTCGCGAAACCTGCGCCGTCGTCGAGAAGGCGCTCGAAGGCCACGCCACGTGAGGCCGGTCCGTCATAGAAAAAGACGGTGATGCTGCGACCGGAGGGAAGGTTCACGTTGTAGGCGCGACGCGTCTCAACCTTGCCGTCTTTCACATCCGTCCAAGGCCCACGGCCTCCTGAGGGACGCACACGCGCGGCCTGGTGTGGCGCGAGGATCGTGAACGCGATGCCCTCTTCCGCGAGGGCTTCGAGGCTCGACGTATTGCAGGCCGTCTCCGAGAGCCACATGCCCTTGGGGCGCCGACCAAAGCGTCGCTCGAAGTCACGCGCACCCCAGCGCACCTGCGTGTGCTGATCGCGCGGATGACAGAGCGGAAGGATGAGATGCCCATGCACCTGTGCGATGGCCGAGCCGCAGCCCGTCTTGGCAATGGCATCGAGGTCGGCCGCGAGAATCGCCTTGTAGACAGGCTCATCCTGCTCTTCGAGCCAGGACATCAAGGTGGGCCCGATGTTGAAGCTCATCTTGGCGTAGTTGTTCACCAGCCTGTCGATGCGGCCTTTGCCATCGAGCACGCGCGCCTTGGTGTTGGGCTCGTAGCACTCCTCGGTGATGCGCTCGTTCCAGTCGTGAAAGGGCGCGGCCGAGTCTTGCCCTTCGATCGCATCGAGCCACGGGTTCTCGCGGGGGGGCTGATAAAAGTGCCCGTGGATGCATACGAATCGCGTCATGGGCGAAAGAGTAAACAAAGCCCGCATGGTATGTCTGCGCCCATGCACGAAGGCGCCCCGATGCTGATGCCGCTCGCTGAGTTCCCCTCCCTCTTTGGCGAAGCAGACCTGCACTTCTTCAGCGAGGGCACGCACGAGCGGCTCTACGAAAAACTCGGCGCACACCCGGGTGTCGTCGATGGTGCATGGGGCACGTACTTCGCCGTCTGGGCACCCAATGCAGCCTCGGTGCATGTCATCGGAAGCTTCAACGCGTGGAGCAAAGACGCGTGCCCGATGCGCGCGATCGGACGCTCCGGCATCTGGGAGGCGTTCGTCCCCGGCGTCGCGAAGGGCACGCTCTACAAATACAAGATCAAGAGCTTGTTCAACGGGTACGAGGTCGACAAAGCCGACCCCTTCGGCGCCTTGCACGAGTGCCCTCCGGCCACGGCCTCGATCGTCTGGGAGAGCAACAGCTACCGCTGGGGTGATGAGCGCTGGCGCAGGGACCGAGCACGCTCCGCGTCATTGAATTCGCCCATATCCATCTATGAAGTACACCTAGGAAGTTTTGCGCGCGTGGCCGACGAAGGCTGGCGCTCGCTGGGCTACCGCGAGCTTGCTCCAAGGCTTGCCGAGCACGTGCTCAAGCATGGCTTCACGCATGTCGAACTCTTGCCTGTGATGGAGCACCCCTTCTACGGAAGCTGGGGCTACCAGATCACCGGCTACTTCGCGCCCACGCACCGCTACGGCAAGCCTGAAGACTTCATGTACCTGATCGATCACCTGCATCAGCGGGGCATCGGCGTGATCCTCGATTGGGCCCCCGCGCACTTCCCGAACGATGCGCATGGCCTCGCCTTCTTCGACGGCACGCACCTCTTCGAGCACCAAGATCCACGTCGTGGCTTTCACCCCGATTGGAAGTCGCACATCTTCAACTACGGCCGCCTGGAGGTGCGCAGCTTCCTGCTCTCCTCGGCGAACTTCTGGCTCGACCGATTTCATGCCGATGGCATCCGCGTCGATGGCGTCGCCTCGATGCTCTACCTCGACTACTCGCGCAAAGAGGGCGAGTGGATTCCGAACGAGCTCGGCGGTCGCGAGAACCTCGAGGCCGTTGCGACGCTGCGCAAGATCAACGAGGCCGTTGCGCGCAATCACCCGCACAGCTTGATGATCGCGGAGGAGTCGACGAGCTGGCCGATGGTCTCGCGCCCCACCTCGATGGGCGGCCTTGGCTTTGACATGAAGTGGGACCTCGGCTGGATGCATGACTCCCTGCGCTACCTCGAGAGGGACCCAATTCATCGACGCTTCCACCACAACGAGATCACCTTCCGCGCGCACTACGCCTTCCACGAGAACTTCGTGATGCCGCTCAGCCACGACGAGGTCGTGCATGGCAAGGGCTCGTTCTTGAACAAGATGCCGGGAGACCGCTGGCAGAAGTTCGCGAATGTGCGTCTGCTCCTCGCCTCGCAGATGGTGAGCCCCGGCAAGAAGCTGCTCTTCATGGGCACCGAGCTTGGGCAATGGCGCGAGTGGGATCACGACTCGGAGCTCGATTGGACGCTGCTTGAGGATCCTTCGCATGCAGGCCTCTCGAAGCTTGTCGCGTCGCTCAATGACACCTACCGACGCAACCCTGCGCTTCATCAATTCGACTGCGATGAGCGCGGCTTTCGCTGGGTCGACGGCACGGACGCTGACCAAGGCGTGCTGGCCTTCTTGCGTCTGGGCGAGCCGGGCACGCGGCCCATCTTGGTCGTCTCGCACTACACGCCCGTCGTGCGGGAGCGCTATCCCGTTGGCGTGCCGATGGCTGGCCAGTGGACGGAGATTCTCAACACCGATGCGCGTGAGTTTGGCGGCAGCGGTGTGCAGAACGGTGAAGGTGCGCGCGCGATTGCAGAGCCGCTGGACGGTTTTGACCAGCACCTGCTGCTGACGCTTGCGCCGCTTGCCTGCAGCGTCTGGCTCGGCCCCGAGACGGAGGGCTGAAGTGGCGCGCGGTGAGGAGGCGACGCCGAAGCGCGCATTGGGCGGGCTCGTCGCGATGGGCTTCGTCTTCGCCTGTGGGATGTGCGTGACGACGGGCGTGATCAGCATGATCTACCAGCGCAATCCAGCGCCAACGCGCGAGCCCTTTGATGGCATGTCGGCGGCCTTCGCCGTGCTCGGAGTCCGTGACTCCTCCGCAGTTACGACACCCGCAGAGGCACGCGCGAACGCCGAGGCAATGCTTCGAGATCGTGGCTACGTCGCCGTCGAGAGCGCAGCGCCTGTCTCGCTGCTCACATTGCCCGCCGAGCTGGATGCCCAGGGGTTGGACGGCGGGTGCGGGGTGCTCCTTGCCGTCGGCGATGCAGCGACTTCCGTCTCGCGCGTGGTGCTGCCCTCGCGCCTCACCTTCAGCCCGCATGACCCCCGTGTTGCTGCGATTCCGGTGTGCGGCAGGGCGCATGTGCGCATCGAAGGCGCGGGATCCGTCGCGCTGCACACTTGGCTCTTTCCCGGCGTGACGGAGGCCGATGTTGCGGCCCTGGGGCTCCCCGTCGAGGTCGCGTTGGCGCATGCCGAGGCCGCACACACGCTCATCCCTGCGCGGCTTGAGGCCACCGATGAACTCGCCGTGGTGCACGTAGCCTCAACAAGCGCCGATGTGCTCCCGTGGTCACGGCGCCCGACGCGCGGATGCGTTCCCTTTGTCGCTGTCTCGATCGGTGCAGATGCGCTCCCGACCTCTTGGACCGAGGGCCGCACGAGCGACGGACGAAGCACGACTGCGGGAGCCTTCTGCGCGACACGAGGTGATGCGCTGCCCTCATTCAACTTTGCTCCGGGCGCGACGATCTACGTTCGCACGTACCGCGAAGTGGCCGCACCTCGCCCGGCGGGCCCAGCGATCGGTGCGTTGCACGTCGTGAGCGAGACAGCACTCGCGTTGGATGAAACGCTTCCTGAAAACGCCGCGCCCTAGCCCGCGCTGAACCATTGACTTCGCGCGTCGAGAGCAGCGATCCTCGCCGCATGAGCTCACGTCCCCTGCCCCTGCGCACGCTTGGCGTCTCCTCCCTCGCCCTCAGCATGACGTTCCTCGCCTGCGGCTGCGCCACGCCACAGGACCGCTGCCGCGAGTACGTCAGCGCGATCAACTTCGTCATGGAGCAGTGCGGGATTCCGG
>JBILQT010000475.1:0-4168 GCA_044373065.1 Sandaracinaceae bacterium
TCCGTGTCCTCGCAAATCGCGCGGGGCGTGATGCCTGGCGCCGTGGTGACTTCGAATGAGCGGGGTCGGAGCGTCCTTGTGCTCGCGAGAATCGTAGTCTCCGTGATGGTAGTCGCAGGAGTGATGCCAGTCACGTCCTCCAGCATGAGCCCCGCCACGTCAATGAACTGTTCGCTGGGGTTCGTTTCCATCACACCCGGTCGGATGGCCACTCGGAACGTGCCGTCACGCGACACAGTGAAGTAACGGAAGTAGCGCTTCCACGGTGCAACAAGGTTGTCGCTGGCTGTACCTCCCACAGTGGGCAACGCGACATCGAAGCGAGTGGACGTTACGTTCGACAAGATGCCGGTTCCAGGAACGAGCGTGACGTCCGGGGTTCCGGTGCCACCTCCAGATGCACCTTGGTACCAGGAAAGTCGGTACCGTCCCCCTCCGGACAACGTCACTTCTTGTGACCACTCCGCATCGTCATCGAACGACACGGGAAGCGCGTTGACCGACGGCACACCCGGCGCGAAGACGACGCGGTAGGGAGACGCATCGGGAGCGCCCGATACTGCCGCCAGTCGCCGAGGCCCGTCGCCGGGAGCGGGAAGGGCCGTGACGCACGCGTCTGCTTGACCCGGCACCGACGTTCGGCAGTTTCGTGCAGCCCATGCAGTCACGGGCTCCTCTTCGTCCGGCACTGGATCGCCACTTGGCGTGGGGAATCGCGTCGCCATGATGTTGTCGCTCACACCAAGCATGTTGGTGGCGCTGCTTGGGCAAACTCGGCGTACGTTCATCAGGTCATCGCGCATTGACGCGACGAGCGTGTCTGCACCCGAGTTGTACGGGAAATCCAACCGGTAGCTTTCGACAAAGCGTTCGAGTCGATCGACGTAGTCGCCGACAAACTCGCCAGCATAGTTGTCCGCTGGAAGGTCCGTGGCGTCGCGGATGCGTGAGTAGTCGATGCCACTTGAATCGCATACGCCGCCGACCCAACTGGAAGGTCGCTCGACGAAAGCCAGGTCGCGGTCGATGTCCGCAAGGCGAACGCCAAACCGCTGCTCGATGGCACGGCGCGCAAGCGTCGCGTAGCGAATCGCCGCCGTGTGGGCAGTCTCGTAGCGGATGCGGTCGGTGTTGTAGCGACGACGCATCACGGTGTTCACGTTGTACGTGCGGCCTGCGTCATCGGTGTCAGCGAACATGGCGCGCGCGATGTTGCGCCGAGCTGCGCGTGTGCCAGTGCGAATGGCTGCCAGACCGCCCTGAACCGCGTCCACGGCCTTCTGCATCTCGGTGGTCAACGTCAGAAGGCGAGTCTGACGAGCAGAAAAGTTCTGCTGGAAACGGAGCAGATTCTGTACCCGCTCTTCCCCCAACAGGGCCTGGGTGCGTGAACTGATCTCGAGGGCGACGACTATTTGCGCGGCGGCAAACACGCACTGAACCGCAGCGGCCGCGGCGGCCGTGGCCGGTCCGGAGTTGAAGGCCGCGGTCATGCAGTCCGCAGTCTGCGAAAGAATGGTGCTTGTGGTTCGGAGGTCTTCGATCTCAGATTGCGTGTCCAACACCCTCAACGACGACTCAAGAAGTTCCGTATCGGTCGCCATTCCCTGTACTTCGGCGGCAACGAGCACCGGAAAGTCGGCCATGGTTCGAAACGACGTGCGGACACTCGCAGCGCTCTGTCCGAAGGTGCCCTGATCCGGTCGAGTACCTACTCGATTGCCGCGCACCTGCTGAACGATCGACATCGGAACCTCGGCGATCATCGCTCGTCGGGCAGCAAGATCCAGCTGATTCGCCAGGCAGTTGAGCTGCTGACGTAGCTGCGGAATGTCGTCGGCGGATCGAACCGTCACGGGAACATCAGAACCGCAAGCGGCTGGGCCGGTTGTGAGCTGTTCTGGGTTGTAGAGAGACGCCTCGCACATCATCTCAAGGCCATCCAAAACCGCCTCGGCCGTGAACCCGTCAGGCGCAGGATGAAGGTTGTTTACGGCCCACCCTGTCCCAAGCGAGTTTGTGCTTCGATCCCACGGTCCTTGCGTGTACAGCGAGGTCAATCCTCGATGCTGGCAACCATCGTTGAGCCCGCGGCCCCTGAGCGCTTGAAAATCTTGCTCTTCTTGAGCACCTGCGGTGGCGTAGAACGACCGAACCACGAGTCGGTTAGCGAGTCGGTCGGCGTAGCACTCAGTCTGATCGTCACGATTGTATGTACGGACATCCGGCGAGGCATTTGACTCGTACATTCCTTGCCAAAATCGTTGTGTCCAGCTGGGGCGAGGGCCATGTCCAAAGTTGATGAACGAGAGCGGTTGTGGACTGGATGCGTTGTTGAGGGAAGCGTCGACAACCGCAAACCCATGCCCGTCAATGCGGCGCCAGGCGCGCCTTAGAGGGGCGAACCACGTCGTCGGCGGCTGAAAAATCATCGAGTTGTCTCGTACTTCGTCGAAGCGCCCCGTCGACGCCACCGCCCAGCTTTGTGAGCCCGTGCTTGACCAAAAACGTAGGGTTGGCGCTCGACCCATGCTCGATGGATCGAACGTGTTCGCGGCGTAGGATACTGGTATCCGCAGGCCAGCAAGACCGCTACCGGACAGGACGCGGAGCGCGAGCATCGCTCGAAGTGCTCGATTGTTGAAGGACGCCCGCTGGTTCGCATCGGCACAATTGATCGTCTGGCAGAAGAAGCCCGAACCATCCGTGCATCCAGTCCCAAGAGGTCCCCCGCTGGCGGCACTGTAGGCTGCGGCACATGGAAAGCCAGTCGCCGCAGGACCGCCCACGGCTAGAGGAGCTCCACGTCCGGTTCCAAACCATTCTGCACCGTCAAGCGTCGCCATTCCCAGGTCTTCTGGGTAACCGGCGAAACCAATCCGCGGCGCGATGCTGCCGGCATTCGCCCACGAGTAGAAGTTCGAAGCGACCAGCTCACGGAGCGTGTCGTCCGCTGTCACGCCGGGCGCGTCACCTCGGGCTACGTTGAAGCGAACCTGCCGAAAGCCCGTGCAGTTTCGAGGCGGAGTCGCCGTGCCTCCTCCGACGGCAGTTGGGGCGTTGAAGTCACGGGTTGGGATAAAGTCCAGGTACTGGATTTCAGACTGGGGGACCAGCGTCGTTCCCGACGGCGCCAGGGGGCACCCGGTCATCGGTGGCATCTCTAGCGGACAGCGACCAGCGCTGGGTGGGCAGAGCAGGGAGGGGTCGGATGCGCTTCGGTACACACAGTACGGGCTTGCGGGACTCCCAAACATCACCACGCGCGCGACGGACGTTTCGTCGCCTATACACTCCGCAAGCTGCGCCGCAGCAGGCCCACTAGCACCCGCCCTAGCCAAAGCGTCCAGAACGCAGAGTCCGCCGGTGCCTGATGCGCTCGCACAGACTGTCCCCATCGGACAAGCCGTCATGGGGCAGTTGTTGCCCTGAATAATCTGCGTCGCAGGTGTAGCGGCCGAACCGGTTGGGTTGAACGCCGCATCGAGATTCAAACTCAGACCGCAATGATCTTCGACCGCATCGAGCGCAGTCTCCGTGCGTCGGTCCATCTCAAGGCCGTGCTCAATCAGGGTTTGACCAAGCATGTCGGCCTCTTCCGCAGCCTGCGCGGCAACCGCCAAGTGATGGCGCCATGAGTTTTCAAACTGGTCGCCATTGTCGATGATCTCATCCTCAAGCGGGATGTTCCCAATCAGGGTGCCATCGCACATGTAGGGGCTCTCAGCGGGTCGATCGCCGGTGATGGCAAACGTCGCGCCTGCGAGTTCGTGCATCTCGGGCTCGAACGGGAACATGACGCAGTGGCCCTGCAGGCTCACGGTTCCTGTCGTGCCAAGCGGTGGGCGATTGAATGCTGCAATTTCCTGGTACGCACCCGGTGTGTTGGCTGTCGCCCCGGGTCGAAGCTCCACAACGAACCATCGAAAGTCCTTGTTGAAGATCGCTTCCGACACGCCATCGGTAGTGAATGATTGGGTGGCGTTGTAGTTGAACTCCACATAGGTGCGGTAGCCCGTTCGGTTCAGCGCGCGCGTGCCTGTGGTGGTAGCAGACGCGGGAGCCCGGCTAGACCGCTCCCGTCTTGATTCGATCCCTCAGAACTGATCGACTCGTCCGCATGATTTCGGTCGAACTTCGCCAACGGATTGTTGATGCCTACACGCGT
>JBILQT010000142.1:0-18327 GCA_044373065.1 Sandaracinaceae bacterium
CGGACCCTGAATCGGACACTGAATCGGACACTGACTCAGACACTGACTCAGACACTGACTCAGACACTGACTCAGACACTGACTCAGACACTGACTCAGACACTGACTCAGACACTGACTCAGACACTGACTCAGACACTGACTCAGACACTGACTCAGCCCCCAGACCGTCCGCCGCGCTTGACCTCGCCCGCAACCTCACCGCAACGTGGCGCGTGCCCTCCCATCCCCTGCTCAGCGCCTACATCGCATCACTTCCGCAGGGGCTTGAGTCGCATCCGACGTTCTTTCAGAAGGGCTCGGTCGCGCGCTCCGTCGTGCAGGCCTGGCCTGAGTGCCAGGCACTCCAAGGTCTTCCCCCGCAGCTTCATGCGCTGCTTGCCGAGCCGCCTCTGCCGAGCGCGTGGGTTCCGGAGGCGCATGGGATGGCGCTCTGGCTTCTCGCTGCGGATGTGCGTTGCGGAGGCGATGCGAGCGAGTTTGCGAAGTTCAGCCTTGGTGTGAACAGCACGCTGCTGGAGCAGCCGATGTACCGCGCCGCGTTTCGCATGCTCGGGGCGCAGATGACGGTGCGCGCCATCAGTGCTGCGTGGTCGATGTTTCATCGCGGCATCGCGCAGAGCGTGACGGTTGATGCGTCGTCCTGTGCGGTCGAGCTCCGGCATCCCCCGCACTTGATCGCACCGGCGCTGATCCCCAGCTACGGCACCGCGTTTGTCGCGGGCCTTGCGGTCGTCGGGATGAAGTCGCGCGTGGAGGTCGGTGTGTGCACGCCAGAGCTCACCCGCTATCGCGCGACCTGGGACCGATAGCGCGACCGCTCGCGCGCGCCTCACGACGCCTCACGCATCGGTCGCCCGCATCGCCTCTCGGGCACGCGCACGCTGATGCATGCGCACGCTCCGCGAGTCTTTCGTTCTCTCGTTTCTGCGCGTCCTCGTCGCCTTGTCGCTGAGCTTGGTCGCGTTGCTCAGCATCATCCTCGGGCGCACCGAGATGTCTCTTTGGGGATGGTCCTACAGCCTCGTCGCGCTGGGGCTCGCACTGCAAATCGCACCGACGCGACTGCGTGAGCGCTTCGGCAACTGGGTCGAAGTTCCGTCGCTCCTCCTCGTGCTGCTCTGCGCAGTGCGCATCGCCTTCTACGGCGCATCGGAGCGCGCATCACTCGTGACGATCGATGCACACGGGCGCATCACAGGCGGCGCGCGCTGGATCGATAGGCTCTTTGAGGAGCGCGATGCTTCGATGGTGGGGAGTCGACTGCTCATCGCGACAGGCATGGTTCCGCCTGAGTTTCCAACGCTGCCCTCGTTGCTCATCGCCTCCTATCCCGCGCACGAGGCCTTTGCGCCGCGCCTCGCTACGCCCGTGCTCTCGACGCTGCTGGGGCTCGACAACGAAGATGCGAACAACGCGATCCTCGTGCGTTCGACTCAGCAAGCGCCGACCCTCGGTGTCATTTTCCTCCACGGATACGCAGGCAATTTCGCGTTTCAATGTCTCGAGATCGCAGCCGCCGTCGCGCCGCTCTCCGCCGAGGTGATCTGCCCCTCGGATCATTTTGTCGGCCGATGGAGCGACCCCGCTGCGCTGCGCATCATCGACTCAAGCATCGCCATCCTTCGTGCGCGCGGCGCGCAGCGGATTGTCCTTGTCGGCTTGTCGAACGGCGCCATCGGTGCCTCGCGTCACGCAGATGAACTCGACATCAACGCGCTCGTGCTCATCTCCGGCGTCTCCTCGCGCGCCCCCACGCCACGCGTTCCCACGTTGCTCCTGCAGGGGCGCAGCGATGCGATGGTGAGCACTTCCCGCGTGCGCGCATGGGCACGGGCGCATCCACGCGTCCGCTACGTCGAGCTGCCTGGAACACACTTCGTGTTGATCGAGCAGCGCGCTGCGATGCGTCGCGCAATGCGCGCATTTTGTGCGCAGCCTCTTCGGATGCGGGAGCGCTGAAGCCGCTTGTGAGAAACTTCCGTTTTCGTCACATTGGGGAGGTCCGGCGGTGGACCCAAGGGCTGCGTGACGTTGAGCACAGTTCGCATTTGTGTGTTGGAACCCGATGCTGCGGTGGCGGAGTTCATTCGAACGGCGTTGACGGGGCATGACGTTGCCCTTGCGACGAGCGTGGATGCACTGATGGCTGCGATCACGGAGGCACCGACGCAGCTCGTCATCGTGCACATCTCCTCCGAGCGCGCGCTGACGACGCCGCTGCTGGATGCCCTTGCGACGCTGCCCAATCGTCCGCCCGTCTTGGCGATTCTCGCGTCGTTCGATGAGGAGATGCTGAGTGGCTACCTGCGCAATGCGATCGACGATGCGCTGCTTCGTCCCTTCAGCACCGAGGCGCTTCAACTTCGCGTACGCCTGATCTCCCTCGGGCTCTCGCTCGGGCCCAATCTCGGCCCGACCGCGAAGGTCCTGCGTGGGGCCGTGCAGCGACGCGCGAGCGGTGAGGTGTTCGTGCGAACAAAGCGCGGCGTCGGCCGCGTCCTACTCGCGGGCGGCGATGTGGCCTGGGTGCACTGCCCCTGGCGACCCAACGCGATCAAGCGCGTGCTCGAGTCTGCCGGTGTGGATGTCGATGCGAGTACGGTGGCCGATGTCATGCGCGAGGCGCGAGAGCGCGCGATTCCCGTCGTGGATGTGGTCGAGTCCTGGGGCCTTCTCGGTCGCAACTTCTTTCAATCCGAGCTGCGTGAAGAGCTCACCGTCGCGTTCGACGAACTCGTCGAGGACTCGGATGGCTCCGCGATGATGATCCCCTCGGACTGGACGGACTCGAAGGGCCCGCGCTTCGAGCCCCGCGAGGTGATTCGCAAGGCTGGGCTTCTCGACACGCTGCCACCGCCTCCCAATGCACCGCTCATCACGAGCGTGCTGCCGACACGTGCGGGTGGCGCCGAGGGCTTGGTCAGGGCGCTCTCGCGTCTTCGCGGTGCGCGTGCCTGCGCCCTCATCGAGCTGGGCGCCGAGCGAAAGTGCGTCGCGAAAGATGGCGCCGTCGACTTGGAGATCGCCTGGTCACTCCTCGGCACACTCACCTTGAAGCGACCCGATGGCGCGCAGGTGAGCGAGAACTACTGCGTCATCGGCGACAGGCTCTACGGCATGTGGCGCCTCTCCTCCGAGGTCGACGCAGCGGCCGCGTTTGTGATGTTCGACTTGAAGGATTGCATGCTCGGCCTCGTGCTCCGACAGGTGCGCGACACGCTCGATGAGCACCGCAACAAGCTGCGCGCCGCGGTGTAGACGCAGAGCGTTGGATGCCGAGCGCCGTCAGCGGCCGCCGCGCTCGATCAAGAACACTTTGGTGAACTCGCCAGGGTCGAGCAGCATCGTGCTGCAGCGCGCGCACTGCTCAATCTCGACGAAGTCTTGCTCCCAAGAGAGCGTGACGCGATCGAGGTTTGCAAAGCAGTTGGGCGTCGGGCACCCAAGGCGCGTCGTGGTCCTCTCGCGCTCGGTCATGCGGCCACCGACATCAACGCCGCGCATCAACTCATTGACCACGCGACCTGGGACAACGCCCACGCCGCAGCGTCCACAAGCAAAGCCCTCCGTGTCTGCTCCGACCGCTTCTCGGTATCCCGCGCTGCGCACCAGACCGAGCGAGACGGGGTGAAGCGGTTGGGCGCAGCGAGGACAGCTCAGGTGCATGCGCGCAGTAGAACACAGAGCCAGAGGCGCGTTAGATCCGGGCGCATGAACGCGCGTCGTCTCGTGTGTGTGTCGCTCCTTCTCGCGGGTTGCGGCAATGCCGCGGAAGGCACTCCGACGAACGCACGCAGAGTCGAGGCCACATCACCTGCAGCCGCGGAAGAGACGCCGATCGAGGCGCCGCACGAGGAGGTCGATGCAGGCGTCGATGCGGGCGTCGATGCGGGCGAAGCGTCCACCTCCGCGCCATCGAGTGAGCCTCAGTCAACGCTCGAGCTTGCCATCGCGCCCATCCCGAATGCGGTGGTGATTCTCGCGCAGCGTCGCATCGGCGCCTCGCTCTTTGTACTCTTTGCGCAGGATGTCGCGGATGACATCGCGCCAGAACCAGAAGCGCCTGCGCTCGATGATGCCGCGCTGGCAGACGCGGTCGACGACGCCGTGAACCACGCGCGCTTCGAGGATGCTGCGGCGACGCTCACGCAGGAGACACGTACACGCTTGCTGGCCGATGAGGTCGCGCTGCACGCGTGGGCTGAGCGTGTCGGCACGTCGGACGATGCGTGTGAGGACGCGGACAGCTTCGGTCTCTGGGATTGCATCGCCGCGACCTCGATGTCGGAGGCAGAGGCGCTCGTTCGCTTCGAGCCATCGCTTCGTCGCATCGCCGTGGCCCGCGTGGAAGGCCGCGCTGGGCGCTACCAAGCGCTCGCCCAGCAGACGCTCTTTGCCTTCGGGACGCTCACGGAAGGCAGCACACCGCATCTGCTTCCCTCGGACCTCGATGGCGATGGTGAGACGGAGCTCGCGGCGACCCTCGAGCTCACACTCCCTCGGGGCGATTCGGGCATGGGCGGGCTCACGCAGGGCCGTGCGCTCTTCGTCATCGATCCCGAGCTGCATGTGCAGTTGGCGCTGGGAACGGCCTTCGACGAAGCCGACGTCGATGTTGCAGGGAGCACGGTCCACTGCGTCACCGCGGTGTCGTACGCAGACACAACCCAGGATGCACATGCAGAGGCCCAGCTCGCGCAGCGCTGCACGACAACCTACGTGGATGAAGAGAGCGGAGCGGACTCCAGGCAACGCGCATCCGAAGCCTTCGAGTGTCCGTACGACGCCCCTGCGGATCGCTGGGATTGCCCCGTGCAATCGAACGACATCGTGCGCGGTGCAGGCACTTCGCTCGTGGGCGCCGCGGGCCTGCTGCAAGCGCTGCGAGGCGTGGATGTTGAGGCGCGTCTTCGGAGTGCACGCCAAGCCCTTGGCCCCGAAGCACCGCGCGAGACGCGACGATGCCATCTCGTCGTAGAGGATCCCGCGCCGCCTCTGCGGGTGCGCTCGAGCCCAAGCACGCAGGCTGAGGTGGTTGCGGAGTTGGCCAACGGAACCGTGCTCGAACTCCATGAACGAAGCGGGCGCTTCGCACGAATCGAAGCGCCCGCATCCGGTTGGGTTTGGACCGCGAATCTTCGCGAGGTCTGCGAGTAGCGCCTCAGGGAACCGGCGGGCCGCAGATGCCATCGGGCGAGCCACACATCGGCATGATGCAGGTGGTCTCCGCAGACGCTCCGCCGCGTGCGCAGCATGTTGTGCCTCCACCGCAGAGACCCGTCTCCGTGCAGTCCTCGCCAAGCGTACGCACCTCGCAGATCGGGTTCGGGATGCAGCCGCGCCCGAGGTCAAACGTCTCGCTTGTGCCGCAGACGCAACCGGGCGAGACGCATGCATCGTCCGAGAGACGTCCGCACGTTGCGTGGCCACAGATGTCTGTGCGCCAGCTGCCGCCCGAGATCATGCAGAGCGTCTCCGGCTCGATGCGCTCGGGGATCGGGCACGTGGGGTCTGTCATGCAGCCAACGCCGGGCACGAACCTTCCGCGCGTGCCGCAATCACACGCGGTGGTGGGCGTCTCGCAGGCACTCGGATTCGGCCGACCACACACGAAGCTTCCACACCAAGCCGGCACGCTGAACCAAGCGCCCCCCGTGCTCGTGCAGAGCGGCGCATCGCACATCGTATGTGCCGCATCGCAAGCGGCCTTGGTCGCGTAGATGCCGCACTCCGGTCCAACACAATCGCAGTTCGACTCGATGCACTCGGCGCCATTCCAATACGCGCCCGTCACGCCCACGCAATCACCCGCAAAGCAAAGGTTCGTCTGAGCCTGCATGGGCGCGCAGGTGGGCATGTAGAACGCGTCGACGGGTGCATCCGGTGAATCCGCGGCGAAGGCATCGATCGGCTCGGAGACGTCGCGACCCACGTCCGTTGTCCCAGCGTCGACGGGCGATGCGCTCGCATCGATCGCGTTGGAGGTCGGGCAGCCCATGAGGAGGAGCAGCGAGGCCGAGAGGCTCGGCACGAGGTGGCGCAAGGGAAGATGCATGCGCGAGCCGTAGCACTCCGCACGCGCCGCAGACACGCGCCGCACGCATGCACTTGCCAATATGCGCATGGAGGAATATAGCTCGCCTCGTTCATGGAGTTGCAGACCACATCGCAGACGCCCCCCGCTGGAAGGTGGGAACTCTATCGCCTCCTCGGCGAGCCGCTGCGTCTGCGTCTCTTGGCCCTCTGCGCCGAGGATGAACTCTCGGTCGGTGAGCTCACCGAGCTCGTGAACGAGGCGCAGCCGAACGTCAGCAAGCATGTCTCTGCGCTGCGTCGCGCAGGCCTGCTCACGATGCGCAAGCAGGGCAACCGCGTGCTCGTGCGTGTGGCCGATGTGAGCGCCGATGCGGTGGTGCGTGATGCTGTCGCCGCAGGCCGAACGCTCACGACCGAAGACGGAAGCCTCGCGCGCATTCCAGAAGTGCTGCGTGCCCGTGATGAGGCGGGAAGGGCGTTCTTCGATCGAGAAGCGCCGCAGCTTGAGCCCGACACCTTGCCGCCCGAGTTGCCCGCGTACCTCTCCGCGATTGCGCCGCTCCTTCCGCACCGCGAGCTCGCGATCGATGTGGGCACAGGCGACGGCCGCCTGCTCGACGTGCTCGCGCCGCTCTTCACGCAAGTCATCGCGGTGGATAGGGCCGAGGCGCAGTTGGCCCGCGCACAAAAGCGTGTGCTCGCGCGTGGCTACACGAACGTGGAGCTCGCCCTCGGCGATGTGACGGATGCCTCGCTGAAGCGCCGCGTGCGCAAGCTTGAAGGCGCCGATGTGCTCTTTGCGTCGCGCATGCTTCATCACGTGGCGAAGCCAAAGAAGGCACTCTCGGCGATGATCGAGCTTGTGCGTCCGGGCGGCGCAGTCGTGGTGATCGACTACGCCGCGCATGAAGACGAAGCGCTGCGCGATCAGCAAGCCGATGTGTGGCTTGGCTTTGAGCCCAGTGAGCTACGCGAGATGGCCATCGAAGTGGGCCTTGAGAAGGTCGAAGTGCGCCCCTTGCCGATGCTTCTTCATCGCGGCGCGCGCACGCCCGATGCGCATGTGCCGTGGCAGGTGTTGATCGCCCGCCGCGCCCGTTAGCGTTTCATATTGAAACGTTGTTCAAATCATATGATTTCGTCGCCCTTCGGCGACACGACACGAGTAGACAGATTCCCTCGCGGGAAAAAGAAGGAAGAGACCATGCAGACCCAGACCACGACTGAGACGAAGAAGACCAGCACGACCACCGACTACAAGGTTGCCGACATGTCCCTTGCGGCTTGGGGCCGTAAGGAGATCGAGATCGCCGAGCACGAGATGCCCGGCCTCATGGCAACCCGCGCGAAGTACGGCGCTGAGAAGCCGCTCGCTGGCGTGCGGGTGATGGGATCGCTTCACATGACGATCCAGACGGCCGTTCTCATCGAGACGCTCAAGGATCTTGGCGCTGAAGTGCGCTGGGTTTCCTGCAACATCTTCTCGACGCAGGACCATGCAGCTGCAGCCATCGCGGCCGCGGGCATCCCCGTCTTCGCGTGGAAGGGCGAGACGCTTGAAGAGTATTGGTGGTGCACCTGGCAGGCGCTTGTGAACCCGGCTGGCCTTGGCCCGCAGCTCAT
This sequence comes from Sandaracinaceae bacterium, assembly GCA_044373065.1. Lineage (GTDB taxonomy): Bacteria > Myxococcota_A > Polyangia > Polyangiales > Sandaracinaceae > JAFLCL01. Next base: position 7,663 of record JBILQT010000142.1, read on the forward strand.
CGTCGACGACGGTGGCGACGCGACCTTGCTCATCCACAAGGGCTACGAGCTCGAGAACGGATCCGACTGGGTCAACGGCCCCTCGGGCAACCACGAAGAGCAGGTCATCAAAGACCTCCTCAAGTCGATCCACAAGAACCAGCCCGGCATCTTCCACGCCATCGTGAAGGAGTGGAAGGGCGTCTCTGAGGAGACGACGACGGGCGTTCACCGCCTCTACCAGATGGCGAAGGCCGGCACGCTCCTTGTGCCCGCAATCAACGTCAACGACTCGGTCACCAAGAGCAAGTTCGACAACCTCTACGGCTGTCGTGAGTCGCTCGTCGACGGCATCAAGCGCGCGACGGACGTGATGATCTCCGGCAAGGTCGGCGTGGTCTGCGGCTACGGCGATGTGGGCAAGGGCTGCGCGCAGGCACTTCGTGGCCAGGGCGCCCAGGTTGTTGTCACCGAGGTCGACCCCATCTGCGCGCTTCAGGCCGCGATGGAAGGCTTCCGCGTGCTCACGCTCGAGGACACGCTCGGCTGGGGCGACATCTACGTCACGACGACGGGCAACAAGGACATCATCCGCCTTGAGCACATGTCGAAGATGAAGGACCAGGCCATCGTCTGTAACATCGGCCACTTCGACAACGAGATTCAGATCGACAAGCTGAACACGGCCGAGGGCGTTGTTCGCACGAACATCAAGCCCCAGGTCGACAAGTACACCTTCGGCGCCGGCAACAGCATCTACATGCTCGCCGAAGGCCGCCTCGTGAACCTCGGCTGCGGCACGGGTCACCCAAGCTTCGTCATGTCGAACAGCTTCACGAACCAGACGCTTGCGCAGATCGACCTCTGGAAGAACCGCGCGACGAACAAGCCCGGCGACGTGAAGGTTCTCCCGAAGGTCCTCGACGAGGAGGTTGCACGCCTTCACCTCGCGAAGATCGGCGCGAAGCTCACCAAGCTCACGACCGAGCAGGCTGACTACATCGGCGTTCCGGTCGAAGGCCCCTTCAAGCCCGAGACGTACCGCTACTGAGCACAGCGTTTCACCTCACGGTGAAGCAAAGTCAACGGTGTTGACTTGAAAGCCAGGCACCCCGACTTCGCAAGAGTCGGGGTGTTTGTTTTGGTGCGATGCGTTCAGACTCACAGCGTGCATCGCGCGCTCATTCTGTTCGCCGCTCTGATGGTTGGATGCGGAGCTGCGCGTACCGATCCACCACGCGAGCGCGTCTGCGAGGAGCGAGGTGAGGAGGGCGCTGTTGCAGCAGCTTTGCGTGCTTACGCAGCGCGATACGGATTGCCCGCCGAGGTGGTGAGCAACCCGCGCGTACGCTGCGACGTCACAACGATTCGCGGGACGCAGCGCATTCGCAGCGATGCATCGCCAGTGTCCGCGCGTTCCTGTTGGGCGCGGGGAGGGCCAGCGAGTGATGCGTGCGAGGGCCGCCAAGATGTGGCACCGACATCCGAGGCGAGAGAGCCGACAACCTACGATTTCGCTGACGACCTCGGCTACGGCCCTGGTTTGTTCGCTGCGGGCTACACCGACCCTGAGCTCATCGTCGTCGAGATAGGTTCGTACGTGCAGGCCTTCGTCGCGGTGGTGGCTTGGCGCGAACGTGCATGGCGCGTTGTCTCGCTCGGGCTCGCATATACGAGCTGACCGCTCAACCTCCGCGCAAGACCTCACACCGAATCGAACGCGGCGTGGTCGCACTCTCGCGCGTGTACCAAACGTGAAGTGCAGAGACGCTTCGTTCGCCGACGCTCTCCAGTCGAAGGAGGCAACGCGTCTCTTCGCATGCGCCGCTGCGCGTGACGGTGGGCCCGTTGTACGCATCGATCCAAGCGCCGAACGAGGCGAAGTCTTCGTTCGCGCAGCTCGCATCCAGATCGACCGCCGCCGCCGCGTGAAGTGTACGCACATGACGCGCGACATCGCGCGTGCTGCAAGCGCCACGCAATCGGGCATCGACCTCGGCGAAAGGCGAGACGGGTGTCGGAGCGATAGCGGGTTCGGCTTCCTCTGGAAGCGCAAGACGCGCCCGGTGCGCGGCACGGTCCGGCTCGCTCAGCGTGAAAGTCTCATGACGCACTTGCGCTACGAACCAGGCTGCCACGTCGCCACGCGTGAGTGCGCTGGCCTGGGCCATCGCGTTTCCCTCACCATCATCGAGGAAAGATTCACGCGTCTCGCCCATGACCAGCGGCATCAGGCACGCCTCAACACCGGGCACTTCAACCAACGCGCTTGCGAGCGCAGTCGGAGAAATCACAGGGGCTCCGAACCAATGCACAGGGGCGTTGGCCACCGCCGCGCATGCCTCCTGCGCGGCATCGTCCGGCCGCACGGGGAAGGTCGTGGGTGCCAACGCTTGGCGAAGGAAGAATCGCTGGTAGGGCGTGAATGCAGCCCAACCCGACGTGATCGCCTCCGCAGACGCTCGAAGCGTCTCAGCACACGGCGCGTAGGAAGGCTCAGCGTATGCACGCGCAGCAACCAGACATGCCTCGACGGCTTCGGTTGGAGCAGCGTTGGTCGACTCCACGGGTCCACCGCGCTCGGAACCCCCACAGGCCGTTGTCGCGAGCGCAAGGATGAGGAGGTGCGTTGGTCGCATCCCGCAAGGATAGCGAATGACGACCGCGGCAAGGGTGAGCGCGAATACGTTATTGCAATAGTATTGAAAAGTTATTGCAATAGTGAGCGGTGTCTGGATGTCAGTGCCGGTCGCGTACGGGCGGCAACCGACCAAGCAGCAGGCCTTGCAAGATCACCGAGGGGTCCTCCACGCGTGAGGTTCGAATCTCAAGATGCAAATGCGCTGCGCTCGACTGCATGCCGGTGCGCCCCACAGAGCCGATCACATCGCCGCGATGCACGCGATTGCCATGCACAACATGCACGCGCTCAAGGTGCATCGAGCAGCTCGCAAAGCTGTTCTCGCCCTCGCCATGTCGAATGCAGACGTACCTTCCGCCCGCGCCCAAGCTGCTGCGCGGATATGCGTCGTAGCCTTCGGGCGTGCGCACCTGCTCATGCGCGCGTTGCCCCGGAAGGTCGACGCCCGCGAAGGTCACAAAACCATCGCCGAGTGCACGCACGGGCTCCTCGGGAAGCGAGTCCACATCGATGCCGCGATGCTCGCGTTGGCCTCCATCTCGCTCTGCACCGAGCCAGCTCAACACGACGCGCGGACAGCCAAAGAGCGGGCAACCGAGCTGCACACCGCGCCACGTGACTGGACTCATGCCGGGTGTTGCGCCGTAGTGCTCAAGCAGACGTCTTCGGTCCGTGAGAATGCGCTCTTCTTCGACATCGCTTCGCACCCGATCACCCCAGATGAAGTGCGAGACGAAGTGGCGATGCGGCACTTGATCGAAAGCGTGATCGACCGTCGCGTGTTGGCCTTCCCACATGGAGAGAAGGGCCGCTGCGAAGTAGAGATTGGCCTCCGCCTGCTGCACGCGAATCGGGCCGAATGGAAAGCGATCCACACGGAAGGAGCGGTCCTCTTGGGAGGTGCCGGTGATGACGCGATAGGAGAGCACGTGGTCTTCGACGAGGCCGCGATACATGTCCCAGGGGATCTGCGTGAGACCGAGCGAGTTGGGCCCATCGAGGCCCACGGCTTCGGGGTCGCAACGACTCTCCCGGTACATCACCGCCGCGATCAAAAACGGGTCGACGTGGAAGTCGTTCGCACTGCGCAGAATCCAGTCGGCGTAACGCTCCGAGCGCGCGTGGTTCATGCTCCAGCAGAGCTCGCGCAAGGCTTCGGCGAAGACATCGCGATCGACGTTCGCGGGTGAGCGCGGCTCCGCGGGCCAGTCCTCCTGGAGCACGCGGTCGTTGAGCATCGTGTTCGGGCGCATCCCGGGGCGTCTTCGTGCGACCCAGGGTGTGCGCGGACGGGGTTGTGCGGATGCGGGTGCGAGCACGAACAGGCAGGCCAACGCAACGAGCGCGGAGAGGAAGAACTTGGGCTGCCAGGCGTGGCGCATCGCCCGACCATCGACAGCGCAGATCGATGCGTCAACAAAGCGGCAGCAGCCGCGCGCACTCGCTACACTCGCGCCCAACATGGTTCACGCCTGGCACGACCTCCCCAATCCCGAGCTCTCAATCGAGAGCGGTTTCAACGTCGTCATCGAGATCCCCAAGGGCTCGAAAGTGAAGTACGAGCTCGACAAGCCGTCCGGCATGTTGCGCGTCGATCGTCTTCTCTACAGCGCCGTTCATTACCCATCGAATTACGGCTTTTTGCCGCGCACCTACTGCGACGATGGCGACCCGCTCGATGTGCTCGTCCTCGGCAATGAGCCGGTCTATCCACTCTCGATCATGCGAGCCCGCGCGATTGGCGTGATGCGCATGCACGACGGCGGCAAAGAGGACGACAAGATCATCGCGGTCCACGTCCACGACCCAGCCTTCGCCGACTACCACGACCTCTCCGAGATCCCGAAGCACACCTGGCGCGAGATTCGACGCTTCTTCGAGGACTACAAGACGCTTGAGAACAAGAGCGTTCAGGTCGATGAGATGGAAGGCGCCACCGCGGCTCTCGGCGTCATCCGCACGGCGATTCGTCTCTATCAAGAGCAAGAGAATCGACTTCGCGGTTGGGGCTGAAGCGCACGCGCACCGCTGCTTCAGAACTTGACCGTTGCGTTCCAGCTGTGCGCTGATCGCTTCCCTTTTCTCGTCACCTCAGGAGCCCGCCATGTTTCGTGAAGTTCTCGCCGAAGTCGTCGACCGCACCGAAGGTGGCATCGCCGCGCTCGTGATGGGCATGGACGGGATCGCCGTCGAGCAATACCGCAAGGATGACGTGCCCTTCGAAGTAGAGACGCTGGGCATGGAGTACAGCGTCGTGTTGCGTGACATTCGCAAGGCTTCCGAGCTCGTCGATGGCGGCGCGGCACGCGAGGTGACGATCCAAGGCGAAAAACTGACCACGGTCATTCGCCTGATCAACGAGGAGTACTTTGTGGCCGTTGCGCTTCGCCCCGACGGCAACTTCGGCAAGGCCCGCTATCTCCTCCGCACGGGCGCGAGCAAGCTGGCCACCGAACTCGGCGGCTGAGTCGGATGACCCGCGCGAAGACGCCGCCACAGCTCCCGACGCACATGCTCGCCAAGCGGGCGCCGGATGTGCTGCAGGTCATTCACGGCCCGAACTTGAATCTCTTGGGCACCCGCGAGCCCGAGCGATATGGGACGCAAACACTCGCTCAGATCGATGCGCAGCTCATCCAACTGGGTCGTGAGTTGGGTGTCGTCGTGGAGTGCATGCAGACGAATCACGAAGGCGCGATCGTCGACGCGATCCATGCGGCCGCACAGCGCAGCGATGTCTTTGGCGTTGTCCTGAATGCTGCGGCCTACACACACACGTCGATTGCGATCCGAGATGCGATTGCAGGCACCGACGTCAAGGTCGTCGAGGTGCACCTCACGAACGTCCACGCGCGCGAAGAGATGCGTCACCACTCGAAGATTGCCGCTGTGTGCATGGGCACGATCAGCGGCTTCGGTGCGGAAAGTTACATGCTTGGCATCCGCGCGTTGGTGGGGTACAGGGCCCGTTCTCTCTCGACCTGAGAGAGTCAGCCTTCGAATTCGCACCTTGAAGTTGTGCAGCTGAGTTAGAGACGAACGAGACGCTTCGGCGTCTGCCTCAACCGAGGCGAGTAACTGCAAAAACGTTGGCGCTTTTCGCGCCGAACTCGATGGAGAACGCAAGCGATGGAGATCGACCTCAAGCAGCTTCGTGAGTTGATGCGCTCACTCAAGCAGTTCGACGTAACCGAGCTCGAGATTGAGAAGGATGGCGAGCGCGTCTATTTGAGGCGCGGTCCGGACACGTCACTCGTGTCCGCCATCGCCCCGGGCGTGGCCCCGGCGAACTTCAACATGCCGAGCATGATGCCGCCTGCATCGGGCGCCTCGTCGGGTTCCTTGCCGCCGCCGCCTCCCGTGCCGCGCGTGGACGATCCGAACGTCGTCACGATCACGTCGCCCTTCGTGGGAACGTTCTACCGCTCGCCATCGCCAGATGCCGCGTCGTTCGTCGATGTCGGGTCGGAGATTCGCTCGGGTACGGTGCTCTGCATTGTCGAGGCGATGAAGCTGATGAACGAGATCGAGTCCGAGATTGCAGGCACGATCGTCGAGGTCGTGAGTGAGAATGGCAAGCCGGTCGAATACGGCGACGTGCTGTTCCGCGTTCGAAAAGCCTGAGGCGGCATGTTCAAGAAAGTCCTCATCGCCAACCGCGGAGAGATAGCTCTCCGTGTGATTCGCGCATGCCGTGAGCTGGGCATTCAGTCGGTCGCGGTGCATTCGACTGCAGACACGAACGCGCTTCACGTGCGTTTCGCCGATGAAGCCGTCTGCATCGGCCCCGCGAAGAGCTCCGCCAGCTACCTCAACATTCCGTCGATCATGGCGGCTGCGGAGATCAGCGGCGCGGACGCGATTCATCCAGGCTACGGCTTCCTCTCCGAGAACGCCGAGTTCGCTGAGATCTGCAAGCAGTGCGGGCTGACGTTCATCGGGCCAAGCCCTGAAGACATGAAGAAGTGGGGCGCCAAGGTTCCTGCACGCAATCTCGCGCGCTCCCTCGGCATCCCACTCCTTCCCGGTACAGGCGTGCTCGCGGACGCTGCGGAAGCCGTCGAAGAAGCCAAGAAGATCGGCTTCCCCGTCATCCTCAAGGCGAGCGCGGGTGGTGGCGGTCGCGGCATGAAGATCGTCCGCTCGGCGGAAGAGCTCTTGCGTGTCTTCCCGCAGGCGAAGACCGAGGCCATCAACGGCTTCAAGAACGGCGATCTCTACCTCGAGCGCTACGTCGAAGAGCCGCGCCACATTGAGTTCCAGGTTCTTTGCGACCCGGATCACGACATTCAGATGGTCCTGGGCGAGCGCGAATGCTCGATTCAAAGGCGCCATCAGAAGGTCGTCGAAGAGGCGCCCTCTGTGGCTGTGACGAGCGAGATGCGCCTCGATATGTCGCGCATGATCGTCCGCGCCATGAAGGACACGGGCTATCGCTCGGCGGGCACGCTTGAGTTCATCATGGATGAGAAGGGTCACTTCTACTTCATGGAGATGAACACCCGCATTCAGGTGGAGCATCCCGTGACGGAACTCGTGACAGGAATCGATCTTGTCGCCGAGCAAATGCGTGTCGCGGCCGGCATCATCCCGACCTTCCCGAAAGAGCCTGTGGCGCCCCGTGGCCATGCGCTTGAGTGCCGCATCAACGCGGAAGATCCGAAGACTTTTGCGCCCTGGCCAGGCCTCATTACCGAGTACCACCCGCCAGGCGGGCCAGGCGTTCGTGTCGATGGCGGCATTTTCACGGGCTGGCGCGTCCCGGGTGACTACGATTCGCTGCTGGTGAAGTTGCTCACCTACGGGCGGAATCGCGAGGAGGCGATCCTCCGCATGCGTCGTGCACTGCATGAGACCGTGATCACCGGGATTCGCACAAACATCCCACTTCATCAGGCAATTCTCGCGGATTCGAACTTCCAATCCGGGAACTTCTCCACGCGATTCTTGGAGCGCCTCGTTTACTGAGCGCACCAACTCTTGACACCCCTCAGGGCCCCCGCTAAATCACGCGCCCTCCACGACCCGGTGCTCTCCAGCGCCTCGTGGGCATCTCCCTTCGCTCGCAGGACAACGCCCTGCGAATCCGTACCAACCTCCACGTTTCTCCTTCGAGCAGGTTTCCCCATGTCGATGACGCACACCACACACAGCGCGAACCCAGCAGACATCAACCGCAAGTGGTTCATCGTCGACGCAACGGACAAGCCGCTCGGACGCCTTGCTTCGCAGGTCGCATCCATTCTTCGTGGCAAGCACACGCCGCTCTACACGAAGCACTGCGACACGGGCGACTACGTCGTCATCATCAATGCGGACAAGGTTCGCCTCACGGGCAACAAGCTCGACACGAAGTTCTACTACCGCCACTCCGGCATTCCGGGCGGCTTCAAGGCTGAGGCGTATCGCCTCCTCATGGACCGCAAGCCGGAGTTCGTGATTGAGAAGGCTGTCAAGGGCATGCTTCCCAAGACGCCACTTGGACGCGACATGAACGCCAAGCTCAAGGTGTACGCTGGCGCAACGCATCCCCACGCCGCTCAAAAGCCGACGGCACTTACGCTGGCCTGAGCTTCACGCCCAGACTGAACGATTTCGAAAGAGAGAACGATGCCCGCAGCAACTTTGAAGCAATACGGCACTGGCAAGCGCAAGAACGCCATCGCCCGCGTTTACCTTTTGTCAGGCTCTGGCGTGGTCACGGTCAACGGCCGCACGCTTGAAGACTACTTCCCCCGCGAGACCTCGCGCATGATCGTGAACCAAGCGTTCGAGATCTCCGAGAAGCAGGGCAAGTACGACGTCTCCTGCACCGTTCGCGGTGGTGGCCTCGCGGCTCAGGCAGAGGCCGTTCGCCACGGCATCTCGCGCGCACTTCTCGAAGGCGACGCAGAGCTTCGCCCCACGCTCCGCAAGGCTGGTCTCCTGACCCGCGATTCGCGCAAGAAAGAGCGTAAGAAGCCCGGTCAGCCCGGCGCCCGCAAGAAGTTCCAGTTCTCGAAGCGCTGAGCTTCAGACAGAACGTCCTCAAGAGACCCGGCTACACGCCGGGTTTTTTGTTGTCCATTGTGGCATTCGGTGGCCTTTCAAAGATGCACTCGCTTTGCAGTGTTGAGATGCGGCTAAGTGTTTTGTTAGGATGAATTTGTGTCGTCTCTTGTCCACTCCAACGCGCCCCTCATTCGAGCGACGGCGAAAGCGTTCTTGACCATCCAGGAGCGAAGTTGGCCGCACTTGGTTGCCTCACGGCGCCTGACGTCGGCCGCCTTTGAGCGCCAGGAGCCCACGGCGGCTGTCGCTGAGTTTCTCGATGTGCTTGAGGAGGTCTGTGAGGCGTATCCGCGCGTCCGCTTCTTCTGGAAGGATCAAGACCTCGCGTTCCTCGGGATGAGTGCTGCGCTTGCGCGTGAGGCCGGCCTGGAGAGCGTTGAAGCCTGCGTCGGGCTCACGGACACGAGTGAGCCGCTGCCGTGGCGTAGGCAGGCGGCGAAGTACCAACGCGACGATCGCCGGGTCATCGCCTCGGGGCATGCAGAGTTCAATCTGCTTGAGCGCCAGGACCACGGGGACGATGCGACGCGTTGGCTGCGCACGAGCAAGGCACCCATTCAACTTGGGGAGCGCATCGTCGGGCTTCTCGGCGCGTTCGACATCATCTCGAACGAGGAAGCGCGCGTCCTCTCGGTGCGTCAGGGCTGAGCCGTTTTGGGATGATTTCCATAAGATGGAAACTTCCCTTGGCGTCTCTACTTGTGCATCGGGAGATGAACCTTGACGTCGGTGTCGCCGCCCTTGCGGAAGCGGAAGTCGCACCGTGTTCCGCCCTGGGCGAGCGTCTCGGAACGCTTCAATCCCCAACCAAACTTCTCGCTGCCGACGATGTCGGAGAGGCAGATGTACGGGGCGAAATCGGCAGCGCCTTGGGAGAGGGCGAGTTCGCGGATTGCGCAGCGCCGGTAGTTGACGCCGTAGGCCACGTCGCCTTCGCCCTCTACGAAGTCGAAGACCCAGCCGCCCACGGGTTTGTCGTTCGATTTGCCTGCGAGCCAGCGTGAGAGCGCCTTCATGGGCCAACCAAACATCGCTCCGGAAGCCAGGCTCTTCTCCAGCTTCGACATGCGCTCAAAGTGGAGCACCGTCGCGCGCTCAGCGAGCTTCCAGACGTGCTCGGCGGAGAAGCCGCGCGGCGCTAGCGCCAAGTAGAACGCGATGTAGATGGCGCCCCCAACCGAGAACGCGCGCATCTGCGGCGCGAAGAGCCCGGGGTCTTCCATCGCTTCCATGAGCTTGCCAAGAGCCTCCCGTGCCGACACGACAACAGCCTCGGTCGAGAGCGTCGGCTCTAGCTCGCGGAGCGCATCCGCGAAGTCGCGGGACCACCCTTCGAACTCTTTGAGAACGAATGCCTCGATTCCTGTCAGCTTCGGCATGGAGCTCCCTTGTCGGTGGGACACGATGCGTCCGAATGGTTCGCGGGTAGGGTTGAACGATACAGCGAAACCTCAGATTCGGAACGCGAAACGTGTCCTGTCGACCGAGGGGAGGGATCGAAAAAGATTCGCTCATGTTGAATTCATGCGCTTTCATTTCGCCCGTTCGGCGTGGGTTTCTTCCCGCCTCCTCTTGCGCCGCGAGGCCCCTTCGCTTGCCTCTTCGAGCGGCCTGTCTTCATCCAAAGCGAGGGCGCAATCGCATCCGCATCGTCCTCGTGCCAGCGCACGAAGTGGAGCATGCGGCGCACCTCGTCGTATGCGCGCAGGAGCAAATGGAGCATGCGCTCACGGAGCTCTTTGGCCGGAAAACGCTCCTTGCGAAGCTGCCGCACAGAGAGGCGTGCATCGAACTCCTGCGCGCTCTGCTGGATGCGATCGAGGTCTTCCAGACGAAGCGGTGTGCTCACGCCACGCAGAAGCGCCCCGCGCAGGATGAGCACGAGGATTTCCACGCTCTGCACGGTCTGTTGATAGCCGTGCGTCGAGCGCGCCACGGCAAGGCGCTTTCGATCGATGAGCTTGCGATGCGCGAGGGATTGCGCGTCGCCCCAG